>NZ_DFLC01000022.1:28763-114018 GCF_002374005.1 Fibrobacter sp. UBA3629 | reverse complement strand
GCATCCGGGAGCTTGCCACCGTGGGCGTTGATGGTGTCCACTTCGTCCTGCGGCACGGAAGAAGAACCGTGGAGCACGATCGGGAAGCCCGGGAGCTTTTTTTCGATGGCGTGGAGCACGTCGAATGCCAGGGGAGGCGGAACGAGCCTGCCAGTCTTCGGGTCGCGAGTGCACTGTTCCGGCTTGAACTTGTAAGCACCGTGGCTGGTACCGATGGAGATAGCGAGGGAGTCGCAGCCCGTACGGGTAGCGAAGTCGATCACTTCTTCCGGCTTGGTGTAGTGGGATTCTTCAGCCTGGACTTCGTCTTCCACACCGGCGAGCACGCCGAGTTCAGCTTCGACGGTCACGTCGTGCTGGTGAGCGTATTCAACAACCTTCTTGGTGAGGGCGATGTTGTCTTCGTACGGAAGAGCGGAACCGTCGATCATCACGGAAGAGAAACCGTTGTCGATGCAGTCCTTGCAGAGTTCGAAAGAGTCACCGTGGTCGAGGTGGAGCACGATTTGCGGATTGGCGCAGCCGAGTTCCTTGGCGTATTCAACAGCACCCTGGGCCATGTAGCGGAGGATGGTGCCGTTGGCGTAGTTGCGGGCACCCTTAGAGACCTGCATGATCACCGGAGACTTCTGCTTCACAGCAGCCTGCACGATGGCCTGCATCTGTTCCATGGTGTTGAAGTTGAAAGCCGGGATAGCGTAGCCACCCTTAACAGCCTTTGCAAACATTTCCCTGGTGTTCACCAGGCCGAGTTCCTTGTAAGAAACTGCCATTTGTTTTACCTCTTGATTCTTTGGCGACTTGCATCGCCGGTTAAAAGTTACGGGGCTAAAGATAGCATTTTCACACTGTTTTGTCCACCAATTTCGTCGCCGTTCCGCGCGTGCCTGTCCGGTTTTCTTGTTTTTACTTGCGCACCTTGCGCCATGAATGTATATTAAAAGAGGTGTCTGGTTTTAAGGAGTATCTATGCTTTTCAAGCGAAGCTTGCTAGCGGTGTCGGCCATTGCCCTTATGGCTGTGTTTTCGCATGCCGAGGTCACCTACACGCTCCACAAGTCCGCAAACCCGACTGCCGACGAGCAGGACGCCTACAAGCGCATTACGACCGTGATGGATTCGGCGGTCAAGCTCTACAACACCTACTCGAACCTTTCCAAGTTCATCAACGTTTACTACGCGCCGGGCGTGCCCACAGCCGAGGCCAGCAGCAACGGCGACCTCCGGTTTGGCGAGAACCGCAGTTATATGGTGGTGCCCACGGCCATGCACGAGATGGCGCACACGCTTGGCGTCGGGACCACGTCGGAATATGCGGCAACTTGCGTGGACGGTGTGTTCAGGAACGACAAGGTCCAGGCGAAACTCCGTGAAATGGACGGCCCGAATGCGGAACTCCATTGCGACCGTCAGCATATATGGCCGTATGGCCTGAACCAGGCGAGCGAGGCCAAGTCCGAAAAAGACCTGATAAACCACGTGATTCTCGTAGAGACCATTTACCAGCAGCTGTTCAAGGTGGCGTTCTACAAGGAGGGGAGGATCAAGTCCCTCGGCGAAACAAAGAAATGCATGGGAATTACATCTAGCAATGCGCTCGAACTCATGGATTGTAGCGATACGGCGACCTTCGTGAAAATTTTCTCGGTGGGCGATAACCCCGTTACATACTACATTCAGCTCGGGAGCCGCGTCGTGGATATCCCGAACGAATCCACTGCGGCTGGCATTGTCGCCTCGACCTACGGTTACAACGGCGGTGCTCACCAGCGTTATACCTTCGATGATGCCGGAGTCAATATGCCGAATGCCTTCTTGCTCAAGAACTACAAGAGCGGGCTCTACCTGCAGGCGGTGGGCAAGCAGGTGCAGCAGAACCGGAAGGTGGACCGCGACGAATCCTTCATCTGGAAACTCGAGGAAGCGGGCACGAAGCCCGATACGTCTTCTGCTGGCGATACGAGCGTCGTCGCTCCCGATACTTCTGACACGAGCAAGACTGACACGTCAATAACGAGGATTGTCCGTATCCGCGACATTCAGCTGCAGGCTGCCACGACAAGGATATTTGACCTGAAGGGCCGGAACATCGGCCGGCAACCGCTCGGCCGCAACCGTAATACGCATAAAGTTCTTTTCCAGAAGTAAAAACGGCTCATTGCCTGAAAATGCAAAAAGCCCGGCTTTAGAGCCGGGCGAAATTTTTTTGCTTGATTTAGCGATTACACACCGAAAGCGGCATCGGCAGCGGCGGCGTTCTCGGCCACGTTTTCCGGTGCGGCAGCATCGGCAGCTTCGGCAGCGGCGATGGCTTCATCCGTAACATCGTTGTTCGCCTTTTCGATCATGGAAAGCTTGCCTTCCTTGAACTTGTACATGGCGATGGTAGTGGGCTTCTTGTTGAGCTGGATGTAACCCTGGCCTGCCTGGTTGTTGAGGAAGCGGGCTTCATGCGCCATCATGACAACGGCACGGAATACAGAGCCTTGACATTCTTTGCTAGCATAGATATCGTCAAGATAGACTCTCTGATCGGACATCGGGGTACCTCCGAAAAATTTTAGAAGAGGGAGAGGGATTCGAACCCTCGTTACCGTAAAGTAAACACGCTTTCCAAGCGTGCGCCTTCAACCACTCGGCCATCCCTCCAGGATGTGAGGCCAAATATAGATATTTTATTCATGCTTGTCAAGCGTTTTTGGCCTTTTTTCGCAAAAATTTGCAAAAAATTACTTGCCCAGTTCATCCCACACGACCTGCATGAGCGGTTCGAGCGTCCTGGGGGAGAAGTCGAACTTGATATTTGCGGCCTCGAAGAGCTCCTTCACGGGGCGGCTGCTCCCGAGACTTTCGGCACGGAAGAGGTCGTCGATGGCCTTTTTCGGGTCCTTTTTGAAGTTCGCCCACACCTGCAGGGCCCCGATCTGGGCAATCCCGTACTCGATGTAGTAGAACGGGCACTCGAAAATATGGAGCTGCTTCTGCCAGAGGTTGCGGCGCACGGCCTCGAGCCCGGTGTAGTCCACGCCGGCATCGTAGCGGGACATGATTTCGTCCCAGATATCGCTGCGGTCTTCCGCCGTATGGGTGGGGAAGTTATAAAGCCTGTGCTGGAAACTGTCTACGCTCGCGACCCACGGGAAAAGCCAGACGACATCTTCGAGTTCACCGATGGTGCTGCGTTCGATCGCTTCGCGGTCATCACCGTAGAAAGGCTTCAGATTCGACATGCCGATGAGTTCCATGCTCATGCTTGCCACTTCGGCGAATTCGGCGGGAACGTCGCGGTACGGGAAAATGGGCTGGTCCGCAAGTGCGAACTGGTGGAACGAGTGCCCCGATTCGTGCAGGAGCGTGTAGATATCGCGGTCCGTGCAGGCCGAATTCATGAAGATAAAGGGGAGGCGGCTCTCGTCAAAACCGATCTGGTAGCCGCCCGGAGCCTTGCCGAGCCTGGAATCCGGGTCGATGAGCTTTTTCACCTGCATCTCGCGGGCCCACTTGCCTGCCTGCGGATGGATGCTCTCGAAAATCTGGTCGACTTTCTCGATAAGTTCGTCGCCGATGCTATAGGGCTTGAGCGGGGCACGGTTCATCGGGTCTACGCTCAAATCCCACGGGCGCAGGCGTTCGAGGCCCATCTTCTGCGCTCGCTTCTTGTACATTTCCTTCTGGAGGGGGAGGACCAGTTTCTCGATGCTCTCGTGGAAGGCTTCGCAGTCGGCAGGGGAGTAGTCAAAACGGTGCTTCGCGAGGAATATATAATCGATAAAGTCCTTGCAGTGGGCGTTCCTCGCAATCTGCTTGCGAATTGAGAATAAATTATCAAACGAGTTGTCGAGCGCTTCCTTGTCCTTGAGGCGACGATCCCACATGGTGCGCCAGGCGCGTTCGCGCAGTTCACGGTCCGTGCGTTCCATGTAGGCGGCCATCTGTTGCATGGTCTTCGTTTCGCCATCAAATTCGACGCTCATGCCACCGGTAATCTTCTGGTACGCCTGGATTTCCTTGTTCTCTTCGGTCTCGAGCGCGATATTGTCGGGGGAGAACAGGTCCAAGGAAACCTGGACGCCCTTGAACCATTCGCCGAATTCATCCTGGAGCGCATTCTTCGCCGGGTGGGCGACGAGCTTCTTGTTCAGCTTGTCGTCGTATTCGTTCATGATGGGCTGGATGTTCTCCACAAAGCTCTCGTAGGCCTTGGCAGCTTCTTCGTCGGCAGTGTTGCAGGTCATCGCCACGTAACGGCGGCAGCTCACTTCGCCCAAAACGGATTCGAGTTCGCTCCAGTCCAGAATCCACTGGCGGAGTTTCGCGGAATTTACAGGAATCTCGCGCTGCAGCAAGGACTGGTAAAGTTTTGAAACCTCGTGGGAATCATCGACATTCAGGTTTTCGGGAACATACTTGCGGTTCATTTTTCCTCCGGTTACAGCCCGCCGACCCAGTCTTTCAATATACTGTTCAGGATGGTCTGCCTTACGTTGTCTTCAATGGCAACCATTTCCTCGTGCGAAATCGTGCGGGAATCGTTGAAGTCGAAGGACACGGACTCGCCTTCCGGGCCGAGCGCCACAACAAGCTTGCCTGCGGCCTTGACTTCTGCGATTTCTTTGAATTTGAAAATTCTCTTGTCCAGCGGGAGGCGCGTAGATAGCCGAACCTTGTTCTCGCCGGGAATAAGCGTGACGGAATCCTTGAGTTCGAGCGGCAGGTCCATGAGCGTGTCGAGCGACACGTGCGCAGCGAAATCCCGCAGCCAGAGCGTATCGACGTCGGAATTTTTCACGTCGAGAACAATACCCAGGTACGCATACCCGAGATCGATGTTGACGATGCCCTTCGCGAGGTTCTGCACGAACGCGACGACATTCGGGTTCGGCAGGATTCCTCCGATAACGGCTCCGCCGAGCTGATCGACAATGTCGGGACGGATTTCCACCGAATCGAGCGTAAACTGTCGAAAATCCACCTTCATGTTCCGCATGATGCTTGCCGCGTCGATTTTGCGCGTCACGGCGCAGCCGTCCATTAGGGCGACGGCGATGAGCAAAAGGCAGGCGATTGTGGCGATTTTCTTCATTTTTCAACAATATAACAAAAAGGGCATATACTTATCGTGAGGCAGGCGCAGAATGTACAGCGATTGGCGTTTTTAGTTAAATATCCTGTATTTTGGCATTATAGTATTGCCGATAATGCGGATTATGTAAACTAAATATATAGAAAACAGGGAGGAGGATCATAACCATGATTGCTCTGATTTTCATACTTGATTTAAACTTAGAAATACATTTGATAACAATGTTTCAAAATAATACTCTCGGGGACCTGATAACGCCCTTATTCCATGGTCTTGGCATTGGCATGTTTTTTGCTAAATTTGGGCTGAAAAATAAAATCAAAGGAAAGAATACCATGGCAGAAGATTTGAACGAACAGGAACCGACCGCAGAAGAAAAGGCAAAATTCGAAAATGACGTGCTCAAGGCCGCCGAAGACGCTATGGAGATGGATGGTTCGACAGGCTCACCAACCGAGGACAAGGCCAACGCAGCCCAATCTGCGGACGCACCTGCCGACGCCGAGCAGCCCGCTGAGGAAGCCGCCGAACAGTCTGCCGAACCTACGGAATCTGCCGAGGAAATTCTCAAGGCCGAACTCGCTGCCGCAAATGACCGCAACCTCCGCCTGATGGCCGAATTCGACAACTACCGCCGCCGTACCGCCAAGGAACAGCTCGAACTCATCGAGACCGCCAACGGCAAGCTCCTTGAAAAACTCTCCGAAGTGCAGGACAACTTCGAGCGCGCCTTCGCGAGCGAAAACAAGGCCCAGGATTTGGAAGCCTTCGAAAAAGGCATGCAGATGATCTACAACCAGTTCGCGAAGATTTTGACCGACGCGGGCCTCGAGCAAATCGACCCGACAGGCGCGGAATTCGACCCGAACATGCACGAAGCCCTGATGCAGCAGCCCAGCGAGACCGTGCCCGAAGGCCACGTTGTCACCGTGTTCCAGAAGGGCTACAAGCTCAAGAACAAGATCCTCAAGACCGCGAAGGTCATCGTCTCTTCCGGGAAATAAACCCGCATGACACTCCCCCGCTATTTTAGACACAGTTACGCTTTGTATTGCGCCATTTTTTTCGTGCAATCCCAAAAAAAATGACGAAACCCACATTTAGGTCTTTATTCTGTGCTTTTTTGCCAAAATAATCAAAAAAATTATCAAATTCAGTAAAGTTTATTTATATTTTCGATACATAGCAGGTAAACCTGCGACCGGATTTATAGAGCTTTGCTTCTTATTACCTTCCTGACTGGAATCGGCAAAATTCAAACGCAGAAGGTAATAGGCAAACGCTCACGTCCCATTCGGGGCGTGGGTTGTTGACTTTTGTTTGTGCGTTATGGCTTTGCCGAGCCTCAGTCTGCAAACAATTGATTGGCAACACACGCCTTTTTTTTGCAAAGAAATGCCACAAGGCCTCTGTTTTCGAGCCGCAGCTTACTAATCAGCAAAAAACGGAGACTTTATGAAAAACATCAAACGCATTTTCAATTACGCGGCCGTAGTGGCATCTGCATGCCTGTTCATCTCATGCGTTATTAATCCACCAGCATGGTATAAAGAAGGATATAACAAGTTTGATACAGAAAATGCTCTTGCGCAATGCGAATATGATGTAAGCATGCAAAAAATTCCTGATGAAAAATACGCTTCCACTGTAAAAAATTGCATGATTCGTCAAGGATTCCGCTATCTTGATAACCCCCCAAACTATCCTAAGGAAAGTACATATTCAACATCTACGCCAGCACAAAACATTCCAACAACAGAAACTAAGCAAAATTCACCAGAAGAAAAAACCACTTCATCCAATCAACAAGATAACACTAATGAGAATTCATCGAATGAATCTGGAGAAAAAGAATGGTGGAAATAAATTCAATAAAAAAATGCTACGCGATTCTAATCATCGGTGGCATGCTTCTTTCTGGTTGTGCAGGAAATACAGTCACTATTGGGCAACAAGTATGGATGTCAGACAACGTCAATAAAGCCATGAAAGGAGCAAGATGTTACAAAAAGAGTAATGATGGTAAACCATGCGCAGACAACAACATGGTTTATACCTGGGAGAGCGCTATTCACGCTTGCCCCGCAGGTTTTCATTTACCAAGCAAACAAGACTTCTTAACTCTTGAAAAAAATCGAATAAAAAACAAAGATATAATTAGTTTCGGATGTTTTGGAAATGACAAGACATCCAGCGGAGGGTTTTGCTATGAAACAGCGTTCTCTGCATATTGGACAAGTTCGGAAGCAGACAAGAAAAACGCCTTCGTTTGGGACGTTGATTTCAGCTACAAATTTTTCGAGTCGAAAACAGACAATAAAAACGAATACTACGCAGTCCGGTGCATCCAGGATTAAGGAGACCGTATGTTTAAAAAATTTCTTTTGATTTTATTTGTATTCGTCATAGCTGCATCTGCCAGCGATGTCACCGTCACATATCAATCTAGCGGAGATATAAAAGACAGAATAAATCTTCTTAAGAATATGAAGAACAAGTTCTCTCTTGATCAAAATCAAGAGCAAGAATATAATGCACTATGGGAACAAGCTAATTCCATCGCAAAAATGAACGACAGATGTAGTTCTATATCCTTAAATGAAGTTATCGATGAAGAATGCCAACATTTTTATGAAATCGATCTTCCCCAATTCGAAGCAAAATTTTTTGAGCTAACAGGTGAATTTAAGCTAAATGCAGTCAAAGCTTCCAACTCGCTATCAGACAAACGCGCCATGATTGAAGCATGCGTAAACGCCCTCTCACCAGAATCATATCAAGTTTCATCCATCATTACCGTAATCGGAGAAGTAACACCAGAGCCGCTAGAAAACGATCTTGCCATGATTAGATATAACTTAGCACTTGGCATTAATGACGAAAAGAAAGAGGCTATCAAATCACGACTCGAAAAATGGTACGAAGCCTGCGGAGACGCAATTACAAGTCAAGGCGATTTTTCTCCGCTTTTCATTCAAAAAATCAACAAGCAAAACAGGCACTCCAAAACATTTTTTGACATCAAAGGAAATTTAATCAGATTAATTACAGGACAACAGGAAAGATTTAGCTACTATATCAATGATCGTTTACTTTTTGGGAAATCCAATGCAAAAGGAACACCCTTACTCTCTATAACAAAAAATGGGATAATAGGATTTGCAAATATGTCTAACATTTCATGGAAAAGCTACGCAATCTTTCCAGAAAAAGAAATCAAACAGAAAGGGTTTAATGGTCGAATTGTCTGGGGAAAAAGACCTGCCCCACGTCGAAACATTAGAGCCTTGAAAAATGGAAAAGTCATCAAAAGTGTTGTGATTGGCCAACAAGAGTGGTTTGCAATGGATTATGGAACCGGAGATTGGGACAAAGCAAAAAAAACATGTCCTTCTGGTTGGCATCTTCCCTCTGATGACGATTGGAGACAACTTGGTAATTTTGTCCGAGATAATAGCTACGAAGCCCCTATAGGTATTTCGCTACGGGCGGCGTTTGGGTGGAAAAAGCCAGGTATCGATCTTTACGGATTTAGTGCAAAACCAGACACATACTATGGCGAAGACAACGAAAATATCCGCGATGAAGAATGCGTTGTCTACTGGAGTTCGAACAATTCTGGCGAAACACGCGCTAGCAGATGGATGATTTGCGGAGAAAATTTGAAAAATTCATCCGCAAAGAAGTTGAATTCCTACACAATCCGCTGTATTAAAAATAACGAAATTCATTTTTAACATAGGCAAACAAAAGCAAGCAAGTGGGCTTCAAGAAAGAAGCCTATTTGTTTTTTGGGGGCCTAGTATAAAAAAATTGCATTTTTGTGCAGTGAACCTATTGACATTTGCCCAAATGTTCATTATATTTATGTAGGTAAACACCAAGCCATAGCGAGGTCCATATGGAAAACAACAGCAAGCGCAAAGAATTGACAGCCCGTCAAGAGGAAATCTACGAGTACATCAAGAAGTACTCCAAAGAAAACCGCATGCCGCCTACGGTCCGTGAAATCGGCAACCACTTTGAAATCTCATCGACAAACGGCGTCCGTTCCATCCTGGCCGCCCTCATCAAGAAGGGCTACCTCAACCGAGCCCCGAGGCTCAGCCGCGGTATCGAAATTGTCGACACCGACGGTTCCGCAGCCGAAACGGCACCGAGCAACACCATCGAAATCCCCATCGTTGGCCGAGTCGCCGCCGGTACGCCCATCCTTGCAGTCCAGAACCTCGAAGGTACGGTCACCATCGACCGCGATTTCCTCGCCTGCCGCTCCGACGTCTTCGCGCTCCGCGTCAAGGGCGATTCCATGATCAATGCAGGCATTTTCGACGGCGACCTCATCTTCGCCCGCCAACAAAAGACTGCCGAACGCGGTGAAATCATCGTGGCACAGGTAGACAACGAGGCGACCGTAAAGTATTACCAGCCGCTCTCCGACCATATCGAACTGCGCCCCGCCAACCCGAAATACCGTCCCATCGTCGTCAACAAGGGAAAGGACTTCTCCATCGCGGGCCGTGTCATCGGTGTCATGCGCAAGGTGAACTAACCCCCGACCAAAGACCAAGACTATAGCAAAAGCCTCCGCAGTGCGGAGGCTTTAATGCTTTGACCCTGTTTCCTGCCCATCAATCCGGCAGAACCGGCACAAGCCTTAGTCCAGCGTATGGACCAGGAGGCCGTCGCGCAGCTTGGGCTCGAACCAGGTGCTCTTCGGCGGCATGATCTCGCCCGCATCGGCGATGTTCATGAGCTGGTCGAGCGTGGTCGGGAACATCGCGAAGGCACAGGTGCATTCACCGCTGTCCACGCGTTTCACGAGTTCGCCAAGACCGCGGATGCCACCGACGAAGTCGATGCGCTTGGAGGTACGCGGGTCGTCAATGTCGAAAATCGGCTTCAGCACGAGCTTCTGGAGCAAGGCCACGTCGAGGCTGTCGACCGGGCCCAGGTTCTTGAGGAACTTGTCCTTGAACGTGCAGGCGTACCACTTGCCCTGCAGGTACATGTTCACCTGGTTCTGCTTTGCCGGGTGCTGCATTTCGGCGAGCGGCTCGATATCGAACACGAGGCCCAGTTCTTCCATGAGCTGCTCCGGCGTGCGGCCGTTCAAGTCCTTCAGCACGCGGTTGTAGTCCAGAATCTTGAGCTGCGTGCTCGGGAACAGGATTGCGAGGTAGCGGTTGTATTCCTCCTCGCCCGTGTTCTTCGGGTTCTGCTCCGCGCGGTAGCTTGCGGCGCGGGCTCCGGCGGCACTGCGGTGGTGACCGTCGGCAATGTAGCTCACCGGAATCTCCTCGAAGCTCTTGCGGATGGCGGCAATCTCGGCATCGTCGTCGATAATCCAGACGGTGTGGCCAAAGCCGTCGCCGTCGCTCACGAAGTCATAGACGGGCTTGCGCTTGGTAACGGCACCGAACAGGTCGAACTGGCCGTTGTCGCGGTAAGTGAGGAACACCGGACCGGTATTGGCGTTGGTGTCGAGCACGTGGCGGAGGCGGTCCTCTTCCTTGTCGGCGCGGGTAAGTTCGTGCTTCTTGATAATGCCGTTGAAGTAGTCGGCGGCAGGCACGGTGCAAACAAGTCCGTACTGTTCGCGCCCGTTCATCGTCTGGCGGTAGACGTAGAGGCAGTCCTTCTTGTCGTGCGCGATGACACCCTCGGCAATCATCTTGTCGAGGTTCGCACGGGCATGCGCGTAGACCTTCGGGTCATAGGCGTCAACGCTGTCGTCGAGTTCGATCTCGGCACGGGTCACGCGCAGGTAGGAGTGCGGCAGGCCTTCGGCCATGGCCTTCGCTTCGGCGCGGTTCATCACGTCGTAAGGGAGTGCGGAAATGTCCTTGGCCTCGGCAGGGTTCACCGGGCGAAGGGCCTTGAACGGGTAGATGTGCATCATGGGCTTCTTTCCTTTGTGAGATTCCTTGATTAAAACTTCGTCCTCGGAAATGAGGTTGTGGATATAGCCGGTCTTGCCTTCAATCCACTTCTTCTTGCGGTAACTGACAACGAAATACGCAATGAAGAAGAAGATAAATCCGGTGATAGCGGCAACGATGGTTATACCAATCATGAAGGCGAGCAGGTGACCGGCGGCATTTTCCCAGAGGTTCTTGACAATGTCCAGGCAGTTGCGAACAGACATGCGCTCGAACTCGCCCAGAAAATCGAACTTGATCGGGTCGGGATCGACAATCTTGCAACCGATATAGTAGCCCGAGGGGTAGAATATGCCGAACTGGGTCACCGGGTTTGCAACGAAATCGGCAACGACACCCGGAACTTTCGGCAGGCGGAAAAGAGCGCAAAGAGCAACCGTGAGAATAATGGCCAAACCAATCGTGGGCCAGACACCGATAAACACGCCGATAAACACGGACCACGCCACCTTGAGCGCATCCTGCCTACGCGGGAACATACGGTTGTAATAGATTCTACTCAGCCTCTTGTATTTTGATTCCTGCTTTCTTCTCGATAAAACCATTTTTCCCTAACATCTTTTAAATTTCAGACCGCAAGATAGAAAAATTTACATGACGAAACAACCCAGAAAAAAGAAACTCCACAATTTGCTAAATTTGGGGCATGAAACACCTGATATCCAAGGAAGGATTCGACAAGTTCAAGGCCGAATGGGAACACCTAAAATACGTGGAACGCCCGGCCATGATTAACCAGGTCCAGGCCGCCGCAGCCGAAGGCGATCGCAGCGAAAACGCCGCCTATACCTACGGCCGCATGCGCGTCCGCGAAATCGACCGCAGGCTCCGGGAACTCGACCGCATCCTCGACGGGGCGCAAATTATCGAAACGGCAGCTCCAGACGACGGTTCCATCCGATTCGGAGCCACAGTCAAGCTACGAGACAAAAAAACGAAGCGCGAAAAGACCTACAGCATCGTCGGCGAAAAGGAAATTGACCCCCTCCAAGGCCGCATCAGCATGAAATCTCCCGTCGGAATGGCCCTCATCGGCAAGAAGCAGGGGGAAAGCGTCGAAGTGCAGGCCCCCAAGGGCAAAATCACCTACGAAATCGTGGATGTCGCGTACTAGAGTGGACGCCATGTTTATCGATACCCATTGCCACATCGACTCCTACGAGCGGCACGCCGGAGAAACCTTCGAGGCCCTCCTCGCGCGCCTCCGCTCCCCCGCCGCCTCCGAAAGCGGCCTCGCGCTTCCCGAAGCCTTTGTCCATGTGGCATGCGATCCCGCCGACTTCGCCCGCGGCCGCGAGCTCTCCGAAAAATACGGCAACGTTTATTCCGCCTACGGAATCCACCCGGAATACGTGGAAACGGAAACCGCGGCTGACGAGGCCCGCCTCCTCGAATACCTCGCCCACCCCAAATGTGTCGCCTGCGGCGAATTCGGCCTCGACTACCACTACGGCGCAGAGACGAAGGCCGCCCAGGTCAAGCTTTTCGAACGCCACCTCCAAATCGGCCTCCAGAGCGAAAAGCCGCTCGTGCTCCACCTGCGCGAAGCGGACGACGATGCACTTGCCGTCCTCTCAAACGCCGACCTCCACGGCCACAAGCTGCATATCCATTGCTTTACAGGCAGCCCCGAATTCGCAGAATCGCTTCTCGCCCTCGATGCGGAAATCTACATCGGGTTTACCGGCATCGTCACCTTCAGGAACGCCCAGAACGTCCGCGACGCGGCAAGCCTCGTACCGTTCGACCGCCTGCTCCTGGAGACGGACTCGCCCTACATGGCGCCCATCCCCTTCCGCGGAAAGCCGAGCCATTCCGGCCTCATCCCCTTTATCGCGCAAAAACTCGCCGAAATAAAAAACGTGCCCATAGAGGAACTCTACAGGCACTGTCGCGAAAACACACGCAACTGCTACGGGATCTAGGGCAACACGCTAGGCGCGCACGACCTGCGCCAGTTCCCTCTCGGCAGCATCTGCCGCAGGAGCCACGGCAGAATCCCCCGCATAATGTAATTTCATATAGTCGAGCGCATCTTCCGGCGAAAGAGGCTCGCTGAAGTAGAAGCCCTGGATCTGGCGGCAGCCTTCCCTACGCAGGAATTCGAGCTGTTCCACCGTCTCCACGCCCTCCGCAATAATGCTCAGGTTCAAAGACTTCGCGATACCGATAACCATCTTCGCAAACGCGGCATCTTCCTCGTCATCCGCCACGTGGTCGATAAACGACTTGTCCATCTTGAGCGTATGCACCGGCAAATGCTTCAGGTAAGAGAGGCTGCTGTAGCCCGTGCCGAAGTCATCGATAGAAATCTGGAGGCCCATGTTCGAGAGCGAGCGCATGATGTCGGCCGCCTTCTCCACTTCGCACGTCGCCGTGTATTCGGTAATCTCGAGTTTCAGGTTGCGCGGGTTGAGGTGCGTCTCTGCGAGAATCTTCTTCACATCGTCGACCATGCTTTCCATCGAGAACTGGCGCGCCGAGAAGTTCACAGCCACGCGGATATTCTCGTATCCCATGTCGACCCATTTCTTAGTCTGCTCGCAGGCCATGCGCAAAATAAGCGCCCCCATCGGAACGATGAGGCCTGTCTCTTCGGCCAGCGGGATGAATTCAGCCGGCGAAACGATCCCCTGCTTCGAATTGTTCCAGCGCACCAGCGCTTCGAAGCCGACAATCGCGTTGTCCGCGCCAATATCCACGATCGGCTGGTACATCAGCACGAATTCCTGGAACTGGATGGCGCGGCGGATCTCGTATTCGAGGCTGTAGAGCTTCATCGCCTTCTCGCGGATGCCTCCCGTCACGAACTGGATACTGCCGTGATTCACGCTCTTCTTAAGGTTGCGGAGGACCGCATTCGCACTCGCAAGGATATCCTCGACGCAGTCGGCATCCGTATTCACGACCACCGCCATCGAGATGCTGATAAACAGGTCGCGGCCGTCGAGCTGGATCGGGGACTTCACCTTGTTGTGCAGCTGCTTGACCGTCGAGAGAAGCCCCGTCTCCTTGTCTGAGAGATCGACATCGTGCAGGATAACCGCAAAGACATCGGGGCCGATTCGCGCCACAATGTCTTCTTCCTTGCAGAAAGCCTTGATACGTTCAGAGACAATCCGCAAAACGTTATCCCCGAAATTCATCGAATAGGAAGCATTGATGGAGCCGAAGCTGTCGATATCGAGCAGGACAACCGCCAACGTGCTATCGTGCCTGAGCGAAGCCGCTTCCATGTCCGCCTTGAGCTTCTCGAGGAAGAACTTGCGATTGTAGACCCCCGTCAGGGTATCCTGGTATACGTAGAAATAGTTCTGACGCTCCACCGCCTTGCTGTCCATCGCCGTGCTGATGAACCCTATCACACGAACGGGCCTGTTTTCGGCATCCACCTGCGTGCGGCCCGCGATAACCACCTGGTCGTATCCGTTTGCTCGACGCGACGAGAGACGCAGCGTACACGAGAAATTGCCGCCTTCGGCAAGCGCCTTCGAAAGTACCGACTTGAATTCCGTCCAGTCCTTCTCCATGATGTAGGACTTGAGCGCATAGAACGAATCCTCGAGGCCGCCCTTCGCGCCCAGGAGTTTCGCCACGCGGTTGGACCAGTAGACCTTCCCCGTCGGGACGCTGTAGGTCCAGAACCCATCCTGCGAGACGTCGATCATCATCTGGAAAATCTCGTCCTGCTCGTGGAGGTCCTTCTCGAAATCGCGGACAGGTTCAGTTTCGACAGAACTCGGAATTTCAATGTCGTTGCGAATTTTTTTCCGGTTCAGCGCCGTAGGGAACCGGTAAAAAATCGACACATAAGCAAGGAACACGATGGCAAGCACATAGGGCACAAGCATCAGGTAATTGTCGGTAAAGTCAAGGATGCCGGGAATAAACGCCGCAAAAAGGACGCAAGCGAACAGAAGGGCGAAGCGCAATATGATGTTTTCGTCGAATAATTTCATTCCAGCACCAATGATAAAAAAATTAAATCAAAAATGTACAATATGGATTATTCCCAATAGAAACAAAATATTTTTGTAAGCAAAAACACGTTCCAACTTCAAGTATTCCAACTTGGAGTATAACGACAAGGGAGGGCGCTGCCCTCCCAAATAAAAAAAGCCCCCGGCTTTTGACCGGAGGACTTTTTTGAAGGGAGATTCCCGCTCAAAGGCGGGAATGACAGCCTTAATTACACCGCGCCCTGCCACTTCATGGCATCGGCAACCTTGAGGAAGCCAGCGATGTTTGCGCCCATGACGAGGTTACCCTTCTGGCCGTACTTGACAGCAGCAGAGGAAGCAGCGGCGTAGATGCTCTTCATGATGCCTTCGAGCTTCTTGTCCACTTCTTCGAAGGTCCAGGAGAGACGTTCGGAGTTCTGGGACATTTCGAGGCCGGAGGTAGCCACGCCACCAGCGTTAGCAGCCTTGGCAGGTCCAAAGAGAACGCCGGCCTTCTGGAAGGCTTCGATAGCTTCCGGAGTAGACGGCATGTTTGCACCTTCGGCAACGGCCTTCACGCCGTTAGCGATAAGGGCCTTGGCACCTTCGAGGTCGAGTTCGTTCTGGGTAGCGCACGGAAGAGCGATGTCGCACTTGACCGTCCAGACACCCTTGGAACCTTCGTGGTATTCAGAACCCGGAACGAGCTTGGCGTATTCGCTAATGCGGGCGCGCTTCACGTTCTTGAGGTCGAGAACGACGTCGAGGTTGATGCCTTTCGGATCGTAGATGTAGCCGTTGGAGTCGGACATCGTCACGACCTTGCCACCGAGCTGAGTAGCCTTCTGGCATGCGAACTGAGCGACGTTACCGGAACCGGAAATCACGACGGTCTTGCCTTCGAAGGAGTCGTTGGCGAGGTCCTTGAGCATTTCGCGAGTGAAGTAGCAGAGGCCGTAGCCAGTAGCTTCGGTACGGGCGAGAGAGCCACCGTAGGAGAGGCCCTTACCGGTGAGAACGCCCACAAATTCGTTGCGGATGCGCTTGTACTGACCGAACATGTAACCGATTTCGCGAGCGCCAGTACCCTGGTCACCAGCCGGAACGTCCGTGTCAGCACCGACGTGCTTGCAGAGTTCAGTCATGAAGGACTGGCAGAAACGCATCACTTCGTTGTCGCTCTTGCCCTTAGGATCGAAGTCGGAACCGCCCTTGCCGCCGCCCATGGGGAGCGTGGTCAAGCTGTTCTTGAAGATCTGTTCGAAGCCGAGGAACTTCAGCATGGAAAGCGTCACTTCGTTACGGAGACGGATACCGCCCTTGTAGGGGCCGATGGCGGAGTTGAACTGCACGCGGTAGCCACGGTTCACCTGAACGTTACCCTTGTCATCGAGCCAAGGCACGCGGAAGGTGATCACGCGTTCCGGTTCGACGAGGCGGTCGATCACGCCGTTGGTTTCCCAGGACTTGTCCTGTTCGAGGACGGGGTCGAGGGATTCGAGGAATTCACGGACAGCCTGATGGAAGAGGGCCTGGTCCGGATCACGGGCGACGACCTTGTCATAGACTTTCTGAAGGTAAGCATTCTTGATTGCCATTTTATATATCTCCGTTGAGAGTTTTGATTGTTAATGTTTTTAACGTCTGTAAAGATAGCAAAGGGGCTTGACAAATAGTGAAAAACGGGCAAAAATCTTCAAAAACTTACATTTTTGTAAGTTAGTTTTTTGTCAGTTTTAAAAAGTTTGATTTTTCATAAAATTTAACGGCACAGGCAGACAAAAATCTACATTTTTGTAAGTTTAATATATAACGCACGCAAACGAAAACAAAATTTTACAATCAAGATACAAAAAAAGCATCCCCAGATGACGCAAAATGCCGTTTTTTTGCTTCTTATCGGGTATTTTTAAAAAATATTCCTGTAAGCGAGACATTTTTCTACATTTACGCGCGAAACAAAAAAAAGTAAAAAATCCTTTTTACAGGAGCTAATATGTGGGATAAGTCTTATCTCGAGAAACTCAACGAATACAAGGAAAAATCCATTGCGGGCGGCGGCGCCGCACGCGTCGAAAAGCAGCACTCGCAGGGCAAGCTAACCGCCCGCGAACGCCTCGAAATCCTCTTTGACAAGGGCACGTTCCGCGAAATCGGCGCCCTCCGCGTTTCTACGAGCCTCGATTTGCCCGAATCCAAGCGCATTTTTGGCGACGGCGTCGTGACCGGCTACGGCAAGGTAAACGGCAGGACCGTCTACGTGGCTTCGCAGGACTTTACCGTTAGCGGCGGCTCCCTCGGGTCTGCCCACGCGAAGAAGATCTGCCAGGCAATGGACCTCGCTCTCGAATCCATGTCCCCGTTCGTCTGCATCAACGACGGCGGTGGCGCCCGCATCGAAGAAGGCGTGAATTCTCTCGACGGCTACAGCGGCATCTTTACCCGCAACACGCTCGCCTCGGGCATCATCCCGCAGATTTCCGTAATCCTCGGACCCTGCGCGGGTGGCGCTTGCTACTCCCCCGCCATTACCGACTTTATCTTCATGACGGAAAAGACGAGCCAGATGTTCATCACGGGCCCAGGTGTCGTGAAGGCCGTGACTGCAGAAGTCGTGACCCCGGATCAGCTCGGTGGCGCTGGCGTTCATTTCTCGAAGTCGGGCGTTGCTCACTTTGTGTACCAGGACGACAAGGCTTGCCTCGAAGGCGTCCGTAACTTGCTCAGCTACCTCCCGCAGAACAATACCGAAAAGGCTTCCGAAAAGGCTGGCGAAATCGTCGACCGTTCTCTCGACATCGAAGAAATCATTCCGGACAACTTCAAGCGCGCTTACGACGTTCGCGACGTGATCGCTTGCTTTGCCGACAAGAATTCCTTCCTCGAAATCCAGCCGGAATTCGCAAAGAACGTTGTTATCGGTTTTGCACGCCTCGAAGGTAATGTCGTGGGTATCGTCGCTAACCAGCCGAAGTGCCTCGCCGGTTCTTTGGACGTGGACGCCAGCGACAAGGCCGCACGCTTCGTTCGCTTCTGCGACTGCTTCAACATTCCTATCCTCACGCTGGAAGACGTTCCGGGCTACATGCCGGGCACCAAGCAGGAACACAACGGCATCATCCGTCACGGCGCAAAGCTCCTGTACGCCTACGCCGAAGCGACCGTGCCGAAGCGTGACGCTTATCCTCCGCAAGGCATACGGTGGCGCCTATATCGCCATGAACAGCAAGAACCTGGGTGCCGACTAGCGTGTTCGCACTCCCGATTGCACAGCTCGCCGTGATGGGCGCTGAAGGTGCCGTCGACATCCTTCATAGGAAGGAAATCGCCGCCTCCGCCACCCCGGCCGAAACGCGCAAGCAGCTCATTGCCGAATACGAGGCGAAGTACCTCAACCCGTATATCGCCGCGAAGAACGGCTACATCGACGAGGTGATTTCGCCCGCGAACGTGCGCGACCGCCTGGCCACCGCCTTCGACTACCTCAAGAACAAGAAGAAGGCAAGGCTCTGGAGGAAGCACGGGAACATCCCGCTCTAAACAAAACTATTCTATTCTAATAATTATTATAATATATCAACCAGATTCTGGTGGAGCAGGCCGTTTGTAAAGACGGCCTGTTCTGCATCCACGAATTCGAGCGGTTGCCCGTCGATGCGGGTCGACATTCCGCCGGCTTCCTCGACCATCAGCGCGATGGCTGCGATATCCCACGGGTAGCTCATGGTCATCACAAAGCAATCGATGCGACCGCAGGCTGTAAAGCAACCCTCCACAACCGCAGAGCCAAGGCACTTGACACGTTCGAAGGCTTCCGCCTCGCGTGCGAAGTTGCGGGAATTCTGCTCGTTAATCTTCGAGACATCGCCCACGTTGAAATCGCCATTGCTTACGATGGCATGGACAGAATCCGCCTCGCGGCTCACATGGATCGGGCGTCCATTCATAAAGGCTCCCCCGCCCTTCGATGCAGTATAGAGTTCACCGAGTTTCGGGAGGTTGATTGCCGCCACGAGCGGCTTGCCCTCGAAATGGAGCGCGATGGAGATGCCCCAGAGCGGGATGCCGCGACTGAAATTGACCGTGCCATCGACCGGGTCGATAATCCACAGGTAGCGCGGGTCCTCGCCTTCGATAACGCCAGCCTCTTCGGTACGGATGCAATGCGTCGGGAACACACTTCGAATTCCCTCGACAATCAGCTTTTCGCTTGCGATATCGGCACGCGTCACCACGTCCTTCTTGGACTTGTAATGCACATCGCCCAGGTTTTGTTGGATTTCAAGACAGAGTTCACCGGCGCGCTTCGCAAGCGATTCGGCGACAGACAAAAACTTTTCTATTTCGGACATTTTAAAGAATTAAAAATTTATTCTGGATAAGCGCAGCAGCGGAATCCAATCGTCGTGGACTTGTAGAAAGACGCCGCCAGGCGGAAAGGAACCTTCTCGCCCGTCAAGAACACCACCTTGATTTCTGACGGAACATATTTGAGTCCGTTCGCAAGCGTGTCGAGCCAGGCATCGCCGCCCTTCCTGTATTCGGAATAGAGCGCATAGTCGGTACCGATGGAATTGCCGTTCGAATCCTGGACATCGAAGAACTGCAAAGTATCCTTGAAGTCCTTCATTGTCAGATAGGGTTTCTTCTCGTAAGGCGTCCGAGACGTATCGGCCTGGAACAAGGTATCAACCTTGGTCCCTTCTCGGTACAGGAAAATCGTATCGGTCGAATAGGCCGGGCGCGTAAAGTACGGGAAAGAACGGTTGGTGCAATAGGCGAGCGACTCACGGTCGAGTCCGTTGTAAATCTTGAAGCTAGAGCCCTTCACCACGGCCGATGTATCTTCGGACTTGCCGATGACCCATTCCTGGTATTGCCCGGGCAGGTCGCGGATGCCGTCGGGGTTTACGCAGCGCGGATTGCGCTTGGAAATGTCTGCCGCGGAGATGGAATCGTTCGTCCCGACATTGCAGTAGCCGAAAAGGAAGGAACTCGCATCGACAGAAAGTTCGTTCAATACACCATACGAAAGCGAACCACCCGAGAGGCAGACAAGCTCCCAGTCGCGTTCGTTGCAAAGACTCACCTTGAATCCGCTCGCCGAAACAGCCTCGCAGGCGGCAACCGCCTCGGAGTGCCGCACGTTGACAACGAATTCGCCGGAATCGTTCCGGTGTTCGAACTTTTCCATGCAGAACTTCGACGAATCAGAAACGGAAACAGGAACAAACCCTTCCGGACATTCCAGTTCAGACGCGAGCGCGCCCGGAGAGACATAAACGGTATCGACCAACGCGGCGGAATAATAACCGGACTTGTCCTTGGAACGGATGCGGAAAACAATCGTATCCCCCGGGGAAACCCAGCGGATGGTATCAGTCACAAAAATTCCCGTCGCGGAAGCCACCATGGTATCCCCATCTAGCGCATAGCGCTTGGAGAACCGCCCTGCGGCAAGCGTCGTGTCGTCATAAATCTTCCAGTTCTTGTCCAGGGCGCTATAACGTTCGATGATATAAGTCTGAACCGTATCATAGCACAGCGTAAAAAGACACGTATCCGGAATGAGGACGATGGAATCCGACTTGATTGGGTGCTTGACCTCGTAAGGATCGACGCTCATGCTCCAGAATATGCGGAGCCGGTTGTTGCTGTCGAGGCGCGCCTTTCCGGGGAAAAGGGAATCTTCAAGAATAAAGATGCGAGTCGGCATCACCGGAGCAACAGAATCCGTCGTGATAAAGAGCTGGTTAGTTTCAACCGTAGAAAGTCCTTCCGTCCCGGAGGAATTGCCTGCGGCATCCCAGGCGGACAGGCCAATCGTGTATTCGGACTTGGACTGCAGGCCCCTGATGACCATGCGGAAACGGTTGAGAGAATCGACATCGGCATCAAAGCCCTTGCCGTCGATTATCGAGAGGCGCAGATAATTCTTGTCCTTGTCCGTGTGCGACACGGAATCGAACCAGACAGAATCCGCATTCGCGCGGATTCGGGAATGTCGCCTATAGAACTTGGAACCCGTAGAATCCACGCCGTCGGCCGTGGTGAGTATCACCTTAAGGTTCCGCAAGTCCTCGTTCTTGTCGGCCGAATAGATAACCACATTGTAGCCGACAATTTCGCCGGATAGCTCGGCCGGCTTGTAGAAATCCACCTGGTCCGTCGGACGGAACCATTCGAAAAGAGCCCCGTTTGTCCAGACAGAATCAAATATCGTCACGCGAGAGGGCGGCAGGTCATCGCCAAAATGAAGGAATACGCGCTGGACAGAGCCAGGATCCTTATCATCGGAATACTTGCAGAAAAGAGCCACCTGCAGGCTGTCGTATTTTCCGATGTATTCCTGCACAAGTTCGGTCAAGTCGAGCGTGTCGTAGTAACTCGACGTTCCCTTGGGATATTCGATAAATTGCGTCGCCTTGTCGATCTGTTTGGAGGAAACCGCTTTCGAGGTGTCGTCGACGACAAACGTATCGAGCCAGACGACAAGGCCCGAATAATGTTCACGTTCGATAGGATAATGGTAGCGGATACGGTAGCAGGCCGAAGAGTCCCCTTCGTCGGCACAGCTACGAAGGACGCTCATTTCCATGATTTCGCGGTCAAAAAGGAATTCTGTCCCTTCCTCTTCGTCGGAACAGGCGACCAAGGCAAAAAACAGGGCCGCAAACGCAAAAAATGTCGAGAACAGCAATCTCATTGGCAGAAAAATAGCAATTTAACGCATGCCGAGCCCATTAAACATTGCCAAAATACTTCAAAAGCGGCTTTTTTTCGGGTTAATCGAACTTTTTCTGCAAATAAATTATAAATTAGTGATCAGTTAAAGAGGAAGACTATGAAGAAGAAAATTTTAATTCCCGTACTCGCCATGACTGCTCTCGCCCTTACCGCCTGTGGCGACAGCGGTTCCACCAAGCCTTGCCAGAAGCCGGTATATTGCTATAGAACAACACTGGACGACAACAGAGAATGCAATCCAGATAAAGCCTATATTGACGCCAAGGTACAAAAGGCAAAAGAAGAAGGCTTTTTCAAGGAAGAATTCGAGGACTGCTGGGAAATGTAGCGCCCCAGCGCCGTTTGCTCGCTACTGGACAAACAGCGGGGCTTCCTTAGCGAAATCCTCAACCATGTACCGGAGTGACGTTTCCCAGTCGCTCCGTGTAACGGCGAACATATAGCTGTTCCTCCCCCGTGCATAGCCATAGCCTAAATTCTTTTTCGTTCTTGCATCGTAGAAGGCATAAGTGCATTTCATTGTAAAATAGGAATAGGTCGTGGCCATCATCATTCCATTTGCAGTAGTGACATAACGGACCTCTTGTTCTCGACCAATCCAGGTATTTGTCACAACGAGATAGACATCGGCATCCGCCTGAATATGATCGAAAGAAGGAACCATGAAATCCTTGTCCGCCAACTCACGCCTCTTGTAGCTTACCTCGTTAGGCTGGATCAGTTTCATGGAATACTGGGTTCCGTTTTGCGACCTCGTTATCAAATTTTGCTTCAACTCCGGGCCAAACCACTTCGCAAAATTAGACGTATACTCCGGCAAGTCGTCACTCAAATCGTCCGGCACAACCACCTTGGGCATCGTGAAGACAACCTTGACACTCTTGGGTTGAGGTTTACCCTTCCAGTCTTCATCTATGAAATAACGGGGGGCGCTACAGGCAGAAAACACAATGCCTGCAATTAACGAGAAAAGAACAAGTTTGATTGAATTCATATAACTCCTAATATAAAAACTAGAAACGCGTGACAGGGGTCTTGCCTAGGATTTTCAGCATCAGCTGACGCACGTTTTCGTACCAGCCCTGCTCCATCGCAATTTCCTCGTGGAAAACACTTTCCTCGAGGTGTCCGTACGCAAGCCGCTTGCCGCTTTTCACGTCGTAAACGACATAGTCGGCATCAATCTCGGTAGATTCACCCTTGATCGTGATTCCCGCGGAGGCAACGGAGGCCATTGCGGCGCCACCCGCAGGAACAACCATGACCGCTCCCACGGGAGAGCCACCAACGGTCCTCGAGCTCTCCGAAAAGACCATCTGGACGTTGTCCAGTATCATGTAGATATCGAAACTGTCCGACATCGCTTCGACCTTCGGAATCTGGACTTCGACACCGCTCATGTTCAGCGGTTCATGCGAAATTTTCTTCTTGGAAATTTTTTCCACCACGCACGGAACGTTCGAGTTGAACTGCATGGCATGATCGACCTTCTCCCTGAACCAGTCCGAAATCGGGTCCATCACGTCGGGTAAAGTTTCTTCATCCGAAACAGTGGGTTTCGTAACCAGGATTTTCATCTTCGCGGGTTTCTGGGTCCAGCCAGCATCCAGGAACTGGCGTTCCGACGAGCAACCGACACAAAGCAAGAACAACAGGAAAACCACAAACAACTTTGTTTTCATAAATAATCACCTTTCTGAATGCGAAATATAAAAAACCCTGTCGTAGTTTGTCTACAACAGGGTCGTTTATTTACAAAGCCATAAACTGAGTATACAACTCAGTCCTAACTTAGTCGCCAGTATGGTAGTTCGGGGCTTCCTTCGTGATGGTCACATCGTGCGGGTGAGATTCGCGAAGGCCTGCGCCCGTAATGCGCACGAAAGTCGCCTTCTTGTAAAGTTCATCGAGGTTTGCAGCACCGGCGTAGCCCATCGCGGAATGGATACCGCCAATCAGCTGGTAAACGGTGTCGCGGAGCGGGCCCTTGTAGGGCACGCGGCCTTCGATGCCTTCCGGAACGAACTTGCGCGGTTCCTGCACGCCGCCCTGGAAGTAACGGTCAGCAGAACCAGCCTTCATCGCACCGAGGGAACCCATGCCGCGGTAGCTCTTGTAGCTACGGCCATCGGCGAGAATGACTTCGCCCGGAGCTTCTTCGGTACCTGCAAAGAGCGAGCCCACCATCACGGCGTGACCACCGGCAGCGAGAGCCTTCACGATGTCGCCCGAGAACTTGAGACCACCGTCGGCAATGATCTTCACGCCAACCTTGCGGGCCATCTTGCCGCATTCAACGACAGCAGAGAACTGCGGGTAACCGACACCGGCAACAATACGCGTGGTGCAGATGGAACCCGGACCGATACCCACCTTCACGATGTTCGCGCCGCACTTGGCAAGTTCCGCAACCGCTTCCGGAGTGCAGACGTTGCCTGCGCAAATCGTGAGCTTCGGGTATTTTTTGCGGACGGTCTTCACCATGTTGCGCACACCGATGTGGTGACCGTGAGCCGTATCGATAATGAGCAGGTCGACGCCGGCGTCCACGAGGGCGGCGACGCGTTCAAGAGTGTTGGCAGAAGTACTGACAGCGGCACCCACGAGCAACTGGCCGTTCTTGTCGAGGCTAGCGTTCGGGTTGTTTTCGCGCTTCAAGATGTCAGTCATCGTGATGAGGCCCTTCAGTGCACCGGAGGCATCCACCAGCGGGAGCTTCTCGATACGCTTTTCGGCGAGGATTTCCTTCGCCTTCGCGAGGCTCACCTTCGGGCTAGCCGTCACCGGGTTCTTCGTCATCACGGAACTGATCTTCACGTTCATGTCGCTCACCGTGCGCAGGTCGCGGCTCGTGAGCATGCCCACAAGCTTGCCCTTCGAAAGAATCGGGAAGCCGCTCACCTTGTTGCGGGCGCGGAGTTCAAAAGCAGCGGAGACCGGCTGGTCGGCATCGAGCGTCACCGGGTTCACAACGATACCGGACTGCCACCGCTTGACCTTGCGGACTTCTTCGGCCTGTTCTTCGACGCTCATGTTTTTGTGGATGATGCCAAGACCACCCTGCAGGGCGAGCGAAATAGCCAAGGGAGCCGTCGTCACGGTATCCATGGCGGCACTGATGATAGGAATGTTCAGCTTGATATTCGGAGCGAGCTGTGTGCTCACGTCGGTCTGGGCCGGCAAGACAGAAGATTCAGCGGGAACAAGGAGGACGTCGTCAAACGTCAAAGCTTCTGGCAAAAGTTTCATAAATTACCTCTTTTGCGCATAGAATATAGCAATTTTACACAAAAGAGGCCAGCAAAAAGACAAAAGAAATACGTAAAAAAAGACTATTTGCCATTGTAGCGTTCCATGCACTTTTCGATGCCGAATTTGAAATAGCATTCCACGAGCGCGGGGACTTTCGCGATGGCCTCCTCAAAGACGGGTCGGTCTTCGGGCGAAAACTTCGCCAAGACCCAGTTGGAAAGGTCGAACTTGGGCGGACACTTGCCCACACCGAAACGGATGCGCGGGAACTTGTCGCCCACGTGCTCGATGATATTCCGGAGCCCGTTCTGGCCTCCGTGACTGCCATCCTTGCGGCAACGGATGCGGCCTACGTCCAAATTAATGTCGTCGCTAAAGACCAGCAGATGGTCGACCTTCACCTTGTACCAGGTCATCAGGGCCTGAACAGCCTCGCCCGAGAGGTTCATGTAGGTCTGCGGCTTTGC
The DNA here is from genome assembly GCF_002374005.1 of Fibrobacter sp. UBA3629. NCBI lineage: Bacteria > Pseudomonadati > Fibrobacterota > Fibrobacteria > Fibrobacterales > Fibrobacteraceae > Fibrobacter > Fibrobacter sp. UBA3629. The sequence goes on along the minus strand of NZ_DFLC01000022.1, from coordinate 88,586 downwards.
GAGCAGGCATTCCTCGCCCGCGATGTTCACCTTCATGGTAAGCGCCTTGTGTTCGCTTTTCCAGTCCTTGTTCGGGTCGGCCAATTTTTCGACAGCCATAAAGCCCGCGTTGTGGTGAGTGTTAGAGTACTGAGTACCAGGATTTCCGAGACCGACTATAATGTACATGATTCAGATCCGATAAGGTTAAACCTAGAGAAAAGCGTTACGGGGCGTAGCGGCTAGACGCGACCTCGCCCAGGTTCGTCCGGATAAGGAAATTGGATTCGCCCGTCTGGCGCTTGGCATGGAAGAAGTGGAGATGGTGCCAGGTGTCATCGGCCCAGCCGGTCGCATCGGTCACACCGTCACAGTTCGAATAATCAGCCAAAGGTTCACCCGCATGGCAACCGTGTCCGTTCCGCGCAAGGACAAACATGTCGATGCTGCCGGGCGTCGGGGAATGCGTTCCGCCGAGGTCGATGGCCAGCACGCCGTCCACAAACACCCAGATGTCGTCATCGCCCGCAATTTCGAAAACTTCGGGACTGGGAACCTGGTTTGCCGAGCGGTACTTGAACTTCACGTAGCCCATTTCCGTAAAGCCGAAATTACGGAGGTGATGCAAGCCAACATTATAAGGCGCAGCCCCGGCCGCTGCCATAGCCGCATCCGGAGACCTAGGACCGCCATTCACAAGCCATGCCGCACAGAGTTGATCGGTACTGGCGTTCATCGCATCCTTCTGGTCGGGCGCATACTGGTAATCGTACGGCGGACAGGTAATGGAAAGCGACTGCGGCCCCCACTGTTCACACTGGTCCGTCGTGCATCCGCCGTTCTCCTTCGTTGCCACCGACTTGAAACTGAGAGTAACAGCATCGACAACATCCAGAGGGAAATAGCCGCCGTTGCTGTAGTTGTAATCGATAGAATAGGCATTGGACGCATCGGAGGGAATCACGAGAGCCGTATTGGTGCGCTTAGCAAAGGAATTATCGTCACTATACCATTGGTCGAAGAACTGGTTGTCGCAGAGTTCGCCTGCCTTCAGGATTTTCACGCCGTCGAGCATGTCGATTTTGCCCGTCTCTGGATCCGGGGTGAACGCAAGGTGAGGCTGCACCATGCCGGGAGTGTAGTACACGGGATTAGACCACATGACATCGGTACACTTGGAGCCACGAACCGCCGCGTCGGTCACCTTCGCATAACCATGGCGTGTACGTCCCGACTCTTCCTTGTCGGCACATTCGCCATACTTGAGCGTATCTGTCGCCGTCGTCCTTTGCAGGTAAGTCGGCAACATCAGGTTCACCACATTCGGCAATCCATCCTGGCCAATCCAGGCTCCCGTCTTGGAGTTGACGTTGCCGCAAGTCATATGATAAGCTTCAAGCGCATACCAGGAAGCATCGTACCCCGGCAAACCGGCATTGAGAATCAGTTCGCCACAAAGCCCTGACGTAGCTCCCTTGAGTTCGCAATAATTATAGTCTCCCCTGCTCGCATATTCGCTGGAGAAATTCTCGAAGTCCGGATGCGTCACCTGGAAATCGCGGATAACCAGGTCGAACGTGATACCGCCAGCCTCGGCCGTGTTTACGACGGTCTCGGAACTGCTCGAAGGCGTGCCACCGTTCTGGGGATTGCTCCCATGATTCTCGTTTTCGTCGGGGCCATTGGGGCCGCCGTAATTGCCGTGCGGCCTCTGCGGGTTATCGTTGCATGCCACAAGCAGGGCCGACATGGCAAGGGGAACGAAAGCAGAAAGAACAAAATTGCGAGGTTTTTTCATGGTACTAATTCTTTAATCCTTGACACAGCGGACAGAAAAAGCCTGTTCAATAGGTTCAAAGACAACAGATGCAACAGACGCCAATCCTATATTGATAATCATTAATGCATGGGCATCAGCACCGTCTTGCGTTGCACTCCAAAAAATGGCGAGAGAACCCATATCGGTATAATTATCGGCAAATCGTTTTTGTCCTGCAGGATAAGCATTGAAACCGGATGAATTATTTCCGTCCCAGTCACTCGCCGATTTTAAAGATTCGGCATTAACATCACCACCCGTATTCTTAATCAATATTTCAAACTCTTCAGCAGAAGGCAAATGCCAGCCATCGGGGCAGGCGGCCACAAAGGCATCTTTAAATTCGTACAATCTTCCTGCTATATCGCAGTTCCTGTCATCGTTATCGTAGCAATAGCTCTTTCCTGTATCAAAATTGAGATTTTCCGCCATCCATACCTGACCTGCTATATTAACGGTACTATACCAACGGCCATCACGTTCGTCCGTCATATATCCGTACGAGGGCAGAGGATTATCTTCCGTAGTCGCCGACGAACCGCTTGCATCATCCGGTTCAAATTCGTCCTTGATTTGCTGAGCATAGTCGGTGCAGGCGCAGAAGCACATCAACGAGAAAAGGACAAGGATGTCAATCAACTTCGTCATAATCAGTCTCTAATGCAACGGATAGATTTTGATTCTTTCGTGTCATTGAGGAACATAGAAGCGGTATCATCGGAATACGAAAAACTCAGTGTATATACTCGATCCACATTTACAGAGGATGTCCAAAATAAGGTCACAGCGGTCTTAGAGATGAAAGCTTCGTTAGTGTTAATGTATCCAGCCGGCAGCACCGTAAATCCAAAATCATCAGTTCCGCCTTCTCCTTTCCCGGTATCCCACCAGCCAGTAGTAGATTTGAGCGTCTTCCCCGCTATCTCATAGCCGCCGGCAACCGTAATTAAAGTTTCGAATTCATCCTTCGACGGCAAATGCCATCCATAAGGGCAAGCGAGCTGCGCATCCTGCCATTTGTAAAGACGGCCATACGTATCGCAACTGGACTCATCGTTATTATAGCAGAGGCTGTTTTCCGTCACAAAATTAAGATTCTGCGCCATCCACGTCTGCGATTCGATCGTCACTGTTCTATATGTCCGTCCGTCGCGATCATCAAAGAGGTCTTCATCCTGGTAAAAGACAACAGATGAAGAAGAGGATTCCGCGCTGCTGGAAGAGCTATAATTTTCGCCATTCATAATGCAACGGACACTGTTTCCATCGGCAGAATCATATTCGCCATGGATTGAAGCATCTCCAAAGCGGTCTATTATCAGATTATATCCAGAAGTACCATTTGAAGCCTTGGCGTTGCTCCAGAAAAACGCCATTGAACCTTCGTCGGAGTAGTTTCCAGAATTCCCCCTAAATCCGCCGGGAAGTGCAGAAAAGCCAAAGGAATTTTTTCCCTCACTGTCTATCCAGCTATTCGTCGCCATCAGTTTCTCGGCCGCATTATTCCCCACCGTCGCAAGCAGAGTATCAAACTCTTCTGGCGAAGGCAGGTGCCAGCCATCCGGACAAGCGTCCTGTGCTGCAGTCCAAACATAGAGGCGACCGTATTTCTCACAGTAGCTCATATCATCATCATAACAATAACCGTCATCCATTTCAAATCTGAGATTTTCGGCCATCCATGTCTGCGAGCCGATTTCTATAGTCTTATAGGTCCGGCTATCGCGATCGTCAAAGAATTCCCCATACAGGTGTTGACTGGATGAAGACTTGGGCCCCAAGCTGCTTGAAGACAGATCGCTTTCTCCATAAAGGCAGCGTATGGAATAACCGTAATTCTTGCTCCCTTGATTCAGACGAACCTCATCATAATCACTGCGCATGATCAGGTAGTCGGCAAGGGTATCGTTATCCCCCTCGGTCGAGCTCCAGAACCCAGCAGTAAGGCCGATTCCATCAAAATATCCTTCATAGCCCAACAAGCCACCAGGTAATGCACCAAAGCCAAAGGAATCCGTACCATTACCCCTATCATCCCATAGTTTGGTATACTTGAGCACTGTCGCAGCCGTAGACCTGTCACCCACATTCTTTATCATTATATCTATTTCCTCTTTTGTGGGCAAGTGCCAACCGGCAGGACAGGCATACAAAGCGGCATCCCATTTGTAAAGACGGCCATACGTATCACAATTCTGATAATTGTCATCATAGCAATAGGTGTCCACGATATAGTAATTCAGGTTTTGCGCCATCCATTCCTGGCCTGCAATCTTAACTGTCCGATATTCCTGGCCATCACGATCGTCCGTCATGTATCCGTACGAAATTTCCTTAATCTCATTAGCAGCCATGCTAGCGTCATCCGGATCGAATTCGTCCTTGATTTTCTGGGCATAGTCGGTACAGGCCGAAAGCACAAGGCTTACAAGCAAAGCAAGCAATATCTGAAATTTTCTATTCATCAGAAGTCTATGATTAAGAATGTTGTACCAAGAATAAAACCGAATCCACCGACTCCAGTCAAAACCCATCCAATGTTTCGAAGCATCTGAGACTGCTTAGCGGCATCCATATTTTCTTTATAGTTGTCGGCAGTGGCAGATTTGTACTGTTCTTCTGCATCGATATTGAAGACTATACCCATGGCAAGCCCTGCTCCCGCAAGAACTGCCGATACAGGCAGAAGCCATGCGGCATGGTCAACCAGGCTCCATGACGACGAGGAAGAACTGGGCACATTTGTCGGCACGCTCGTTCCCTTGGGAGGCGTCGTACTGGTTGTCGGAGTCGTACTTACGTCAGGCCTTGCCGCGCCACCCCTCCTCTTGCGTCCAGAGACCTTGCCCTGCCCACCGTTTTCCGGGACCGTATATTCGTATTCGGTGGTTTCGCCAGCAACGAGGTCCAGCTTGAGAGCCGTCCTTGTGGCACCTTCTCCGATTTCGACTTTTGAACACAGGGGAACGCTTCCCAAGTAGGGAGTCTCACCTACGGGAGCATCATTGACGAACACGGGCAGCTTCAACAGTTCACCCGAAGGCTTGCTCGCCGATAACGCGATTCCGCTGGGAATCGGAACAAGCGCGTCTCTAAAAGTTTCTTCCTTGCCCTTGTAGATTCCGACCTTGAAAGAAGCGGGATTGTAGCAGCGGTGAGAAAGTTCCACGGAATGAACGCCCGGATCAAGTTCGATTTTTCCAGCCTTCACCTTGTTCCCGTCGAGGGTCATTTCCAGTTCATCGAGTGTGCCACCGCCATTGAGCTGCGGTTCGACAACGAGCGTTCCGAAGCGAGGCACGAGGTCGAGAGAAACTTGCTGGCCGTTCCCGGTTATATCGAAAGATCCTTCCGCATCCTCGTAATGATCAAGGACCGCCAGAAAACGATGCCTTCCCGATTCGAGGAGGATCTGGCACGGGGTCGAATTGCACTTCGGCACAGGACGCCCGTCGATACTCAAGGCTGCACCGGGAGGATTAGTCGAAACGTGTATCGCGAAGGACTGGTTGCCGGCCCCGTCAAAGCCAGTGCGGATAATCCCCTTCGCACCGCCGCGAACCTTCCTGAAGAACTCGGGAGCCTTCGCCATAATCACTTCGATCAAGGCCTCGACATCGGCACCCAGTCCGTTGAAGCTGGCGACCAGCTTGTTTGTGGACGTCTCATAGATTTCGGTGCTGATGGAGAACTTGGAGCCCACCTTACCGACACGCGCCTGGCAGATGTAATCGGCGGAAATATTCTTACCCGTTTCCACAAGGCAGCTGCCCTCGCAGTCCTCAATGGCCTTGCCCGGCGGAAGCATTTCCTGGATGTTCTCGCGGGTCATGATGGTGTATTCCAACTCGGCAGGGAGTTCCTTGACCGCCTCTTCACGAAGTGTATTCGTGAGATATATACGTTCCGAAGGAGACAAGAGGTCCTTGGTATCGGAGACTGTCTCCAAAACCGCAACATGCTTAGCAAAAGAGGCTCCCGTAAAGAAAGCCAAAACGAGAAAAATATGGATAAGACGGTTCATACCGCATAAATAATTTTTTTTTTGCAATAAAGCAATACCCAGCGGGCCCCAATGTGAACTTTTTGACACATTTTTCAAAGTTTCCTCCGTGCATGCGAAAAGGGCCCGCCACAAATGGCAGGCCCCTTTGCAAAACCAGGCAAAATTACTTGGCTTCGGCGGCAGCCGGAGCAGCAGCGGCAGCGGCCGGAGCAGCTTCCGTAGCGGCAGCGTCGTCCTTCTTCTTGGACTTCGAGGTAATCGAGAAGATCACCGTGCGCGGGAGGCTGGCGAGCTCGCAACCTTCCGGGAGCTTGAAGGACTTGGCGTAGAACGTCACGTTCGTCTCGAAATCGGAAATATCCATTTCGAGGACGGTCGGGATGCAAGCCGGCTTGGCGGCGAGGTACAGGTAGCGGGTTTCCTGAGAGAAGAGGCCGCCCTGGGTCTTGACACCGACCGGAAGACCGGAAAGCTTCACCGGCACGCGGACCTTGACCTTGGAGTCGTCGCTGATCTTGATGAAGTCGATGTGGGTGATCGCCTGCGTGATGGCATCCTTCTGGTAGTTGTAAATGACAGCGGGATTGCCGGCCTTGCCGTCGATCTCGAGGTCGAGAAGGGTGTAACGCTTGCCCGGGGCGAGAACCTTGCGAACATCGATAGCGCTGACGCTGATATTCACAGACTCCTGACCCTTACCATAATAGACGGCCGGGATCTTGCCTTCCTTGCGGAGACGGGCGCAGTCGCGGCTCTTGCCTAGCACTCTCGAGGTTGCTGCGAGTTTTGTGAGTTCCATTGTAGACTCCAATTTGGTTTATTGTTAAAAGATTCATTGGGGTAGCTGGATTCGAACCAACGAATAACGGAATCAAAATCCGTTGTCTTACCACTTGACGATACCCCAATGGTGGGCGCAAATATAAAAAAAGAATCCCCTTTTTCAAAGGGGAAATGCGCTTTTCATGCCTAAAAAGGGCATTTTTGACGCTAACTGTGCCAAAATTTGGTGAGGGCGATGTAGCGGGAGTATGCCTTGAGGGTTTCAGCGGCGGCTTCAGCCTGCTGCCTGTCGACAAATATTCCGAAGACAGATGCGCCGGAGCCGCTCATGAGGGCGACCCTCGCCCCGAGGTCCAAGAACTTGTCCTTCATCGCGGCAACGAGCGGGTGCTTCGGGAAAACGGAAATCTCGAAAGCGTTGAAGAATGCGCCTGAATCGAGCAGCGGCCCGCCGAAAGAACGTTCCGCATCGGAGGCAGTTTCCCATGCGAGCTTGTAGCCTTCCCAGCGGTCAGGCCCGGACTTGGGTACTCCCGCATAGGCATCCTTGGTGGGGACAGCGTCGTGCGGGGTCGCGATGAGCAGGACCTCGCCTGCAGGCAGGTCGAGCGGGGAGATAAACGATAAACGATCGCCGATGCCCTCGGCGAAAGCCGTGCCGCCTCTGACCAGGAAGGGAACGTCAGCCCCGAGCTTTGCCCCGATGCGTTCCAGTTCCGCAGGCGGCAACCGCAACTCCCAGAGGCGGTTCAGCGCGCGGAGCGCCGCTGCTGCATCGGCGGAACCACCGCCAAGGCCTGCACCGAGCGGCATTATCTTGTCCAAAAAGATATCCGCACCCAGGTCGTTGTTGCCCACATGCGAACGCAGTGCGACCGCCGCCTTGTACACGAGGTCCGATTCCACGGGGTATTCCTGCGGGTTGCTGTACTCCAGGTGGATTTCTCCGTCGTCGCGGGCGCTGAATTCAAGCGTATCGCCGACATCTACCGTCTGGAAAACCGTTCCCAAGTCGTGATAGCCGTCCTCACGCTTGCGGATGACATCGAGAAAAAGATTGATTTTAGCGGGAGCAAATTCTTTCATAGTCATTTCAAACTTCTCACTTCACACTACACACTTCACATTATCTAAACGCTCCGGAGCGTTCGAGTTGCATGAGTTCGTCCATGCCGATAAGCATCGCGCGCGGCTTGGAGTTGCCGGTACTGCGGGCGCACAGGCCCATGCCGTAAAGCTGGTCCACGATCTTGCCTGCACGGCTGTAACCCACGCTGAAGTGACGCTGCACGGCAGAGGTAGAAAGGCCGTTCCCGCATTCGATGGCCCACTTGGCCACCTCGAACAGGAGCTTGTCCTTCTTCTCGTTCATTGCGGCATTGCCATCGTCGTCATCGCCTTCCCCGCCCGCTTCCTCGACCTCGAAGGTCTCGAGCTGCGGGTAACAGACGTTCTGGTTGCTACAGGCGTCGGCAAGTTTTTCCGCTTCCTCGTCACTCAGGAATGCGCCGTGTACGCGCACCGGGTCGGGTGCATTCACCGCCTTGAACAGCATGTCACCGCGGCCAAGCAACTTCTCGGCACCGGCGTGGTCCATCACGGTACGCGCGTCCACCTGGGAGGCCACCTTGAAGCTGATACGCGTCGGCAGGTTCGCCTTGATGTTACCGGTTATCACCTTCACCGACGGGCGCTGGGTCGCAAGCACCAAGTGGATTCCCACGGCGCGCGCCTTTGCGGCAAGACGGCTCACGTTCTTCTCGATTTCCTTCCCGGCGACCATCATGAGGTCTGCCATTTCGTCGATAATCACGACGATAAACGCCATGCGGTGGCCGCGGTCCGTATCGGGCACGTCTTCGGGGAGCAGGCCTGCATCGAATTTCTCGTTAAAGCCGTTGAGGTTACGCACCTTCGCCTTCGCAAGCACTTCGGTACGGCGGTCCATCTCGTAACAGAGCCACTGGAGCGCCTGGATGGCGACTTCGGGCTTGGTAATCACGGGAGCGAGCAGGTGCGGAATGTTCTCGTACATCTTGAGTTCCACCGCCTTCGGGTCCACGAGAATCATACGCAACTCGTCGGGAGTCTTGCTCAAAAGCATGCTCGCCATGAGGGCGTTAATGCACACGGATTTACCGGAACCGGTCTGGCCCGCAATCATCAGGTGCGGGGCCTTCGCCAAATCCATCGCAAACGGCTCGCCGGAAATATCCTTACCGAGGGCCATGATAATCTTGTCCGGCGAGGGCTTGAACGCATCGCTCTCGAAGATGTCGCGCCCGAAGATGGTCTGCATCTTGCGGTTCGGGATTTCAATGCCCACGGCGCCCTTTCCAGGAATCGGCGCGAGGATGCGGATAGAGACCGCCTTCAGGGCCATCGCGAGGTCATCTTGCAGCGCGCTGAACTGGCTTACCTTCACGCCCGGGCCCGGTTCCACCTCGAAGCGCGTAATCACGGGGCCAGTCTCGCAACCGACCACCTTCCCCTTCACCTTGAAGTTCTCGAGCTTTTCCTCGAGCATGCGGCCAATCGCATTGAGTTCCTCTTCGGTGTAGTCCGCAGGCTGCGGATCGTGCTTGTCCAGAATTTCATCCACCGTCGGAATGCGGTACGGGTCGTAATGCACCGTCGGGTCGGGCTGTGGTATCCCGTTAGCGGCACCACCCGTAAACGAGGTGCCCGAAGAAGATGTTCCAATCTGGTTCGGAGCCTCGTATGTCGGATCCTGTTCCATTGTCGGGTCGCGTTCCGCCTCGTCGCTCGTGACAATCTCGGGCATAAAGGTCTCTTCTTCAGAAGAAGCGTCGCCACCCGCAGCCAGCGTCGGCTCATCATCTTTTTCTGTTCCGGGGAATGCGGCGATCCTCGGAGCCACATCCGGTTGTTTCTGTCCAGCGACCACGGTCCTTTCAGATTCATTTTCTGCGACCACGGTGGCATCATCGCGCGTTTCGGCCGGCAAAGCATCGGGCTGAGTCCCACGAACAGCACCTTTCACCACAATCTTGTTCTGGTGGGCGCGTTCCCAGTTGAGCATTTCGCGGGCACGGCGGATTTCGGCAATCTTGTCCCTGATTTCCTTGATTTCGAGCGCACTCATGTTGCGGTAGTTGTCACGCAGTTGCTGTTCCAGGCGCAAGATTTCAGGATCTTCGCCCGTAAAATCGGGTTCAATCGCCTGGTCCGCAGCCACCGGAGCGGCGGGCATCGTCGGCGCAATCGTCGGAGCGACAGTCGACTCGTCCAGTTCTTCGCCGTTTCCGCGGGCCAACACTGGAGTTTCCATCCAGTTCTTGCGAGCACTAAAGGGTTTGAGCTTACCTTTATGCTTGAGCTTGAAACCGTCCGGTTCCTTGAAAATCGTGTCGTCGTCGAGGAACGTGATGCCCTTGCGCTTCGAAAGCCCGATATTCTCGCTCACCACGCCACTTTCGGTATCATCTTCCTCGGCGGTTTCGTCATCTTTTCCGCGCTTCATGAAGAGCCCTACAAGCCAACGGAATCCGCTTACGACAAAAGCAAAATGCCTCGGTCGCAACCCGAACGAGATGACAAGAATCAGAACCAGCCCCGCAAGAAGCAACAGGAACGGAGCCAGTGCAGACACATTGCCGAAAACGGGTTCCGCAATGTTCTTGCAGAAAAACTGGCCCACGATGCCGCCGTTCATCATCAACACGTCGCGGCCCAGCTGCGATTCTCCATAATTCTTGAGCGCAAGGAGACAAGCAAGATCAATCGTAAGAAGGCTCATGCCGACAGCAAGCCCTATCCCCCGCATCCGTACCGGACGGAGCGCAAGGCAAAGGCCCCAAAGCACAAGAGCAAACGTAAATGCAACAACAGGAAGTTTGCCGAAGATAAAGCAGAACGTTTCGGGAATCAGCTTGCCGAAATAAGGGCCAAGCCAGTTGCCTTCGGTGCCGCTATAGACAGAACTCACACAACCTAACAAAAGCACCAGGCCTACACCGACCAGAATCCATCCGCACAAAATAACTCCGAATGGCAAATCCCCAGGTTCGGTTCCCTTCACAGCCGACTTTGTTTTTGTTTTTTTACTAGAAGTCTTTTTCCGTTCAGCCAAAATACGCTCCTTCGAGTTTACTTACGAAATATAGTTTATATTCTTTTATTATTATTGACAGCATGAACAAGAAATTATTGAAAAAACTGAAGAAAATCGGCGTCGGTTCCGTTATTACTGCAGTCATCATTTTCCTCATTCTTTTCCTTGGTAACGCGCAGGATCCGTATGTCGAGGTGATGCGCTCTACCGCCGAAGACCTCGAGAATTTCTTCTACGACCAGTTCTTCAAGATGAAGACCGGCAAGACATTCGAAAAGCTTGAAAAGGACGGCAAGGTCGCCGTGAGCAAGAGCTTCGACCCGAACATCATGATCGTGGATATAGACGAGCCTTCCCTTACCAAGCTCGGCAACTACAACGAGTGGGACCGTTCCATCCATGCAAACGTCATCAAGAACCTGAGTGACGGCGGCGCATCGGCGATCGGCTTCGATATTCTGTTCAAGGACGCGGACTTCGGCGAGAAAAAGGCGAACCAGGCCATCAGCATCCTCAATACGGTGGACTCCACCAAGCCCTGGGATACGCTTTTCACGAGCATCCGCTCGCACTACAACTTCGACTCGCTCATGGTGAAAAACATCGAGGAGAGCGGGAATGCCATCGTCTGCTTCATGATGGACGAAACGACCTCGTTCAAGCACAAGACCATGTGGGAAAAACTGGCGAAATACGAACGCGCCGAAGAACTCGGGTTCGGTTCCACGTTCGCAGAATCGCAGGTCGATTCCGTAGAATATGTCGAGACGAAGACCCTGCTCGACAACATCTACCCCGAACTCGCACACGCAGGCGCGCAGATGGGTTCCGTGAACGCCTACCCCGACGATGACGGCGTCGTGCGCCACGTTTCGATGCTCTACCGATTCCCGAACCCCTACGTCTACCCCGACGTCCCCAGCCGCATCTATTCCACGATGTCGCTCATGACGACGCTGCACCTTTTCCACCAGAAGCCCGAGAACGTGGTCATCAAGATGGGCAAATACATCGACCTCGGCAAGCCATTCGGCGTCTACAAGGACTCCACAGACAAGTTCCACGTCACCTACCCGCAGTTCAGCTACCCCATGTTCCTCCAGCTGCGCAATTTCCTCAAGAGCCCGGATGCCATCAAACGCGCGACAAACGAACTCGTCGACATCACGACGAAGGTCGCCGTGCGCAAGAGCGAAAACGGGAAACCCCTGTTCATGCTCTTCGAAGGCCAATCCCTTGACGAAGACCTCTCTAGCACGCTTCTCAAAATCGCCGATACGATTGACGGGGACGAAATGAACGCAATCGGAGCCGACGAAGAAAAAGAAATTTTCGAAGGCGTCGTGATGAAGCGCGATACCGAGGAGGACGCCCCCGACCACTTCCTCGTGGAAGATTCCAACAATGACGACGAATTCATTATCACCCCCTACATCCTGAACACGATTCGCTATTTCAAGGATTCTCTCGAAAAGATTCCCGAGAACCGCACTATCCACCTTTCCATCGATGTTGACCTCCGCTACGATGCAGAAGCCAAAACATGGAAATCGAATCTCGACATCCTGAGCGACAAGGTGCTCCAGGATATCGCCCGAACACCCAACAACAAGGTCGACAGCCTAAAGCCCGGTGAAGAATTCCGCTTCGGCAACCGCAAACGCGTCCCCATCGACAACTACGGCCGATTCCTCGTCAACTACATCGGCCGCTACAACACCGACCCCGAAATGCGTCCGTTCCAGCATGTCGCCTACTACGATGTCACCAACAACCGCCAGGACCCCGGTCTCTACATGGGCAAGGTCTTTATCCTCGGGTCCGCCGCCCCGGCACTGTTCGACTTTGTGCCAGGCCCGCACGAAGAAAACAACCCCGCCGTGCTTATCCACGCAACCATTATCCAGAACATCCTGAACGACAACTACATCGTAAACCTCGCGGAGCACTACCAGCAGATTATCGTCATCCTGCTCGCCATCGTGTGCATGCTGCTCGGCCTGTTCGTCCGCAGCTACATTTCCATCGGCATATCGCTTTTGATGATGGGAGCCTACGCGTTCATCGCGTTCCGCTATTTCCAGGGCGGCATCTACCTGGGCGTCTCTAAGCAGCTCCTCGCCATGCTGCTCACGAACGTCGCTGCACAGGTTGTCCAGTTCTATTTCGAAAACAAAGAAAAGAAGTTCCTGAACGACGCGTTCAAGCAGTATATCTCCCCCGAACTGATCGACGAGATGGTGAACAACGAAGTTATGCCCAAGCTCGGCGGTGAAAAGCTCAATATCACGGCCTACTTTACCGATATCGCAAGTTTCTCCACCTTCTCCGAAAAAATTGGTGACCCGAGTAAGCTCGTCGACCTGCTGAACGAATACCTGACCAAGATGACCGACACGTTGCTCCACAACAAGGGCACGCTGGATAAATACGAAGGCGACGCCATCATCGCGTTCTTCGGAGCGCCGATGCCCCTGCCCAACCATGCGCAGAACGCCTGCGACACGGCTGTCGGCATGCAGAGCGAACTCATGAAACTCCGCAAGAAGTGGGCCGTGGAAACCGATGAGCACAAGAACCAGAAATGGCCCAAGGTGGTCCACGACATGCACATGAGAATCGGTATCAACTCCGGCGACATCGTTACCGGAAACATGGGATCCGAAACCCGCAAGAACTACACCATGATGGGCGATGCCGTGAACCTCGCAGCTCGTCTCGAAAGTGCCGCGAAGCAATACGGGGCCTACATCCAAATTAGCGAGGACACCCAAAAGCACCTCGACGAAGGCCGTTTCATCTACCGTTCTCTCGACACCATCCGCGTGGTGGGCAAGAGCCAGCCGGTCCGTACCTTCGAACTTCTCGAGCGCACCGGATGCGAGAACGAAGCGAACCTCCTCAAGCTCGTCGAAATCTGGGAACAGGCCCGCGCAGCCTACCTCGCCATGGAGTGGGACAAGGCCATCGAACTGTTCACGCAGTGCCTCGACTACGAGCCCCACCATCCCGACCGCGACCCCGGCAGCAAGACGACACCTTCGCACGTCTACATCAAACGTTGCGAAAGCTACAAGGTCAACCCGCCTGTCGCTGCCGGCGAAACCTGGGACGGAGTGTTCACGGCCACCGAAAAATAATCGGTCCAAGGCCCCGAATACAAGAAGCGCCGGCAAATTGCCGGCGCTCTTTTCATATCCGATGGAACACGCTAGTTGAGCTCGATGTTGTCGATGAGGCGCGTCTTGCCGAAGAACGCGGCGACGAGAATGACCGCCTTGTCCGACGCCTTGAGGACACCCGAGAACTTCTGGAGGTCTTTCTGGTTCACGACCTCGACGAACTGGACCTGGCCGCGGTTCAAGAGAATCGACTTCACCACGATATCGCGGAGTTTAGCGACACCCTTCTCGCCCGCGACAAACGCGGCCTTCGCATCAGCGAGACCCTTCGAGATTCCGAGCGCCTGGGTGCGTTCTTCTTCGGAAAGGTACTCGTTGCGGCTCGAAAGCGCAAGGCCCGACTTTTCACGGACAATGGGGACGCGCTTGATTTCGATGTCAAAGTTCAAGTCCTTCACCATGCGTTCGATGAGGAACACCTGCTGGTAGTCCTTTTCACCAAAGTAGGCGCGGTTCGCCTTCGTGATGAGGAACAGCTTCGAGACGACCGTCAGCACGCCACGGAAATGGCCCGGACGGTAGGCTCCGCAGTAGAGGCTCTCGAGAGTCTCGTCGCGCACCATCGTCAGCGGATCGCCGGCCGGATACATCTCAGAGACGCTGGGAGCAAAAACAAAGTCGGCACCCAGTGATTCAGCCAATTTCGCATCCGCTTCGAGACGCTTGGGATACTTGTCCAAATCCTCGTTCTTGCCAAACTGAATCGGATTCAAGAAAACACTGACAACCGTTATATCGCAATCCTTTACCGACGCCTTGATAAGCGCCCCATGGCCTTCATGGAGAGCCCCCATCGTCGGAACAAGACCGATGGTCTTGCCGGATGCCGCGAGCGGCTTGAGGGTGTTGCGAAGTGTTTCGATTGAATCAATGATTTGCATATAACCTTCTTAATTACTTTCTGGAACAAAATAAGTCGTTTGCTTGGGACATGCAGCAATGGCGTCGAGCACCAGCTGCAGGTGGTTTTCGTTGTGCACGAAATCGATATGGTCCGTGTTGATAATCAGGACGGGCGCATGCGAGTAGTGCCAAAAATGGTGGTCGTAGCGGCTCTGGAGGTCCTTCAGGTAGTTTCCCTCGATGGCTCTTTCCATGGGGCGGCCCCTACTCTTGATGCGGTTCAAAAGCGTGGGGATGCTCGCCTGCAGGTAGACGACCATGTCCGGTCGGGGAATCTCGTGTTCGATAGCCTTCGATACCTGCTCGTACATGGCGAATTCGCTGTCGGAGAGGTTCTGGGCCGCAAATATGGCATCCTTGTCGTAGGTGTAGTCGCTTACGAGCAGGTCGTGGAAAAGGTCGCTCTGGAGCGCCGAATGCTGAAGTTGCTTGTGGCGTTCGAGCAAGAAGAACAGCTGCGTCTGGAAGGCGTAGGGTTCCGGATTCTCGTAGAACTTTTCCAGGAAGGGGTTTTCCTCGTAATTTTCCTCGATACAGAGGGCGTTCCAGCGCTCGGCGATAATTCGCGCAAGCGTGGTCTTCCCCACGCCGATAACGCCTTCGATGGCGAGAAAGTGAACACCTTTTTCGGTCAGCATTACGGTTCCTCCGCTGTAATAGTACGGAACGGAATCTTGCCTTCGCTTTCGACGAGGTTTGCAAGCATTTCCTTCACGGTACAATTGTTCAACGGGTCCACCCAGTCCGACGCGATGTCATTCAGGGGGACAAGCACGAACTGGCGGTTGGGAATTTCGGCATGCGGGATCGTCGGCCGGCCGGCCATGACCTTGTTGCCGAAATAGAGCAGGTCGAGATCAATTTCACGGGAATTCCAGTGACCGCGGGGCTTGCGTCCAAGTACGACCTCGGATCCCTTGAGGTAATGGAGCAGGCGTTTCGGATCCCCATCGTACCAGAAACTCACGACCTGGTTGAAATAGGGACCTTGCCCTTCCGGACCTACCGGAGGAGTCTCGTAAATCGGGCTTTCAAGCCACCCGCCCGAAGATATGCGCGAAAGCATGTCCCGTCCTTCGGCAAGCCTACGGGAGCGGGGACTTAAATTGCTTCCTAGCGCAACAAAAACGCGGTCTAGTGATTCCACGTGCTTTAATATAGCTATTGCAGAAAAATTTTGAGTCCCGTTTATTCCTTTTTTTTGCTGGATAATCATCTTTTTTTCTTTTTTCCATCGAAAAAAGCATTTTTTATGACAAACATCATTTTTTTTTGTATTTTATACGTGAATTCCGAGGGAACCTCCGAGCGGGGCCCTATCTTCTGGAAAATTTATTCTACCCAACATCATACAAGCCAAAGGAACGAATAGTGCCTAGACAAAAGAAGGTTCAAGACGAACCGCAACTGCTTTCCGACACCATTGATTTAAACTCCCCCATCGACTACGAGAAACTCGGCGACCTAGCGCAGCCGATTCCGAGCGCCGAAGGTGCGGAACCCCAGCCCAAGCGTCGCGGCAGGCCCTCCAAAAAAACAGCCGAAGCCCCGGAACCCAAAGAATCTTCCAAGACAAAACAGCCGGCCTCCGAACAGGCCCCCGAACCGGCACCCGCGGCTGTCGAATCCGCACCTTCGGAACCGAAGGCAGAAAAAGCGGAAGCTCCTGCCGATACAACAAAGCCCGAAGCCGACCCGAACAAGGGTGCACAGGCAAACGGTCAGAACAACCCGCAAAACAACGGCCAGAACAACGGGCAGAACGGCGGCAAGTTCAACAACAATAACAACAACGGAAAGTTCAACAATAACAACAATAACAACAATAACAACGGGAACAACGGCAAGTTCAATAAGTTCAACAAGTTCAAGAACCGCCACAACAGGAACCTCCCGCAAGACGACTTTATCGACGAGAGCATCCAGCTGCCCCCGCCGCCGCCCGAAGTAGTGGCGGCCGCAAAGGCAAAGTGGCGCGAACTCCGCGGGCTCCCGATGTTCGAACTGCAGCAGCGCGCCGAAGAACTCGGCATCGAAGACTACAAGCGCATGCGCAAGCAGGCCCTCGTCTACAGCATCCTTTCTTCTACCGGTGGCGAAGAGACTCCCATATACACCGAAGGCGTGCTCGAGATTATCCCGGAAGGCGGCCACGGATTCCTCCGCAACCCCGACCACAACTACCTCGCCGGCCCCGACGACATCTACATCAGCAGGAACATCATCCGCCGCTACGACCTCAAGATGGGCGACACCATCACGGGCCAGGTGCGCCAGCCACGCGAAGGCGAGAAGTATTTCGCCCTGATGCGCATCGACACAGTGAACTTCGAACCGCCCGAAAAGACGAAACGCCGTGTGGCATTCGAATACCTCACCCCCATCCACCCGATCGAAAAGCTCAATCTGGAATGGAAGAAGGACGAATACAGCACACGCATCATGAACCTCTTCACCCCCATCGGCAAGGGCCAGCGCAGCATTATCCTCGCGCCCCCACGTACCGGTAAGACGGTGCTCCTCCAGAACGTGACGCAGGCGCTCACCGTGAACCATCCCGAAGTGAAGCTCATGGTGCTCCTCATCGACGAACGCCCCGAAGAAGTGACCGAAATGAGGAAGCTCATCGACCGCCTCAAGGACGATGCCACCAGGGCCGGCAAGAACATCCAGGCCGAAGTGCTCGCATCCACGTTCGACGAACCGCCCGAGCGTCACATCAAGGTGGCCGACATGGTCCTCGAGAAGGCGAAACGCCTCGTGGAACACGGCAACGACGTGGTGATTTTGCTCGACTCCATTACGCGTTTTGCCCGCGCGAACAACGTTGTCATCCCGCATTCCGGCAAGATCCTCTCCGGCGGTGTGGACGCGAACGCCATGCAGCGCCCCAAGCGCTTCTTCGGTGCCGCACGTAAAATCGAAAACGGAGGCTCCCTCACCATCATCGGTACGGCACTCATCGAGACCGGCAGCCGCATGGACGAAGTGATTTTCGAAGAGTTCAAGGGTACGGGCAACATGGAACTCGTGCTCGACCGCCGCATCGCCGAAAAGCGCATCTGGCCGGCCATCGATATCTTCAAGTCCGGCACCCGCAAGGAAGAACTGCTGCTTAGCGACGAGGAACTGCGCCGCGTCTGGGTGCTGCGCCGCTACCTGCAGGATATGACCACCGTCGAAATCATGGAATTCATGCGTGACAAGCTCAAGCTGTTCGAGACGAACCGCGACTTCCTCACGTCCATGAATGGATGATAATTAATTGATAATTGATGATTGATAATGGATGATTTTATATAAGGATTAAGGTTATGAACCAGAAAATTTTCTTTGCGGGCACGGGCAACATGGGCGGCGCAATCCTGCGCGGGCTCCTGAATGCGAAAGTTGACCCCAAGTCCATATTCTTCTTTGACCCGAGCGATGCTGCCGCGGCTGCGGTAAGCGCACTCGGCTGCGTCCGCGTGAAGAACTTCGCGGAAGGCGTCAAGAAGGCCGACATCACCTTCCTCTGCGTGAAGCCTCAGATTTTCAAGCTCGTCGCCACCGAATGGAAGAACGCCGTCAAGGCCCTCAAGGGCACAAAGACCTTCGTGAGCATCATGGCGGGTGTCGCCCGCAAGAATCTCGTCGAAGTTCTCGGCGCAAAGAACCAGGTGCTCCGCGTGATGCCGAACCTGCCGCTCACTGTCGGCAAGGGCACCGTCGCGCTCGCGACGGACGGCGTCAACGAAGCGACCCTCAAGGCTGCCGAAGAAATCTTCGGGAACATCGGCGTCACCTGCCGTGTCGCCGAAAGCCTCATGGACGCCGTCACCGGACTTTCCGGTAGTGCCCCCGCCTACGTGTTCGAGTTTATCGAAGGCCTTACCCGCGGCGGCGTAAAAGCCGGTTTAACCCGCGATGTGGCCCTCAAGCTCGCCCTCGGGACCATCGAAGGCAGCGTGGAACTCGTGAAGCAGTCGGGCAAGAGCCCGAGCGACCTCTGCGCGATGGTCTGCTCGCCTGCCGGTACGACGATTGCAGGCGTGGACGCCCTCGAAGAGGGTGCATTCCGCTCGAGCCTCATCAAGGCCGTAGTCGCCGGTACCGAACGCTCTAAGGAACTGGGCAAGTAGTCCCGGAACAAAAAAGCGATGTCCGCAATCGATCTGTTCACCAAGGAAACGGACACGTCCTCGTTCATACAGGACGTGCTTTCCTCGGTAAACTATTCGGTAGCCCTGCACGACACCGCAAACGCCTCAGAGGCAACGGCACCCATCGTCATCTGGGACCTTGATTCCTTCGCGGCCGACAACGAACGCGAACTTCCGAGAATCCACAGGGAGCATCCCGAAACGATGGTGCTCGCCTACGCCCACAGCCCGGACGCCTACAGTTTTGCGGGGAACTCCTACGACATCATCCTTTCGGTAGAAGCCGTACGTCTCCACCTCATGAGCAAGATAAGCCGCCTCAAGGAAATCCAGAAGGCACGGCTCATCTTCAAGGAACGCATGAGCCACCTCGTGGGCAAGAGCAGGGCCATGCAGGATCTCCGCAAGAAGGTGGAACGCGCCATCCTGCATACGGGACCAGTCCTTATCCAGGGAGAATCGGGAGTCGGCAAGGACCTCGTCGCACGCGCGATTGCCTGCATGTACGACAAGTTCGTGGTCGTGAACTGCAGCGCCATCCCGGACACCCTATTCGAAAGCGAACTCTTCGGACACACGCGCGGTGCTTTTACCGGAGCGCAGAACGAACGCATCGGGCTCTTCGAAGACGCTAACGGCGGAGCCATTTTCCTCGACGAAATCGGGGACATGCCGCTGCATGCACAGGTAAAGCTCCTGCGCGTCATCCAGAACAAGGAAATCCGCCCCATCGGCGCGAACAAGACACGCCATATCGACGTGCGCATCATCGCCGCCACCAACCGCGACCTCCGCGACGAAATTCGCGAAAAGCGCTTCCGCGAAGACCTCTTCTACCGCCTGAACGTGATTCCCGTGCAGCTTTCGCCGTTGCGCGAACGCAAGGAAGACATCGAGGACCTCGCAAACTACTTCATAAGGCAATACGCGCCCGCGGGCGAACCCTACACGCTGTCGGAAGATGCCCTCGAGAAACTCCGCAACCACAGCTGGCCGGGCAACATCCGCGAACTCGAAAACGTCATCCAGCGTGCGCTGTGCTTTACTGCGCCCGGGACTCTCACGGCAGACGACCTGCAGATAGAACCCGCAGCCAGTCTCCAGAGCCAAGCACAGGGCAACATTTCTGCTTCGAGCTTCGAAAGCTACAACGATTTTCAAGATTGGCAGCACCAGGAAGAACGCACGTTCCTGATTGCAAAAATCCGCGAAAACGGGGGATCCGTGAGCCTTGCCGCCGAAAAGCTTGGCCTATTGCGCACGACCCTCTACAACAGGCTTTCGCGCCTGGGCATAAACGTCAAGGATTTTCGCCTGGGCGATAAAATACAGTAAGAACGTCGTGCCCCGCCATGTAGGATTCGCGGGCGACCAATTCTTCGGGCATATCAGGACACAAAAGGCCTTCTAGACCGGGTTCTTCGAGCCGCTCCTCGACGCTGCAGTCGGTGGAACGCCAAAGGTCGAGCCGGTCCCAGAGCCCGCATTCGAAAATCATGGAGGCCAGCTTGGCACCCGGTTCGACCATGAGCCTGTGCATGCCGCGTTTGCCCAGATCCTGGACCATGAATTTCCACCGAGACGCAAAGTCTTCGCCGAGCAAGCGAACGACCTCGGCTTTCGATTCGAGCGCAGGCTGTTCCACACAGGAATAGACCAGGGTCCGGGAATCGCCAAAAACCTTCAGGGAATCAACCTCGCAAGCCGTAAATTCGCGGTACGGCGCCCAGACGATTTTAACGGGGCTGTTTCCATGGACTAAGCGAACATCAAGCCCCGGGTTGTCCGACAGGAGCGTCCCCGACCCTACGAGAACGGCATCGCTCATGGCGCGCAACTCGTGATTCCAGCAGTTGGCGGCCTCCCCCGTGATGGAAACCGGCAAATGAGCCCCGCCACGGCCGACGGCACCCATGAATCCGTCCTGCGATACGGCCATTTTCACCTCGACAAAGGGAGTCGCGTTACGGACAAAATGGTCGTAGCCTTCGAAATAGCGTTCGACGTCGCGATAGACTTCGCGACCCTCCAAAAGGGACTCGTCCGCCACTCCATGCGACGGCGATTGCCCGGAGGAAATCACCATGCAGCCCTCGGGACAGGATTCGTCGTCCCAATTTTCGGCCACATGCGCACGCGCACAGGCATCCTCGCCCTCGTAGACTTTTATTCCCGCATTTTCGAGAATGCCGCGGCTCTTGCCACGGACAACGGGATTCGGGTCCGCATGCGCGAAATAGACCTCGGAAATGCCGGCCGTGATAATGGCGGATGTGCAGGGGGGCGTGCGGCCCTGGTGACAGCACGGTTCGAGCGTCACGAACAGGGCCGCCCCGCGGGCGAGTTCGCCCGCGTCACGCAGCGCCATGACTTCGGCATGGGCCGAGCCGGGGCGCTGAGTCCGCCCCTTCCCCACGACAATGCCGTCCTTCACGACGACAGCACCGACTGCAGGGTTCGGTCGGCTCACCCCCACGGCAAAGAACGCCTCATCCAAGGCGAGCCGCATATAGTTCGTAACGTTACTCAATTTTCCGCGTTAGTTTTTCGGAAACGCCATGAACCCGCCGACCACGTTGAACACGCGCTCGTAGCCATTCTGGATCAGGATGTTCGAGACAGCCATGCTGCGCTTGCCGCTACGGCAGAAAATCAGCAGGTCCTTGTCCTTCGGGAACTCGGCAAGCCTCTGTTCGGCTTCCTGCAGCGGGATGTTCACGGAGCCTTCGGCGGTCCCTTCCGCCACCTCGCCCGGAGTGCGCACATCAATCAGCATCGCACCCGCCTTTTGCATTTCGAGCGCCTTCGCCCAGTCGATATTCGTAATCTGGGCCTTCGGGGCCTCGGGCGCCGGGGCCGGGGCTTCCTTCTCGGCCGGAGCAGGCTGGGCCGGGGCGGCTTCCGCCTTTGCGGCAGGCTTGGCCTGGGGGTCGTTGCAGCCGGCCATCATGAACATTGAACATGCAAGCATTGCGAATAGCTTTTTCATATCATACCTCACTTAAAAAATTAACGGTGGTCCTCGAAATCGTACTGGTTAAAGAGGATGGACACACCAAGGACAAAGACCGTTTCACCGTTGGCCCCCTTGATGGGGACCATGTTATACATGATGCCCTTGCCAATATTTCCAAAAAAGCCCTTCCACGAGACGCTCCTGCCCGTATCGAAAACTTCCGTCAGTGCACGCATCATCATCGGGAGCGCCTGCTGGTTAACCACGGCATCAAGGCACTTGCCTATCGCATCGTTCGGGCTCATTATCTGGAAATCGGTCACGAAGGCCTGGTTACAGCCGCGCACGATATAGTTCGGGTCCACCCAGAAAACGCGGATATCCGGGAACATGAACATGGCAGAGAACATCGAATCACGGTAATCCCCCGCATTGAGGACCGCATTTTCGAGAATCATGTCCATGCGCCGAGCCGATCCCTGGAACACAAGGTTGTTCCGTTCGTCCGTCGTGAGGCTTCCTCGGAAGCTGTACCACACGAGAGTCTTCTCCGGGCCATACAGTCGCAGCTTGATCGATTCAAACGGGTCGCCCCTCGAACCGAATGTATGGAAATCCTTGACCCTCCTGTTCAGCATGGCGTTCAAGAGTTCCCAATCCGGTTCGGGCATCATCTCGTGGACATTCACGTAGCCCGTAGATTGAGGGATTACGCGGTGTTCCTCGTCGAGAAGCGGAGTCAGGAGCCTGAACTTGCGGTCCTCGACTTCGAAATTCCAGAGGAAGTCGCCCGTATTCTGCAGAAGGTTGTCGAGCCTGGACTGCAAGCGTTCGCGTTCCTTCCTGTTCTCGTTCTCTTTCGTGATGTTCCTGATAAAGCAGACATAGTCCGTCTCCTGAACAGAAATATGTTCTACCACGGCCCTCATCTCGTACCACTGGATTCCGCTACTTTCCTGGTTCGAATCCAGCTTGGGCAAGTTGATGGAGAAAATGAACGACACATTCTGGTGTTTCTCGACATCGTCGAAGAATAGGGTCATCCTGGCCCAGTCCTTCGGATCCTGAAGGTCCTGGAACGAGCTTCCCGAGCTCAGGCGCTTAAAAAGGGGGTCCGACATATACATCGGAAGCCCGTAGAGGAACTCCATCTTTTGCGAAAATACGACGATGAATTCGTTAAGGTTGCCCGAAAAGCGCTCGTAGAGGTGCTGCCTGCGCATGCTGTCCTTCAAGAGGAAAACGCTAATACCGCAGACGACAAGCAGGATGATCGTCACCAGGAGGAGCACGATAATCCAGTTCATGCCAAATTCACTCGTCACCAATGCATTCATACAACACAAGATAGACAAATTTGGGACCCGTCAGCACGGCCAAAATCACTTGTTGATTCTTTTGACGGCCCAGACACCGTTCCAGTCGCCGATTTCGTCGCGAATTCCGTGCTCCGCACCGAGCAGAAGCCCGCCCCATGCGACGGAAATCCCGAAATCGAGCCCAAAACCCGGAAAGGCATAAGAAGCCTCAATCGAAAAGACGCCAATCCGCACCGAAGTCCCAAAGGAGACGGACTCAAAGTCGCTCACCGCAAAGGCGGAAAAATTACCAGTCGACTCCCAAAAGATTCCGACCCACGGAAGCGAAATCTTTTCGTCGACAAAGCCGCACCACCAAGAAGACAGCGCGAACCGCCCAAGCCGTCCGAGCAGGCCGAACTTCACGCGGTACCGGAGCCACGCCGCATCGCCCGGGACCCATTCGGCAACGGGACCCCAGGCAGCCCCCGCCTTCAGCTTCCAGAATGAAAGCGAAGCCTCAAGCATGGCGTAGGATTGCCGGAACGTCGAATCGAGACTGTAGTAATCGTAGACGAAGGCCCCGCCCAGAACTCCCATTTTCCAGCTTGCGGACAAGGAGGCGGCGCGCTCGGAGGGGCCGGAGCCTCGCCACCAGGTCGAGGCCGCGAGGGCACCCCCGTGTGCCCCCGCAGGGTTGGAGTTCCAACCCGCCGGCCCCCCGGGAACTGCAGATGCAAAACCGGCAAAAGAAACCGGCGATTCGAACGCGCATGCCAAATCCAGAAGCACGAGCACCGATGCCAACGCAATTCTACGGACGCAAGACAATTCCCACCACCTTCTCGTAATTTCCGGATTTCACACGGACATAGTTCACACCCACGTTCCCGAACTTCTGCAGCGGAATCTCCCGCCATACCGATGAATTCGAATCCGCATTCCCACTCCAGACCTTGCGACCGGCCGAGTCGAGCAAGCCCAGTTCTACGGCCGTTTCGCTCACCACGCGCACCCGCGGAGGCGGCCCCCCCATGCGGAAAATGCGACCCGAAACCGTAAACTCGACCGCACCGGCATTCCCTCCGCGCACCTTCCCCACAAACCCCGGCGAATTGTCGCCCCGGGAGGTCAGCGGGCTGAATCCCGAAGGACATTCGACCGTAGACTTGTCCCACGAGACGCTATCGATGGCGCTCGAATCAAAACAAAGCGACAGCGAACCGCCCGCGTTGTTGAGGACGCCCATCTTTACCTGCGATATTTTCACGTCGGCAATGCCAAGAAAAGCCCTCAGTTCCAAGGAATCCTTCGTCACGAGAAGAAGCCCGCCCGGGCCGATGGAATCGGCGATACCGCCCAACGCACCACCCCTGCCACAGAACCCGAACCGCGAAAGCGGAAGCGGACGCTGCGACACGTTGTAGATTTCGACCCATTCGGGTTCCGGTTCCTGGGGGCAGTGATGCACCTCGGACACCACAAGGGGGGATTGCCCCGGAATAAACGCGAGGGAATCCCACGAATCGTTCGCCGGGTAATCGTCTTCGGGAAGCCGCACCCGAATCCAGGCCGCCCCGTCCGCAGCCACCTCGCTCTCGAAACTTGTAGTCGACGGAAGCATTTCCGTTCGGCTACTCCCCCTTCCGAAAAGCCCCGTCCATTCGAGCGAGACGTCCGTCTCCCCACACCCCGTCAGCCTGCCCGACACGAAGAAGCCGTCCCCTCCCGGAGCGGCAGAGACCGAAACCGAAGCCACGCCGCAATCCTTTACGCCCGTCTCGAAGGCAGGGTTCGCAATTCCAAAAGTCGGGGCCGCAAAGTCCCAGTCGTCCGTCGAGCCGCGCCTCTGCATCGACTTGCCCGGCTTGGGAATATCGAGTTCCACCGAATCGGAACAGGCCCCGGCATGCAAAGTCCAAACCGAGCCGCGAGAATTGGGAAGCGACGGCCGCAAGGGGGCGCATGCGACAGCGCTCCGTGCCGGACACGACGCGCTGTCGTGGACCAGGACGAGCCTGGTCCCCGCCGGGTAGGCGTATGCGCCCCGCGTCCCGTCCATCGAAATATATAGAGAATCGGCAGCAAAAGCGGAATCCAGCAGGATTTCTACGAATTCACCCTCGCTGTCCGGAACATCGGTCGGGTCCGGAAAGAACTCGACAAACATCGGGCATGCCGCAGCAGTCGCCGCCGCGAAAAGCATGTATTTCAAGATATCCCCCGAAGGGGTTTACCCCGCCCGCCGCCCCGAAGGGACGCCACCTATACTGGAACAGGCAAAGGTATCAGTCGACCGAATAGTCGCCTGGAAGAATATAGGCAACCGGATTCACCGGATGATCCCCGACCCAGACCTCGTAGTGGAGGTGAGGGCCCGTGGAGCGCCCTGTGGAACCCATATAACCAATTGTCTGGTAGCGCCGGATAAACTGCCCGGGCTTGACAATGAACATCTGCATGTGGCCATAGCGGGTCTTGAGACCGTTGCCATGGTTTATCGCCACGTAGTTTCCGAAAGAGGAACTGAACTGCGCAAGCTCGACGATGCCGTCCGCCGTCGCATAGATCGGGGTCCAGCGGTCGTTGGAAAGGTCTACCCCCTGATGCATCTTGCCCACCTCGCCCGTCACCGGATGGATGCGGGGGCCGAAACCGGAACCCACGTGACC
Organism: Fibrobacter sp. UBA3629; assembly: GCF_002374005.1. NCBI lineage: Bacteria > Pseudomonadati > Fibrobacterota > Fibrobacteria > Fibrobacterales > Fibrobacteraceae > Fibrobacter > Fibrobacter sp. UBA3629. The sequence goes on along the minus strand of NZ_DFLC01000022.1, from coordinate 62,771 downwards.
GCGCGTCGGGGCAATAGAGGGAATGTAGCGCCAGCGGGACTGCTGCTGGCCCACATATTCGGAAAGTGCAAGGAAAGACTTGTTGTTGAGTTCAATCTTGTTCTGGAGGCGTTCAGCATTTTCGCGGAGCAGCGCCATCCTCTCAAAAACAGGAGAAGAACCGCGCAAAAGGAGTGAATCGGGGCCGATATAGCCGCCGGTGCCGAGCTCGCGTTCGGCCTCGTTCGGAGGGGTCAACGCGAACTTGGAATGAATCCTCTGCTCGTCCTTGAAAAACACGGAAGACGTCTGGTTCAGGTAATCGATAGAGTTCTCGATCTGGGCCATCTGCTTGTTGAGGTCCATGCGGCCCTTGATGACATGCTTCATCACCAGGTCGTAGCCGATGGTCGCACCGAGCTGGACAACCAGCAGCACCAGTCCGACGACGACGAAGGCACGGATAAAACCGTAACCACGGAACAAGAATTCGGGCAGATGCAAAGTCAGCGACTTCGATGAATTCTGGTAGTGGATGTTTGCCTTCACGAATTTCACGGGAACGAAGATAGAAAAAACGCCCTAAAAAGAAAAGTCCAGGACCGCCGCAATCACCCCAAAAGGGCGAAATCGGGCATCTAGTAATGTTTTTTTAACAGAAAGGCCTAAAAAGTAAGAATTTCGTCACAAAGGCCGGCGACAGTCCCGCGATGAGTCACGAAAAGCATCGTCTTTCCGGGATAGGCATCGAAGAGCCTGCGGAAGAGTTCGCGTTCGGTCTCCTCGTCGAGGGCGGAACCCACCTCGTCGAAAAGCCACACGTTCCCCGGCCGCAAGAGCCCGCGCGCGACAGCTATCCTCTGAGCCTGGCCCTCGCTCAAGCCCAGCCCGCGTTCGCCAAGTTCCGTGTCGAGCCCCTGGGGCATGTCGAGCACAAAATCGGCACAGGCGTCGTGCAGCGCCTTCCGCATTTCGTCCTCCCCCGCCTCCGGGTTCGCGAGCTGGAGGTTGAAGCGCACCGTCCCGCTCAGGAGCGTATTCCCCTGCGGCACGTAGACGAAATTCGAGCGGGTCTCTTCCGAAATCTCCACCTCGGAAGCACCGGAATAGAGCGACAGGCGACCACCCTCGGGGTGCGCGAGCCCCAGAAGCAACCGGAAAAAAGTCGTCTTGCCCGCACCCGTCGTCCCCATGATGGCCGTCTTGGAACCCGGCTTAAAGTCGTGACTGAACCCGTCTATTACGCCTGCGCCATCACCATAGCCGAAACGGAGGCCTTCCACACGGATTCCCGGTATACCGTCGAGCGTCACGCCCTCGCCGCGAACCGCCGGAGCACCACGCAGTTCCTGCAGTCGGTCGATGCTCGCTGTGGAATGCACCACCTGGGGTACCATGTTGAGAATCGAAAGAATCGGGCCCTGAATCTGCCCCACCAACTGCAAGAAGGACGTCAGCATGCCGACCGTGATAACCCCGTCGCGAAGCCCGAGAGCGCCCCACACGAAGGCGAAAAGGTAGCCGAGCCCGAAAGCGGAGCCCAGCGCGAACCGCGAAACGGTCGTGAACCGCGTCCTTTTCAGCACCTTCGATTCGAGTTCGCCCTGCATCTTGCCGAGGCGGCCCGCGACCCAACCCTCGCTCTCGAGACTACGGAGCACCGCATTGAATTCCACGCCCTCCTGCACCTGCATCTGGATACGGCTCTCGCGGTCGCGGATTTCGAGGGTCATGTTGCGCAACTTGCGCGAGACGAGCTTGCCGAGCACGATCGCCACGGGGGTGAACAGGAGCAGCGCCCAGGCGAGGCGGGCGTCGAACCAGCGCATCAGCAGGAACGCACCCACCAGCTGGAGCCCCGTCACAAGCATCTGCGGCAAGGTATCCATGGCCGTCGTCGAAACGGATTCTATGTCTTTCGAGAGCCTGGAGGCCACGTCGCCCGAATGGAGCTTGTCGCCGCCGTAGAGGCTACGCGAGAAAAGCCCCTCGAACGCCTCGAGCCGGAGAGCATTCGACTTGCGGACCACCGCGGACGCCGTCATGTAATAAAAAAGGAGCCTGAGGACAATCCCGCCGACCACCGTAAGCACCAGGAAGACCACCATCCGGACGATATCGGTTTCGCTCCCCGTAACGATAGTCTCGTCGATAAAGCGCTTGCTGAGCCAGACCATCAGAAGCCCGAGCGATACGCGGCCGAGGCCCGCAACGATGCGGAAGGCAATGTTCAGGCGGAACCCGCCCGTACTATCCCACAGCCACGAGAGGTATCTCATTCGAGCACGTTCACCTTCTGCCATTCGCCGACAATCGCGGCGACATCGGCATGGGCGCGTTCCGCGTCCACGTCGTATTCGGCGCACAGAGCATCCGCAAGGGCATCGACCGTAAAGTCGCCCGCCTCGCACGCCTTGTCCCAGAGCCAGGCCGCCGTCTCGTTCAGGCACAGGAGTTTGCCGAAGTCGAGGGCGCCGAGCCCCTCGCCCATGATAACCTTTTCGCCGCACACGTCGCGCAGCACGAAACCTTTCTTAATACGCATAGAAAACTCCGTCTAGTTGCCAATCCGGTGGCAAACCCTATACAATTTAAGCAAAATCCTGCGGAACGGCAGGAGCGCAACCCACATTTTCACGGCCAGACGCATCCGCGGCATTTCGAGCGGAATCCGTTTACCGCCGGGGCGCACCACGTGAGTCACCTTCGCAAGCACGCCGTCCATGCCACAGGTCTCGCGACCGCAGAGGTTGCCGTCGCCCATGAGCGTCACGCGCCCGCCATCAAGAGAGACAATCCTGTGGACCACGAAGCGCCCGGTGTCCGTGCGGGCAAGCACCACGTCGAGCCTCTTCACCTCGCCGGGCTTCACGAGCACCACGCTGTCGCGGCCACCCTCGATGAAGGGACGCATGCTACGGCCGTTCACGGGAAAAGTGACCTCGATACCCTCGTTCACGAGGCGGACCGCCTCCGAAAGGATAACACCGTCGTCTATGCAGGTGCTCTCGCTCACTTGGCGACCGCCTCCACGCAAACCTTCGCCGCCTCCTCGTCGGGGAGGCACTGCAGGAACCACACCGGGACATTCATCGCAAGCCCGTTCTCCGTAGCATGGAGGCCGTCCGCGACGCCACGGTCCCAGCGCGCCCCCGAAATGCTCGTGATGAGGGCCGCATAGGCCTCTACACCGCGCAGGCGCACTATCTTGTTGAAAGGAGCCTGTTCCAGGAGCACGATACCGCCGATTTTAGCTTCCTCGTTCCTGTAGCATGGGGTCTTGCCGCTCCACGGCGAGCCGTAGACCCGGACGTCCTTGGAGCCGTCCGGCGATTCAAGGATACGCACCACCGGGTTGTCGTCGTTCAGGAGATCCGAACCCGCGTTGTGCTTGAGCCAGAGACGCGCGTGCGTACTCTTTCCCGTGCCGCTCTTGCCGAGGAACATGTAGCCGCGGCCGCCGTAGGTGACGACCGCCGCATGGAAAAGTACAGTGCCGAACTTGGCCGTCGCGAGAGCGTAGAGTACCATCAGGGAATTGTTCAGCGCAAAGCGCGAGAGGTGCTGCATCGTCGGACTATCGCCACAAGCACACAAATAAAGCGTTGCCTCTCTATAACCGGGCGCACACACAAGCACGCCCGCCCTTTTCCCGAACAGGCCGAAGTCGAACACGGACTCGCCCGCCGCCGTACGGCCGCAGACGATGATATCGCCTTCCTCTTCCTGGCGCGTATCCTCGACATACTCCGGAATAGACATTCCAGAGGCCACTGCCAATGTAAATATAAGAGAACATTCGTCATTCGGACTGCCGGCCGTGGTCTCCGCCACCTCGAACGGGGAGTAGTTCTGCATCAGCGCAAAGAGGGACTCCCCTGCCTCTACACGGAACAAGTGGCCCGCAACGCGGAAGAACTTCGAGACCATCAGAAAAACTCCTTGATCGAGAGCTTGCGCAACTTTATACGCAGCGGAACCGTACGAAGGAAAAGCTTCCAGTAGCCGACCTCGGACCAGAAGGTCTCCGCCGCATCGAAGGGGAACATCCGGAGCGAATTCTTGCGGTTCACGAGCCAGCGCATGACGGTACCCCTGCTGCGCTTGCCCGCATAGCGCCCGAAGTTGCCGCCCTTCATGACAACGTCCAGCATCCAGGCACCGCGCCCGGGATCCGGCCTGCAGAGCATCTTCGAACGGTCTAGCCCGAACGCTTGGCCCAAAAGCCACATCAACGCACCAGCCGTCCGATAAAGCCCGAACTTGCGGAGTTTCACGGAAATTTCAGCGCGGTCCGCCTCGGTCGCCTGCGACAGTAGCACGTAGTAGTCCATGATCTGCCGCATCCCGATGCCGCCCGCGATAAAATGCCGCTGGATATGCGAAAGCTGCATCGCGAGCGCGAACTTCATCGACGGAACGTTGAACCCCTCGGGAACCGGTTCCGGATGGGCTATCTCATCATCCAAAAAGCGCATGAGCCGCGCATTGCTAAACGGACTCCGGTTGCCCGACGACGGCCTGTAGTGGACTTCGACCGTTATGCCGTCCGCGGTCCGCGGCAGGTGCAGGTGGTGGCTCGATGCCATATTATTGACGCGCGTGGCGACATCGTCGTTCTCGCCCGTTTCGGACAACAGCCCCATGCGACGGAGCAGGGCATCGACGCTTTCGCGACCCCCCTCGACCCAGATGTCGATATCGCCACACTGGCGCATGAACGGGTCAGGATAGAGACGCGCGTTCGCAGGCCCCTTGAGGATGGCGCACTTGCGGCCCTCCGCCTCGAACAGCCGGGTAAGCCGCGCCGCCTCGCGATTGATGAGCTTGTTCTGCCCCCTGACGGTCTCCGCCTCGCTCGCCCACTGGAAAACGACGTCGAACGGCGGTTGTCTGTCCTTCGGCAACTTGCAGACACCGGCGTATGCGACCCCCAGAAGCGACTGCTGGGTGGCCATGCGGTAGAGGAGCGGCCACTCTTCGACAGACCCCACCTCAAAACAAGAAAAACCCTCCCCGCTTACACCGAGTGCAAGTCGAAGAAGGGCAAAGAAATGCTCGTGGAGAGTATCCACTAAATTATGCTAACGGATCCTGTTTGAACGGGGCAAAGCCGACTTCACCGGGATTTTGGGGATCAGGGCTACCGCAAAGAATGAGATTGCCCTTGTTTTTCAGATCAACAGTTTCCATTTCCGGAGCGATGTATTCTTTTTTCATGACTTCCTCTTTTTAAGGTCTAGGAACAATGATGACATCAAGCGTTTCAGGAGCACTATCTCCCAGGAGCCTTACTCGGTGGGCAACAGCGACAACCTTCATTCGAGGTGCAACATATTTCCTTTTTTTATTCATCATTACCTTACGATTACTCGTTTACCATTATAATAGTAAATTCCCTTGGTGGTTGGCTTGGCGTTGAGCTTGCGGCCCTTCATATCGAACCAGCTGTCGATAAACTTGATTTCGCCAGTCCTCGTGTCGAGGGTGCCGATGGCTGTCGTTTCGCCCGTCTCGCGTTCGACAATCACAACATCCAGTGTTCCCGGGACGGAATCTTCGTCGATGGAAGCCCTGTCGAGTGACGTGCTGGATTTCTTCAGCGGGAATGCAAGTCTGTTACCCTGCTGGGCATTCATCTTGAGCAGGTAGGCGCGGAAAGGACGGATAAATGCGCCCGCCGCATTCTTTGCAAACTGACCCGCGGCAAGGTTGTTTATCGCATTGGCGGTATAGCCATAGGCCGAGCCTAGCTCCTCGTCGCCCTCGTTCCACTTCTTGTATTCGTACATTCCCTTGAACATCCACTTGGTGGCGGTCCCGCTTACCGGATTGTTCATCTCGGCCGTGTTCAGCAGAACCTTTTCACCATTCAAGTTGAACGTGATGTTTTGGGAGGTCGCACGGACGATGTAGGGCGTATTCGCGATAAGCTGGGTGTGGTTCTCGTCAGCAGCCGGGCAGAACGAGACCTGGTGCTTTGCCAAGTCGACATCCACGAATTCGTAGAATTCAGCCCCAGAGATTTTTGCCCAATCAACCGTAAAGGGCAAGACAATCGACGAGAACTTCATATCCGATGAGGTCTCGTTCACCGGGAAGGTCCTGCTGAAGCTGATGGCATCCACGCGAACATTTTGTTCAGCCGTGATAGCGTCAACCGAGCCCGAGGACGCTCCGTCAAGCTCCGCGGTCAACTTCCCGTTTTCGTCTTCGTAGACCTTGATGGCACCGAAGTCGTTCACGAGGAACGGATAGACTTTGTTCCACTTTGCGTAGAAGGTCGTATCGCCGGTAGAAGCAGCTTCAATCGATATAACCTTCTCTCCGGTATATTCAGCGTTGCCATACCAGCCATCGAATTCATAGCCATCCCTGGTCGGGGTAGCAAGTTCTGTTGCCTCTGCAGCCGTGTATGTATTCGGCGTCAGTTCAGCGGGTTCGCCATCTATATTGTATGTAATCGTGTACGGAACCGGCACCCACTTAGCGTAGAAGGTCGTATCGCCCGTAGAGCCCTTGGCAATTCCTGTCACGGCATCGCCTTCGAATTCGGCGTTAGTAAACCAGCCGCCGAAGGTGTAACCAGCGCTATCTGCAGGATTCCTTAATGTAATAGCATCATCAACAGTATACAAAGTATCACAATAAGGTTTATCCGTTCCTACATAAGTGATCTTGTATATCTTGTTCAACTTGGCATATAATGTCGTGTCACCATAGGCACCTTTTTTGATTTGTTCAACTTTGGTTTTATAGTCCATAGCAGAGTACCACCCCACCATCTTGTAACCATCAGGAGGCGTAAGATTTTTAAATTTCACGCTAAAGGTTGACGTTTCAACTGTATAATTATCTGGATTACTAGGATCATTGACACATCCATCACACACATAGGTAATCGAGTATACGATTGGATCGCTCCACGTCGGGTAAACAATCAAAGGAGCATTAGCGGAATACTCATCACCGAAAGCGTAAGTTAGCCCTTCTTCAGAAACCCATCCACTCTGCAAATAACCTTTGCGAGTATAAGACGCATCCCTTAATGTATAGGCTTCATTATGAATCTTTTTCTCTGCAGCAACAAGCCCTGTTCCATAGGCTCCCGCTCTATATGTGATGTCATAAGAGACAGTATCCCATTTCGCATAAAGTGAGATATTTTCGGTTAGACCAGAAGGAATACTTGTTTTCTCGTCTTTAAATTCAGCATCAGCATACCAACCCAAAAAACGATACTTTTCATTCCATTCTGGATCGGAAAGCGGCATTCCATCAACAGTAAACTCGTCTGCATTTGAATTTGTGCATTCATCCGAACAATTCAGCACATAATTCACCGTATAGGTATTCTTTGTCCACTTGGCAAAAAGATCGACATCACTCGTAATATTCTGTGTAAAGTCAAACGAATTTTCTGCATCTCTTTCAAACCATCCTTCAAATGTATATCCAGGGTGCGGATCCATCTTATCGACCGTCAGCTCTGTTGCATGCTCGTTTTCATAGACGGAACTTACATACGAAGCCGTAGATGTTTCATCTTCATAAAAACGAACAGTAAAAACAGGAGCGGTAGTCCATGCGGCAACCAAAGTCATGTCCTCTGTTGCAAGCGGAAGATTATCGAGCCCGTTTTCAACATAAAGAATCGTTGGATCATCCCCATTCGCCCAACCCATAAAATTATACTTCACATTTTGAACGTCAGTGAATGTAGTCGGCCTTTCAAAGCCCTGTACTGCAATTCTCTTTCCGTTTTCAACCTTTATCGATACCGATTCAGAAGATCCATTTGGGAATGTTCCGTGCAAATTCCCGTTAACAGGACTGAATGTAATCGTATGCATCTTATTCCAAGATGCCGTAATCGTTGTTGCCTTGGTAGCAGCTTTATTGTAATCATCACCAGACCAACCGGCAAACACATAACTGTCATCGCCCCAAGAGGGGTTTGCAACGCCATCATTATTAATTATATTCCCAGCCTTTACATATTTCACAAATGTTGTTCCGCCAGCAAAGGAGCCTTCATTTGCATTGAAGGTTATCTTGTAACCATCAGCGCCGTAACCGTTCAAGGAAATGCTAGTCGCAGCATCAGACCACGGAGAATCCTTAGTGCAAACACCATCCACCATTTCACCACCATTAAGGGTACAGGCGATCAATGCCGAGTTCAACTCCGACGCTCCTGTCGGAGAACCTGTAGTGTCGCCAGCCCTAGTACGGCCTATACTGTTATCCCCAAATATATCGCTATCATAATAAACATTTTCAAAAGCAGTTGTTCCATCATAGTGATTGCCAACAATGGCTCCCGCTGCACCTGCCCCCGTACTAGAGAGAGTGTTTCCAGCATAAACGCAAGAGGATATAGTTGCAACTGCACCAGAAGTATATGCCTTTGTATAACCCGCAATTCCTCCAACATAGGCAGTACCACTTGCATCGATGTTTACTTCACTATAACAATTGCGAATCGTTCCACCACCATTGTTACCAACAATACCGCCAACGGCTTGCCCATCACCAGAAGTAACCATCTTACCCGTCACATAGCAATTTTCAACGATGCTATTCGGATTTGCTTGCCAGCCAACAACAGTCCCAATGGAAAGCGGACTCTTTTCATTGTCTTTGTTTCCAGAAACATATCCATTTCCATAAGCATAAACCTCAACATTTTCAAGGATTACATTCTGTACATGTCCCGTGAAGGCTCCAATAAGCCCCAAATTCTGCGCATATTGTCTATCGTTCGGATACTTTTTTAGAATTTCCTCTGCACTTATGTACAAATTCGATATTATCTTATTATTGCCATCAAAATCAACTGCTCGTTGAGTCCCCTTTGCCGAAATCGGAATCCAGTGATAGCCAGCCATATCCAAATCAGCCATAACTTTTGCGCAATAAGGCGTTTGGTTGTCATTTACTTTTTTCGCGAACCAGGCTAGTTCCGCTGGAGACGTGATCTGATAGCACTCATTCACCTTTTTAGGCGCATCTGCATCTGCACTCCTGTGATCAATCCACGCATCCATAGCAAACCCCTGCCCCACAAGCATCAGGCAGGCCGTACAAACTAAAATTTTAAATTTATTTACAAAAGGCATAAAAACCTCCATTTTTGCTCAAATTTAGCAAATATTTGTAAAGATATAATAATTTTAAGAAAAATAACAACATCAAAAAGAAGGCGTGTGAGAATCATCACGCGCAAAAGCCTTTTTACGGTCCAATCCCTTGCCAGACATGTGATTTAGGTCAAATTCCCTACCTGCCCGGTCGGAATTCACATTCCCTCTTTTTTTGGGGGGCGGACCCGCTAGATTTCGTTGTCGATGTCGACAAACATGGCGGGAATCTTGAGCTCGTTTTCGATTTTCGCAGCCAGCGCCCGGACGCCGAAAATCTCGGTGCGGTGGTGGCCCGCCGAAATCAGGTTGAAACCGAGTTCCTCGACGGCGATGGGCACGGCTTCCTTGATGTCGCCCGTGACAAAGGCGTCACAGCCGAGCGAGATAGCCTCCTCGATGCCGCTAGCGCCCGAACCGCTGCAGATGGCTACCTTCCGGACCATCTCGCTGCCGTAAAGGAGGCTGTGCTGAACCCCGTGCTCGAACACTCCGCACGCAAGGTCCACAAAGCCCTCGCGGGAAACAGGCTCGGCAAACTCCCCCACGACGCCCACGGTACGTTCGCCCTCGCGCATAAACCCTTCGAGCTTCTCGAGGCCGAGCGCACGGGCTATAAGCACGTTGTTCCCGATTTCCATGTGGCCGTCGAGCGGCAGGTGGTAGCCGTAAAGCGAGATGCCGTTCTGCATCAGGCGGCGCATGCGCTCGCCGAACTTGCCCACGAGCACGCGGTTCTCGCCCTGCCAGAACCCGTTCGGGTGGTGGACAATAATGCAGTCCGCATGTTCCTCGATTGCCGCATCGATAAGCCTGTCACGGAAGGATACTCCCGTCACGATTTTGGTCACCTTGTCGGACGCCTCCACGCAGAGGCCATCCACACAGTAGTCCTTGAACGCGTGCGGTTCAAGAAGGTCGTTCAGCCAGCCGGAAAAATCAGATATGTTCATACCCAGAAAATAGCAAAAAAGAGAAAAATGACCGAACCGAACCTCACCCGCCCGTCCGGAGTTGTCAAACCTTATGCGTTTTTGTACATTTATGCATAGAAAACCAAAAAACGTTTTTTCAGCGCTTGGGGAAGCTCAAAAATGCGACTTTCTTTTCGGTGCTGTTAACAAAGGAGCCCAGCAATGGCACACTATCTATTTACCTCTGAATCCGTGTCCAAGGGACACCCGGACAAGGTTGCCGACCAGATTTCCGATTCCATCCTCGACGCCTGCCTCGCACAGGACCCGAAGAGCCGCGTGGCCTGCGAAACGCTCGTGAACACGGGCCTCGTCGTGATTTCCGGCGAAATCACCACCAAGGCGAACGTCGATTTCCAGGAAGTCGCCCGCAACACCATCAAGAATATCGGCTACGTGAACCCCGACCTGCAGTTCGACTACAAGGGCTGCGCCGTGCTCGTCGCGATGGACAAGCAGTCCCCCGACATCGCGCAGGGCGTGGATGCCAAGGCCGCCGACGGCAAGAAGGATGACAAGCAGGGCGCCGGTGACCAGGGCATGATGTTCGGTTACGCCGTGAACGAGACGCCGGAACTGATGCCCCTCCCGATCAGCCTCGCCCACAAGCTCATGGAAAAGATCCAGGAACTCCGCGAATCCGGCGCCATCAAGTGGCTCCGTCCGGACGCCAAGTCCCAGGTGACTGTGGAATACGACGAGAACGACAAGCCCGTACGCGTGGACACCGTCGTGATTTCTACCCAGCACGATGAATTCGTGAACGGCAAGGAACTCAAGCACGCCGTGATCGAAAAGGAAATCATCGAGAAGCTCATCAAGAAGGTCATCCCGGCCAAGCTCCTCGACAAGAAGACCCGCTACCTCGTGAACCCGACCGGCAAGTTCGTTGTCGGCGGCCCGCACGGCGACTGCGGCCTCACCGGGCGCAAGATTATCGTGGACACCTACGGCGGCATGGGCCGTCATGGCGGTGGCGCGTTCAGCGGCAAGGACCCCTCCAAGGTCGACCGCAGTGCAGCATACGCTGCCCGCTACGTAGCCAAGAACATCGTGGCTGCAGGCCTCGCCTACCGTTGCGAAGTCCAGCTCGCCTACGCCATCGGCTACAGCAAGCCCGTGTCCGTGCTGGTGAACACCTTCGGTACCGGCAAGATCGACGACCGCAAAATTGAAGAAATCGTTGCGAAGAACTTCGACCTCTCCCCGGCCGGCATCGAGAAGATGCTCGACCTGAGGAAGCCCGGCTACGTAGCGACAGCCGCCCTCGGCCACTTCGGCCGCACCGGCAAGCGCTTCACGTGGGAAAAGACAGACAAGGCCGCAGCACTCAAGAAGGCCGCGAAGATCTAATCCTGCGAAGCCGCAGAAAACGACATACGAAAGAGCGCTCCCGAACCGGGAGCGCTCTTTTCATTTATCCGTTACGGACAAACGCTATTAACAACCGAGCTTGGCGGACAGGTAAGCTTCGAGTTCGTCAATCTTTACCAGTTCCTGCTTCATGGAGTCGCGTTCGCGAACGGTCACGAAGCCCAGCTTTGCCGGATCGGATTCACCCTCGCCCACCGTGTCGAAGTCGACGGTCACGCAGAACGGCGTGCCGAGTTCGTCCTGACGGCGGTAGCGCTTACCGATGGACTGCGTTTCGTCGTATTCCACGTTCCAGCGGTTGAGGAGTTTCTGGTAGAGTTCTTCGGCCTTGGCCTTCACCTGGCCCTTCTTCACGAGCGGAAGAACGGCGACCTTCACCGGAGCAATCTTCGGGTCGAAGTGGAGAACGGTACGTTCGTCGTTTTCGAGCTTTTCGACTTCATAAGCGTCGCAGAGAAGCACCAACAGCAGGCGTTCCACACCGAGAGACGGTTCCACCACGTACGGAATATAACGCTTGTTCTGCACCGGGTCAATGTATTCCTGCTTGACCTTGGATTCGTTCTGGTGCTGCGTCAGGTCGTAGTTTGTACGGCTTGCGATACCCCAGAGTTCGCCCCAACCGAACGGGAATTCGTATTCGATGTCGGTGGTACCGTTGGAGTAGTGGGAAAGTTCTTCCTTGGCATGTTCGCGGAGGCGGAGCTTTTCCTTGTTCACGCCCAGGTCGTTCACGAGCCAGTCGAAGCAGTACTTGCGCCAGAAGTTGTACCATTCCAGTTCGGTGCCCGGTTCGCAGAAGAATTCCAGTTCCATCTGTTCGAATTCGCGGGTACGGAAGATGAAGTTACCCGGAGTGATTTCGTTACGGAAGCTCTTACCGATCTGGCCCACACCGAACGGGATGCGCGGGCGGACATTGTCGACAATGTTCTTGAAGTCCACGAAGATACCCTGGGCCGTTTCCGGACGGAGGTAAACCTTGTTGCCTTCGCCTTCGATCACGCCGATTTCGGTCTGGAACATCAGGTTGAATGCGCGGGGCTTGGTCCAGTCGGTCTTGCCGCAGGTCGGGCATTCAATCTTGTTGTCCATCATCATCTGGTGGACTTCGTCAAAGTTCTTGCCGGCGCAGCAGCCTTCGCCGAGTTTGTCTTCCAAAAGTTGGTCGGCACGGAAACGTTCGTGGCAAGCGAGGCAGTCGACCAGCGGGTCAGAGAAGTTTCCCACGTGGCCAGAGGCCTTCCAGACGCGGGGGTTCAAAAGAATGGAACTGTCGAGACCGAGCACGTCCTGGCGGCTCGTGACGAACTTCTTCCACCAGAGGTTCTTGATGTTGCGCTTCAGTTCCACGCCATACGGACCGTAGTCCCAAGTGTTGGCGAGGCCGTCGTAAATTTCGGAGCCGGGGAAAATGAAACCGCGGCGCTTGCAGAGGGAGATGATGTCCTTGAGGGCATCCTGAACTTTCTTTGCCATTATGTAATCCTTTATCGGCTAAATCAAGCCGGACTAGGAACCTACCTGGATGGTAGGCCCTGACGGGGGTCAAATATAGTTTTTTTGAGGACTTTCCCTCTACCTTATCAACATTTTACTCTTTTTTACTAGATTTATAGGCCTACTTGTTGATAGATTTATGATGTCCGCCCCTCACGGACAAGGAATAGAATATTTATGCAGATCGACTGGGAAAGATGCCTGAACTACTTGCGCGGAATGCTCTCCGATTCCGTCTTCAAGACTTATTTCGCACAGACAAAGCTGGTGAACCAGACTGCCGGACACACAGTGATTTCCGTGCCGCCCGGACTGGACACCAAGGTCTACTCTGCCTACAAAGAACTCATCAAGCTCGGATGGAAGGACGCGACGCACCTGGACACGCCCATGGAGTTCGAGTTCCAGCCGCAAGAAATCGCACTGCAGCCCGCACAAGCCCCTAGCGACAACAGCTTCAAGGACTTCCTCAAGCCGAGCGTCCCGCTTTCGGGGAGCTTCCGCTTCGAGAACTTCGTGCCCGGCGACAAGGCGCAGCTCGCATTCAACGCGGCCATCGCCGTCGCGAAAAACCCCGACGGCACGCAGTACAATCCGCTGTTCATCTACGGATCATCGGGACTCGGCAAGACGCACCTCCTGCAGGCCATCGGCAACTACATCCTCGAAGAAGACCCGACCAAACGCGTCTGCTACCTCACCAGCGAGGACTTCTCGCAGCAGTACATGAAGTGCCTGCGCGAAGGCCGCGTCACCGAGATGAGCGACTTCTACCGCAACGAGGTCGACATCCTCCTCATCGACGACATCCAGAACTGGACGGGCAAGTACGAGACGCAGAACGAGTTCTTCCTGATTTTCAACGCGCTGCACCAGGCGGGCAAACAAATCGTACTTACCTCCGACGCGCCGGCGGGCGAAGTGAAGAACCTCTCCGACCGCCTCGTGAGCCGCTTCGCCTGGGGCCTCACCGTGGACATCCAGCCGCCCGACGTCGAGACACGCGAAGCCATCCTCCACAAGAAGGCCGAAGAACGCCACCTCGAAATCAGCGACGACGTGCTGCATTTCCTCGCCGAGAAGATTGCGAGCAACGTCCGCTGCCTCGAAAGCGCCATCATCAAGCTCACGCTGCAGTCGAGCCTCATGAACCACGATATCGACATGAGCATTGCGCAGAAAGTGGCCGCCGAAATCGCGCCCACGCTCCGCCGCCGAGTAAGCCTCGACGCCGTGCTCCACGCCGTCTCGCAGCATTACGAGGTGCCCGAATCCAAGCTCACCGAGCCCGGGCGCGGCACCAAGGAAATCTCGAAGGCGCGCCAGGTCGCGATGTACCTCATGCGCGAATGTTCCTCCATCAGCCTCCAGAGCATCGGTTCGCGCTTCGGCGGCAAGGACCACTCCACCGTCGTCCACGCCATCAAGAGCGTGAAGAAGGAGATGGAGACGGACGCCGCTTTCGCACGCCTCATCGAAGGCCTCAAGAATTCCATCCACGACTAACGGAATCAAGATGAATTTATTCAAAGCCACCGGAATCTGCCTTGCGATGAGCGCAATGGCAGCTTTTGCCGAACCCGAAACGCTTACCGTCATCGGCGTCGGCGACATCATGATGGGCCTCAACTTCCCCGAAGAAAAAACCGTACTCCCCAAGCAGGACGGCGAGCTCGTGTTCTCCGAAGTGAAGGACATCCTGAGGGATGCCGACCTCACCACGGGAAACCTCGAAGGCGTGCTCATGAACAAGGGCGGGCTCCCGAAGCCCTGCTGCCGCTCCACCAAGAAGTCCGGCAACTGCTACTGCTTCCGCTCCCCCGAGAACTACACGCGCCACCTGCTCGACGCGGGATTCGACTACGTCAGCGTCTCGAACAACCATTCCGGCGACTTCGGCAGCGAAGGCAGAATCTGCACGCAGCGCGCCCTCGACGAAGCGAAGCTCGCCTATGCAGGATTCGAGAAGAGCTGCGAATACAAGATCCTTGAACTGAACGGCGTGCGCTACGGCTTCGCCTCGTTCTCCGTGAGCAGCGGCACCCTCACCGTATTCGATACAGAAAAGGCGAAGAAGACCATCGCCCTCCTGCGCGACTCCTCCGACATCGTCATCGCCACGATGCATATCGGAGCCGAAGGTTCCAAGTACACGCATATTACCCGCGAATCGGAAACATTCCTGGGCGACAACCGCGGCAACCCCTACCAGTTCGCGCGCCTCGCCATCGATGCCGGAGCAGACATCGTATTCGGCCACGGCCCGCACGTGCCTCGCGCCATCGACCTCTACAAGGGCAAGTTCATCGCCTACAGCCTCGGGAACTTCGCGACCTCCACCAGCGTAAACATCCAGGGCGTCACGGGATACGCCCCCATCGTGAAGATTACCATCGACAAGAAGACCGGCGACTTCAAGGAAGGACAAATCTACTCGTTCATCCAGAAGGGCAACAACGGAGATCGCAAGCCCAACCGCGACGACAAGGGCGCCTGCATCAAGCTCATGAAGGAACTCACCGAACAGGACATTCCCGAATCCCCCATCCAGATTGCCGACGACGGAAAGATAACGCTCAAGTAGCCGCGGTTAGCAATAGCAAAGCGCGACACGCCTATACAAAAAGCCCCGGACCAAAGTCCGAGGCAATTTTTTACGATTGTCATCACCGATTTTCACGGTTGTCATCCCCGCGCAGGCAGGGATCTAAATCGATTACAGGCAGTGAGCGCGGAGGTCTTCGTCGCTGAGCGTGCTGAGGTATGCAGGCGGAACGTCGAGAACGGTGAAGCAACCGGTCTTGCCGTCGTTAGCCTTCATGCGGAGTGCCGCGCGGGCGTAAACCACGAGAACGCTCGTCGTGAATTCCGGGTTGGAATCGAGCTTCAGGCTGTATTCGATCACGTGGGTGTGTTCCTTGTTCATGCCGGTCTTGCCGGTACGAATCACAAAACCGCCGTGAGCGAGCCCGCTGTGGTTCTTGTTGAATTCTTCTTCGCTGATGAAGTTGACCGTGGTGTCGTATTCGTCGAAGTAGTTCGGCATCGTCTTGATGGCGTTTTCGATATAGGCCTTGTCGGCACCTTCTTCGGCCACCACGTAAACGAGGCGCGTGTGCTTCTGGCGGGTGGTGAGTTCCGGCATGGAACCGCTACGCACAGCTTCGAGAGCGGCTTCCACCGGGCAGGTGTACTGCTTCGCGTTCTTCACGCCCTTGATGCGGCGGACAGCGTCGCTGTGGCCCTGGGAAACGCCCTTGCCCCAGAACGTGTAGTCCTTGCCTTCCGGAAGGATGGACTGGGCATACACGCGGTTCAGGCTGAACATGCCCGGGTCCCAGCCCACAGAAATCATCGCGATGTTGCCGGCGGCCTTGGCGGCAGCGTCGACGGCAGCGAAGTGCTGCGGAATCTTGGCGTGCGTGTCGAAGGAGTCGATCACGTTGAACATAGCGGCGTACTTCGGGGTGAGCACCGGCAGGTCCGTAGCGGAGCCGCCACAGATGATGAGCAGGTCCACCTTGCCTTTCCAGGCTTCCATTTCAGAGACGTTCAGCACCGGAACGCCCGCCGTCTGGATCTTGACCGTAGCGGGGTCACGACGCGTGAAAACGGCGACCAGTTCCATATCCGGAGCCTGCTTCACGGCGCATTCTACACCGCGACCCAGGTTACCGTAACCGAGAATAGCAATCTTTGCCATAACAATATCCTTGTTAAAAATTTTTGCGTAGAAAATATAGCATTAGACGAAAGACGATAGACGAAAGACGAAAGAAATTCATGTAAAAATTATAGGGAGTAAAGGGGGACGCCTCCCCCTGGCTGCAGCCTCGCCCTTCTGTCACCCTGGAGCACAGCGATAGGGTCCAAGGCGAGTCTTCCGTCACCCCCTCGTGCGGGCGCGGCAACCCCCGGAATGCGTAGACACGGAGGAATTTGTTCAAAATTTTTACTATTTTTTGGGATAGAAGGAACGAAGAGTATGTCTATCATTAGAAAAGCACCATTTGGTCATGTGGTAACCGCATTTCTGCAGTCATCTGGGTCCCGGCACGTAGGCCGGGATAAACTCCGGCGAGGATCTGTGCGTCTTGTGTTTGCTCTTGCATTGACGCTTGCGCTTGCCGCCTGTGATGACGACGAGAGCAGTTTCGTGCGGCCCGGGGAAGATTCCTCGTCGAGTGTCTGCGAGGACTGCGACGATGCCAGCAGCAGTTCTGTAAAGTCGAACTCTTCGTTCAGCGCGAAGTCATCTTCGAGTGTCAATGCGAAGTCGTCTTCTTCCAGCGTTGCACCGAAGTCGAGCAGCTCGGTGCGTTCGTCATCCAGCGTCGCTTCGAGCAGTTCCGTGCGTTCGTCATCCTCGGCTCCGGTCGAGGATCTGTCGAGTAGCAGTTCGGCGAAGTCGAGTAGCTCTGCAAAATCTAGCAGTTCTGCGAAATCCAGCAGCAGCGCGAAGTCCTCTTCCAGTAGCGTCACACAACAGTCCAGCAGCAGTGAATATGTGCCGTTTGACCATTCCGATGCTTTAGCAGAAGATTGGCGTATTGGTGAAAATCGTTATAAGACATTTACGGATCCGCGCAATGGTCGTAGCTATTACTACATAACGATAACGGGACATCCATTAACGGGAACAGGAAACGTGTCGGTGACAGTTATGGCAGAAAACTTGAATATCGGCGAGATGGTGCTCGGCGAAAACGACCAAAATAATGATTCTAAGGTTGAGCGCTACTGCTACAACAATGATACTACCAAGTGCGATGAATTCGGTGGCCTCTACCAGTGGGCCGAGATGATGCAGTTGCCGAGCCGCTGCAATACTGAAAGTTGTGCCGATTTGATTCAGCCGAACCACCAGGGAATCTGTCCCGATGGTTGGAGGCTTTTTACATATGAAGATTATATTGTTGTTCGTACAGCCGAAGGAAATGATGATGGCATCAAGGGCTTGCGTTCAATGCATGGCTTTAGCGGGAAGAATACAACCGGGTTCTCCCTAGTTGGCGCTGGATTAAGGGACCCTGAGGGAGGTGTGTTTAAATCTCTTAAAAAGGTTGCTTTCTGGTTTTACCCGCAAGAGCATAGTTACGATGTGACTGTATACGCAACGGGTGGCTATGTATCTGGCTCAAATGAGCGAGCTCCGCAACCAGATGATGGGGATTTAAAAACATATGGCTTCTCCGTCCGTTGCGTGAAGGTTGAATAATCACAAATTTTGACACAAAGTACAGCGCACCTGGAAGTGCGCTGTAATTTGTATATCCCAAATGGAATTTTTTTCAAATTCCACACAAAAAGTTTTAACTAAAAAGGCGAAAATCATGTCCAAGAATGTCAAGTCCAACAACAAGAACATCAAGAAGTCTGCTCCCAAGGCTAAAAAGTCCACCCGCAACAATTACAAGATCGAATCTCTCGAGCCTCGCTTGATGATGGATGCCGATCCTGGATTTGATGTAGAGCACTTGAATGATTATGCGGAACAGATTGAATCTATCTCTGGGAATATGGGCGAACAGGTGTCTGCTGCTGTCAATTCCATTGAAGGTTTCGATGCTTCTAAACTTGGTCTTGCGGAATCTGTCGGCTCCTTTACCACAATGTTTGGCGAAAGTGTAGACACCCTGAAAACGACTATTGCGGACAAAGTAAATGACGTGCTTACTCAGTCCTTGGATATGGCCCGCACTGCTATCGAGCAGGCGAATGCCAACCTTGAACAAGGGGTTGAACCTATCACCAAGCTTAGCCTTACGAAGCTTGTGGATACCTATGTGAAGAATTTCCTTGAAAGCGAACAGGGCGAAGAGTACAGGGGACTCACGTTCTCTGCGGAAGGTTCTAGGCTCACTGTCGGTATCGACCTTTCTGAATCTAAGTCGCTTGAGAATCTCGGTGTCGACCTCGGTTCTTGGGGCAAGGTTTCGGTAGATGGTTCTGCCAATCTTTCTGCTGCTGCACAGGCTAGCATTTCTGTTGAATTGGACAAGGACGGAAGTGGCACTTTCTTCGATAGCGACGATGATTTCGAGATCACTGCGCCGCAGGTCAATAAGCTTGAAATCTCCATCGACATTGCCGAAGCTTCAGCCAAGTTCATGAATATCGCTGTTTCCGAAACTGAATCCGATGCCGAAGCAAAACCGGACATGACCCTCAGTTATGCGCCTGATGAGGGTGTGACCAAGAATGTGGACCTGGAATTCAAGGTGGGCGAAATCGCCAATCTCCCGTTCTATGTGGCCGATGAGGGCGTCTTGAAAGTGTCGACCAACGATGGTGAACTCGATGTCCAGGTCCCGGAATTCAAGCTGAATAAGGATTTTTCTCTGGGTACGGTGCTCAAGGCTGTTGAATCAGTAAAGATAGAAGACTTGGTATCGGCCCTTAATAATAACATAGGTGATCTTCCTTCTGGGGTGTCCGAATTGTCTTTTGTCCAGGAAGGGCACCCGTTTCCTTGACCACCCCGCGCCCAAGCACCCCGAAAAAGTCCATTTTTGTCATAATCTGACATGGCAATTAAAGTATATTTGTTCGCAGACACTAAACCACAAACCTCGCCTTTTTATGCTTGTAGGCGAAAGGAGTAAAAAATGCCAGAATTATGCCGTTTTTTGGGCATCGTCATCCAAATGTACTTCAACGATCATATGCCTCCACACTTCCATGCGATATATAATGACTTGGAAGGTGTCTTCGAATTATCTACATTTGAGATGTTGGAAGGCAATCTTCCGGCAAGGGTCAAAGGTCTTGTTGTCGAATGGGCAACTCTTCATAAGCAGGATTTGCTAGATAATTGGAATTCTTTGACAAACACCGGAGAATACAAGAAAATCGATCCACTGGTCTAGACTATGCTTCACGTGATTGACGCAAAATATATTGGCGATTACAAGATATCCGTCGAATTCAACGACGGATGCCGTTTTGTCACTGATTTCGAAAGCGTCATCAAGTCGGACCACCGACCCATCGTGCAGCAACTAGCAGACATCAATACCTTTAAAGATTTCACGCTGCAAGCGCACACGATTACATGGTCAAACGGCGTCGATTTCGCCCCCGAATTCATCAAGAGCCTTAATTTTTGACAAAAATAGCAAAAAATATATTGTATTTTTGACAAAAAGTTATATATTTTTATTGTATTTTTGACAAAATGGCTAAAAGAAGGCCTTGCTTGTCAAAGGGGCCCGCCAGGTGGGGAAAACTCACGCCATTCGGGACGTACTGACAGCAGAACATGCGGATTTCTTTGAGATAAACCTCATCGAAACCCCTGCCGCGGTAGATGTTCTTGCCGCAACGCAAACTGTCGATGATCTTGTCCTGGGCTTTTCGGCTCTTAGCACGCAGAAACTGGAAAAGGGCAAGACAATCATCTTCATCGACGAAGTCCAGAAATACAAGGAAATGATTACCAAAATCAAGTTCCTTGTAGAAGAAGGGAGTTTCCGATATGTCCTGAGCGGGTCGCTCCTTGGAGTGGAGCTGACGAATCTCGATTCTGCGCCTGTGGGCTACATGACCACGGTAGAAATGTTCCCGCTGGATTTCGAAGAATTCCTGCAAATCACGAACATCGATGACAACATCATTTCTAGTTTGCGCTCGTCCTTCGAAAACCGGACGCCCGTCATGGATGCGGTAAACCAGAAAATGCTGGACCTGTTCACGCGCTACCTTATCGTGGGCGGCATGCCGGAGGCCGTGAGCAACTTTGCGGACAACAGCAACCTGAACGATGTCATGCGGATCCATCGCGACATTCTGAGTCAGTACAAGCTCGACTTTACGCAATACGAAACGGAAGACAAGCGTTTGTTGCTGACAAACGCTTACGAACTGATTCCTGCGGAACTTCTGAAACAGAACCGTCGGTACATCGTGACGGACTTGAAAAAAGGGCTCCATTTTGAGCGTGTACAAAGCACATTCCTCTGGCTGAAAAACGCTGGCGTCGCACTTTCTGTTTTCAACAGCACCGAACCGAGAATTCCATTAAAGCTGAACGAGAAAAGCAGTTTGTTTAAGCTTTACCTTGCGGATGTCGGCATGCTCACTTCGGAATACGGGATGAACACGAAGTCCATGCTGCTGACAAAAAATCAGAACCTGAATGCCGGCGGAATCTACGAAAACGCCATTGCTCAGGAACTCTATTCAAAAGGGTTCCGGCTTTACTATTACAATTCAAATCGCCTGGGCGAACTGGATTTTGTAATTGAATACAACAACCGAGCATTGCCCATCGAAGTGAAAAGCGGCAAGGATTACACCATCCATTCCGCCATGAACAACTGTCTTGCGAATTCCGAATACCAAATGCAAGAAGGCTTCGTCTTTGCAAACTGCAATGTTTCCCGAAAGGGAAAGGTGACGTATCTGCCCATCTACATGGTCATGTTCTTGCAGCAAGATTCAGAACAGATTGTTCTAGACAAGATTGAGTTTTAACAGATTCCCGTGCTGCCGAAGCCGCCGCGGTCGGCGCCTTCAAGTGGGCCTTCCTCGAAGGTAAGCGTGGGCTGCTGCTCCATGATGCGGAACTGCGCGATGCGGCTCCCCTTCTCGATGGTCACGTCGCGAGTGGCGTACACCGGCATTTTCCACCAGTCGTTCGCGCCGCAGTAGCTTGAATCCACCACGCCCACGGAATTCGCCTGCAGAATGCCGAAGTTCTTGAACGTGGAACTGCGCGGGGCGATATGCGCCTCGAAACCCTCGGGCAACTTCATCGCGACCCCCAGGTGAATGAGCCTGAACTCCCCCGCCTTGAGCGTCACGGTCTCCGCCGCCGCGAGGTCAATCCAGTCGGACTTGCCGCCGACGTAAGTGAGTTTCGGAATGGAATCGTCAAGATACTGAATTTTGATCGTCTGTGAGGCCATAAACCAAATATACATTTTTGTCTGCAGTCGAAAGGTTTTACAATTTCAGCCATAATTTCAAATTCCGTAAAACAAATTTCAGAAAATTTCATTCGGCCATCCAAGGAAACCGGTCGTCTTTTTGCGCAAAAACGCCGTAATTTCAAAAAATTTGCCATAAAAATCCAAATTGGCACGCTCTTTGCACAGAGGGGATGAATTCCAAAATTCCTTGGAATCAAACAAGGACAATAACAATGAAACTCGTTACGGCCTACATCCAACCCGAACGACTGAATCTCGTGAAGCAAGCGCTTTACGAAAACAACATTTTCAAGATGTCAGTTACCAACGTGCTCGGCTGCGGCCAGCAGAAGGGCTACAACCAGCGCTTCCGCGGCGTGGTGACCGAGGTGAATTTGCTCAAGAAGATTTGCCTCAAGATTGCGGTAAACGATGAATTCGTGCAGCCCTGCATCGATGCCATCATCAAGGGCGCGCGCTCCGGCGAAATCGGCGACGGCAAGATCTTCGTCACCTCGCTCGAACAGTGCATCCGCATCCGCACCGGAGAAACAGGGCCGGAGGCAATCGGTTAGACGAAAGAACGGCGCTCCGCGCCTACAGACAAAAGATTTATTAAAAGGATTTAAAGAATGAACGAAGTTACACAAGTCGTACCTGTCAGCGACGCAATCTTTATGACAGAAAACATCTGGATCATGATCAGCGCCATGCTGGTGTTCATCATGGGTCTTGGATTCGCCTGCGTTGAAGCGGGCCTCGTGCGCGCCAAGTGCGCTGCCAACGTCGCCTTCAAGAACATCGCGGTCCCCGCCATAGGCATCACGATGTACGCCCTGCTAGGCTTCGGCCTCATGTATCCGGGAACCTTCAACGGGATTCTCGGTTTCGCGGGCTTTGGCATTGGCGACTGGGCGAATCCGGCCAGTTTCACCTCCGCCTACAACGGCCACTTTACTTTGTTTGCAGACTGGCTTTTCCAGGCAATGTTTGCAGCGACCGCAGCAACGATTGTCTCGGGCGCCGTGGCCGAACGTGTGAAACTCAATTCCTTCCTGGTCTTCACCATTGTCTACGTGGCTTTCGTCTACCCGATTGTGGGTAGCTGGACATGGGGCGGCGGCTGGCTTTCGACCATCGGCAAGGCTGGTTTCCACGACCTGGCGGGTTCTACCCTCGTGCACTCCGTGGGCGGCTGGGCGGCTCTCGCCGGCGTAATGATTCTCGGACCCCGTATCGGCAAGTACGTGAACGGCAAGGTACACGCCATCCCGGCACACAACATTCCGCTTGCAACCATCGGTGTATTCATGCTGTGGTTCGGTTGGTGGGGATTCAACGCAGGTTCCGCACTCAGTGGCGACCCGAAGGCTACTAGCTGGATTCTCGTGACCACGAACCTCGCCGCTGTCGCAGGTATCATTACCGCAACGCTCACGAGCTGGATTGTTTCGAAGAAGCCCGACGCCACCATGGCTCTCAACGGATGCCTTGCCGGCCTCGTGGCAATCACTGCCGGTGCAGACGTGGTAACCCCGCTCTCTTCCTGGATTATCGGTGCCATCGCTGGCGTACTCGTAGTCGGCGCAGTATTCATGTTCGACCGCCTTCACTTGGACGACCCGGTCGGTGCTCTCTCTGTTCACCTGGTGAACGGCGTGTGGGGTACGATTGCCGTGGGTATCTTTGACATGACGGGCGATTACAGCGTGCTCACGCAGCTCATCGGTGTTGCCGCCTACGCCCTGCCCTGCTTCGCCGGCGCTAGTTTGATTTTCTTCGTCATCAAGAAGACAATGGGCCTGCGCGTCACGGAAAGGCAAGAACTCCGCGGCCTCGACCAAAGCGAACACGGACAAGAATCCTACAGCGGATTCCAGATCTTCAGCAACATGTAAACTCCCACCAAAAACCAAGAACGACCCCGGCAATCGCCGGGGCCGTTTTGTATTTAGATTCAAATTCAGTATTCGAACGAGACCGTTTGAATTCCGATTTTATCCGACAAGTTCGCGGGCCTTCGCTTCGATTTCGGCGATGGCTTTCTTGCGGCCTTCAGCGGTATCTGCGTTGGCGAGGACGATGTTCACGAACACGGAGCCTGCAACCACGGCATACACGTGCTTGCTGAGCACCTTGGACTGTTCGCCGTTACGGATGCCGAAACCGCCGAGAACCTTGGCACCGCCCTTGCCGACCGTGTCGATAAAGTCGAGTGTCGCCTGGTCAATGGTAGTTTCGCTGCCGGTCGTACCCGCGCGAAGAGCGGCATAGATGTACTTGAAGCCCTTGGATGCCATCGTTTCGAGGCGTTCCTTGGTCATGCTGGGTGCCGCCACCGGGATGTTTTCGAGGCCGTGTTTTTTGCAGGCTTCGGTGAGGCCTTCGTCGCAATCAAACGGCAAGTCCGGAATGATGCAAGCGGAAACGCCCGCGTCCTTGCACATCTTGACGAAATTTTCGACGCCCGGCGTAAAGGCGAGGGAGCCGTAAGTCATGATGTAAATCGGCGTTTCGGGGTGGCGTTCGTGAATCTTCTTCACGATTTCAAGACCCTGCTTGGTGGAATAACCCTTTCCCAGCGCAATGGTCGATGCCGTCTGGATGGCGGGACCGTCGGCGCTCGGGTCACTAAAAGCAAGCTGGATTTCAAGGATGTTCGCGCCACCCTTCACAAGAGCGTCGGCGATGGCGATAGAAGTTTCTGCGTCCGGGAACCCGGCAATGAGATGAGACATTAAGTTCATAGTTATAATCCCGTTTTGTCATGCCCGCCTGGTCCTATCGGCCTTTGGCCTCCAGGATGACTGGGCATCTCCTTTTATTTGTTCATAATTTCTGCGTCGTGGATGTCCTCGTTGTTTTCGAGGCGCTTGAGTTCGGCCTTTAGGAATTCCTTCCACTTTTCGGGACGGAACACCGGACTCGTGATGAAGATGTCCTTGTCGCCGCGGCCGCTCATGTTGATGACGAGCGCCTTGTCCTTCGGGAATTCCTTCGCGATTTTCATGGCGGCGGCGCCGGCGTGCGCACTTTCGAGGGCGAAGAGGATTCCTTCGTTGCGAGCGAAGAACTTGACCGCATCGAGAGCTTCCTTGTCGAAGATTGCCGTGAATTCCACGCGGCCCGATTCGCCGAGGGCGGCAAGCTGCGGCCCAATTCCCATGTAGTCAAGACCTGCCGAAATGGAGCGCGTCGGCATGGACTGGCCGTCTTCGTCAATGAGGAAGCGGCTCTTGTAACCCTGCACAATACCTTCGCGGCTCGCGTTACCCGTCATACGGGCGGCATTTTCACCCTTGTTCGGGCCGATGCCACCCGCTTCCGCACCAATCAGGCGCACTTTCGCATCGTTAATGAACGGAGTGAACACGCCGATGGAATTGCTTCCGCCACCCACGCATGCGACAACCGCGGCGATATCGATGTTGCGCTCGGCAGCCTGGCGCTTGACTTCTTCACCGATAATCGACTGGAACGTACGAACGATATCCGGGAACGGCGCAGGGCCGAGGGCGGAACCCAGCACGTAGTGAGTGTTCTTGAAATTCGTGGCCCAGTCGCGCATCGCCTCGTTCACGGCATCCTTCAAGGTGCGGCTACCGCTCGTGACCGGCACGACCTTCGCGCCGTACATTTCCATGGTCGCCACGTTCGGCTGCTGGCGGCGCACGTCAACCTCGCCCATGTACACCACACATTCGAGGCCGAGCTTCGCGCAAGCGGCGGCAGTGGCGAGCCCGTGCTGGCCGGCACCCGTCTCCGCGATGATGCGGGTCTTGCCCATCTTCTTTGCGAGCAAGCACTGACCGATGGCGTTGTTGATCTTGTGGGCACCCGTGTTGGCGAGGCCTTCGAGCTTGATGTAAATCTGAGCGCCACCCAACAGTTCCGTTGCCGTCGGAGCGTAATACAGCGGGGTCTCGCGGCCAATGTAGTCGCGCTGGATAACGTGCAACTCCTCGAGGAATTCCGGATCGTGGATGTACTTGTTGAACGCCGCTTCGAGGTCGTCGAGCGGGCGGCGGATGATTTCGGCAACGTACTTGCCGCCGAACTTGTCAAAGAAACCGTTGTTAGAAACCGTTGATGTCATTTTTATTTTGTCGCGCCTTTTGCGCCTTGAGGTTAATGGTTATGGCTTCTGGTCCACCCGGAAGACAAAAAAAGAGGCTTCCGGTGAGTCCGAAAGCCTTTTACAAACACTTGATGAAATCAGCAAACCGGACTCTATTTCGTAGAGCCCCACCACCAGCGGTTGAAACGGATTGCAGAAATCATCTTCATGTGCTCAAAATTAGAAACCGAAACTTATGTTGGCAAGGGAAACGCGCAAAAAAAATGAAGGCTTCCATCACCAGGAAGCCTTCTACTAAACACTTGATGAAAAGGCAAGTCCTGAATCCCTTTTCGTGAGAACCCTGCCGCAAGCGGCCAGAGCGGATTGCCCGTTTCATCTTTATGTTATGCAATATATATACTAATTCGTTGTCTGTCAATAGGTTAATGTCATATTTTTGTAAAAAAAACTGTGATAATCCTCATTTTTGAGCTTTTTTGCAAAAAAAGCTTCCGCTCGGGTAAACTTTTGTTTATTTTCAATACTTGAACAATCACCCTATAAAAAGAAAAAACAAAATATATGAAGACGACCCTCAAGTACACGCTTCCCCTTGCAGGGATTATGATGTTTGTCGCCTGTGGCGATGATAGCAGCAGTTCTCCGGCAGCTAGCGGAAACAAATACATCCTTCACGAAGACAAGCAGACCTTCGGCATCATTCACGACCGTTGCTATGTCAGCGAAAGCAACACACGCTGGGACGAGAACGTGGACACGTCCTGGTACCACTACAAATTTGTCGGAAACAAGCTAGTCGTATTCGCGGACGGCAACACAGCCGACAAGCATTACGAATGGAACGGAGAAGAGGCCGAAGACTCGGAAAGCAGCCAAGTAATGGCCGGAGGCAACAAAGGCAACATTTTCGGGACATGGAAAACAACTACGGAACGCTGCCGCTACGAAGATGGCGAAATTGACTGCGACAACAATAAAGAAGACGAAGAAAGCAACTCGACAATCTACGTTCTGGATGTTTCCAAAAGCAATCTTACCATGTCCTGGGAAATGGAGAAGAACTATTGCCCGGCAGAAGACCTTGAATATGATATTGAAGACCTCCTCGATTACAACGATGTAGAAGAGTATTCCGTATCATCATCCGATTGCAACACGGTCAAGTTCAAGGCGAACGGCAAGTCCGTGACGGCAACGATATCCATGAGCATTGACAAGGAAAATGTCGCTACGAGAGAGGTCACCTACACATCCGGAAGCAAGACCTGTCTATCTAGTTTCAAGAAGGTAAGCAAGATGCTGCAGATTCCCGAATCCCTGTGCAATGCCGATGACATGAGCAAATACATGAAGAAAACGCCCGGCTATCCTCATAAATATCAAGTCGACAACGACGAGGAATTCTACCCATGCCTTTCTGACATGCTCGGTGTGGAAATCGAATACTAAGACTACAACGCGGCGATAAACACAAGAGATTTATATGGACGCAAAATCGCTTACTTGCCTAGTATTTTCACTTATTGCAGGCGCTTTTGCCCAAACTGGCGAAGGCGTTCCTTTTACTGATTCCAGGGATGGAAAAACATACGGCACCATAGAGATTCGATTCCAGCCATGGATGACGGCCAACATGAACATAAAATTGCCAGGAAGCTTCTGCTACGAAAACGACGAGAGCAACTGCGAGCAGTTCGGTCGCCTGTACACTTGGGAATCCGCACAGAAAGCATGTCCTGAAGGCTGGCATATTCCAACATTCGATGAATGGAAAGAGCTAGTCGACAATGGTTCCACCATCGAAAACGAACATGAATACTGGCGAGGCTATGACGCGCTGCACATTCCCAAGTTCCTCGGAGGATTCAAGAATGCCAAGGGCAAGTTTGAATTAAAGGAAGTCCGCGCCGACTTCTGGACCGGGACCGAGAAGGACAAAGGCAAAGCGCATTATTGGTTCTGGAGTCAATCCTCCAAAAAATTCGGCAACGCCGATTATTCCAAGAAAGGCGCCATGTCAGTCCGATGCGTCTCTGATTGTCAAGGCGGTCAATCCGGTTATTGCGACGGGACTATGGCACGTGCCGAGTGGTGGGCGGATTTCCAGAACAGCCGTGTTACATCGTGTTTCAATGGCACAAACATGGGTGCTTCCGGGTATGAAGGAGAGCATTACGTTGTCAAGAACAACGGAACGGAATTTGATTGCATGAATTTATGCCCCGACGATAACGAAGGTCCTACATGCTTGGAAAATTCAGACCTTGTCGTCAAGGCAAAAATCACCAACAAGGGTTTTGCAAAGGCACTGAACGATAAAGACAACCGGGTTTTCTTCAAGCAGGACGACAACAAGAAAATACAGGTCTGCGTGTCAAAAGATTCAAAAGACATTGACGGTTTTTGTATCCCGCTCAATGATGCTGAAAAATTTCTGACGCCCTTGGCAAAGGAATTATTGAAGTAATAAACTTACAAGACCCTCCAATGGAGGGTCTTTGCATTACGGAATTATTCGACCGACAACTTTTCAAACAGCGCCCGCAATTTCTCGGGGTCCTTGATTCCGGGAGCGTCTTCGACACCGCTGGAGACATCGATAAGTTCGGGGCGGAACTTTTCGCAAATCGTGCCGACATTTTCGGGGGTGATTCCGCCGGCAAGCCAGAGCGGGATGTCTCCTGCTTTTTCGCGAAGCAGGTTTTCGGGAATGGTCTTTCCGGTGCCGCCGGGAATGCCTTCAACTTTCGCATCGAGCAAGATGCGGGGTTCACCGTGGGAGCGGAGGGCCGAAACTTGTTCGAAGTCAGAGGTTTCGCCTACGCGGGCAGCGCAGTAATGCGCATAGTCGGCGTCGGCAGGAGGCGTAATGCCGTGGAACTGCACCGCATCAAGCACACCTTCGCGGGCAAGCTTAATGGCGGTCTTGCCTTCGGGGGATTCTGGGTCTGTGATAACTCCAACAAGAATCGGGGTTTCTGATTTGTCATTGCGAGCGGAGCGAAGCAATCTCTCCTTAAAACTGCGCACGAATTCTTCGGTGGTCAGGCGCTTTGTGGTGCTGAAAACAAACCCGAGCATGTCGGCTCCGAGTTCGGCGGCAAGCAAGCCGTCTTCTTCGCGGGTGATGCCGCAGATTTTAACGAGGGGGCGGCGGGTAGCGCGTCGTTCCGCGAATTTTTTCCAGAACTTGCCACGAGCATTTTCGCGCCCGCTTTCGAACGCGGCCACAACTTCTTTTGCGAGCGGCGGATTCTTGGCAACCGCCTCCCCCACGAGAATTCCCGTAAAGCCAAGGCTACGCGCATAGTCGGCGTCGGCCGGCGTGTGGATACCCGATTCGAAAACCGCCTTTGCCGGGAGTTTACTGCGGACGCTCGCAGGCACCAACGGATCGGTGTGGAACGTCGCGAGGTCGCGGGAGTTCACGCCTGCGACAATCGTTTTTGCGGCATCTGCCCCGAGCGCGCTTGTGACGACCGAAAGCTTGCGGAAATCGTCCTTTTCACGGACTTCTACAAAAGCCTGCATGTCGAGACTTTGGGCGCGCTTAGCCATCTTCACGAGTTGAGCATCGTCGAGAATTCGGGCGATGAGCAAAACGGCGTCGGCGCCGCAACGGTAGGCGATGTTGATTTCGTCTTCGTACAGCAAGAAATCCTTGCGGAGTACGGCGCAGGTATGCAACCCCTGCTGACGACGCATTTCCATCAGGTCTGCAACCGCAATCAAGTCGCGGAGCGACCCCTTGAAAAAATTCCCTTCGGTCAGCACCGAAACCGCCTGCGCATGCGCTTCGGCGTATGTCGTCGCTAGCGCCACCGGATCCAAGTCTGGAGCGATATCGCCCTTCGAAGGCGATGCGCGCTTGACTTCGAGAATCGCACCCGCATTGCCGAGAAATTCCGTATGGCCTACGCGGCGCTTTTCCGGAATGTCGATGCCAAAGTTAAGCCCAAGCCGCTCGATATCGGCTTTGCGCATGCGCACGATTTTTGCAAGAATATCTTCACTCATTTTGCTGCCATTGTCATCCCCGCGAAGGCGGGGATCTCTGTTACGAATTTGTTTCGACCTTGACTTCTTCGATCTTCTTCAGCACAGAGCCGTCTTCCATCGCCTTCATGGCCTTGTCGAAGCCTTCCTTGATGCTGGCTGCCTTCTTGCTGATGTAAAGGGCGGCACCGGCGTTCAGGGCGCAAGCGTACTTGATGCCCGGGCGGCCCTTGCCGTTCAGCACGTCGAGAGCGAGGTTGAAGTTGTCGACGCCCGTACCGCCGGCGAGGTCTTCGGGATCCACGGAGGGGATGCCGAAGTCCTTGGGGTCGATGCGGTAAGTCTTGTACTCGCCATCTTCCAGAATTTCGGCGATGGTCGTCGGCACGCAGGGCGAAATTTCGTCGTAGCCATCGTCACTGATGGCAACCATCACGCGCTTCGCGCCGAGGGCCTTCGCCGCCTTGGTGAACGGTTCCAGCACGGTCGTGCTGTAGACGCCGAGCATCAGGTATTTGGCTTCGGCCGGGTTCGTGAGGGGGCCGAGCAGGTTCATGATGGTCTTCACGCCGAGAACGCCGCGAACCGGGCCGGCAAAGCGCATGGCGCTGTGGTAGACAGGCGCCATCAGGAACACGAAGTTCGTCTTGTCGATGACGCTTGCAGCTTTGTCCGGAGTCATGTCAAGCTTGAAGCCTGCAGCCGTATAGAAGTCGGCGGCACCGGACTTACTAGAGACGGCGCGGTTGCCGTGCTTTGCAATCTTTGCGCCACAGCTTGCAGCAATCAGGCCGGAGAGCGAGCTCACGTTGAAGCTGCCCTTGCCGTCGCCACCGGTCCCCACGATGTCGGTGAGTTCGTCGCCGCTGTAGGGGAACTTGCGCTTCTTGCTGCTGAGCACCTTCGCGCAGCCGGCGATTTCGTCGGCAACAGGGCCCTTGCTGGAAAGTGCCGTCAGGATTGCGGCCATCTGGCGTTCGTCCATAATGCCGTCGGTCAAGTCTTCCATGAACATTTCGGCGGTTTCGCGGCTCAAGTCCTTGCCTTCGGTAAGCGTGTTCAAGATTCCACGCACGTCAAGCGGTTCGCAACGGTAGTTGAGGAACGCCTTGAAGAATTCGTCGGCGCGGCCGCTGGCAATGGATTCCGGATGGAACTGCACGCCTTCAATCGGGAGCGTCTTGTGGCGGATGCCCATGATGTCGCCGTCGGTGGCGCGGGCGGTCACTTCGAAATCCGGCGAAAGCGTCGCTTCGTCAACGACCAGGCTGTGGTAACGCGTGAAGATGTTCTTCTTGCCGATGGTGCGGAAGAGACCCTTGCCGTCGAGGTCGATTTCTTCGGCGATGCCGTGCTTGATGAACTTGGCCTGCACAATCTTTGCACCGAATGCGTAACCGATAGCCTGGTGGCCGAGGCACACACCGAGAATCGGGAGCTTGCCCGCAAAGTGCTTGATAGCTTCCACGGAGATGCCGGCGTCTTCGGGGCGGCCGGGGCCCGGGCTCACGATGAGGCGGCTCGGGTTCAGCTTTTCGATGTCTGCAATGGTACATTCGCGGCTACGGAGCACGCGGATTTCTTCAGTGGTAATCTTGGCCAAAGCCTGGTAGACGTTGTAAGTAAAAGAGTCGTAGTTATCGATAATGACGATCATCTTAGTTTTCTCCTTCGAGCACGGCGCGGATGGCACCCAATTTTTCGTTCGTTTCTTCAAATTCGCGGTCGGCGTTGCTGGCCGCGACAATGCCACCACCGGCCTGCAGGCTGATGGTCTTGCCCTGCTTGAGGCAGCAACGGATGGCGATGCAGAAATCCAAATCTCCGTCGGATTCCATGTAGCCAACCGCACCCGCATAGAAGCGACGCTTGACCTTTTCGAGGCCCGAAAGAATTTCAATGGCGCTGATTTTCGGGGCACCGCTCACCGTACCTGCCGGGAAGCTGGAGCGCAGCACTTCAATCGCCTTCTTGGTCTTGGAAACCTTGCCCTGCACGTCAGAGACCAGGTGAATCACGTGGCTGAACTTTTCGCATTCCATGTACTTGGTGGTTTCCACCGTACCGGCTTCGCAGACGCGGCCGAGGTCGTTACGGGCCAGGTCCACCAGCATCAGGTGTTCGGCGCGTTCCTTCGGGTCGCCCTTCAGGTTCTTCATCAGGGCTTCATCTTCGGCATCGTCCTTGCCGCGGCGACGGGTACCAGCAATCGGGTGAATCGTCGCAATCCCTTCACGTACGCGCACGAGGCTCTCCGGCGAGGCACCGATAAACTGGTGCGTACCGTAATCGAGGAAGAACATATACGGAGACGGGTTCACCGTGCGGAGCCTGCGGTAAATGTCGAGCGCCGCGATGTCGCTTGCAAACTGAATGCGGCGGGAAGGCACGGCCTGCACGATGTTGCCGGCGACAATATGCTTCTGCAAGGCTTCGACCTTTTCCACGTATTCCTTGCGGGACTGTTCCAGGTCGGTCATCGTAATGCCCTTGCCGTACTGCGGTTCGGGAGCGAGGTAACTGAAGTCCAAATCCGCGAGGCGAGTTTTCACGTTCTCGATGGCCGCCTTCAAGTCAATCTGGTGCTCTTCATAGTTCAGGGCGAACAAGTGAAGCTTTTCGGTAAAGTGGTCAAACACGATGTAGATGTGGCCCACCAAAAATTCCGCTTCGGGAATGTTGAGTTCATCCACCTGCGGGGCAAGGCGAATGGTATCGCAACGGGCGCAGAATTCGTAACCCAAGTAGCCCACGCCCGAGGAGGGAATCGGGATCTGGTTGGGCGGCACCGTATTTTCGGCAGAAATCAGCGTGAGGGCGTCG
This sequence comes from Fibrobacter sp. UBA3629, assembly GCF_002374005.1. NCBI lineage: Bacteria > Pseudomonadati > Fibrobacterota > Fibrobacteria > Fibrobacterales > Fibrobacteraceae > Fibrobacter > Fibrobacter sp. UBA3629. Next base: position 29,989 of record NZ_DFLC01000022.1, on the reverse strand, counting down.
AGAATGTCTCCCTCGCCTTCCTTGAGGAAGGTGCTTTCCTTGCCGTCGATGATGATGCTCACGTCGTTGTCGTTCTGGCGCAGACGGAAGCCCTCGTCCACCATCAAGGTAGAGTAGCGGCTACGGCCGTGCGAGAAACTCGCGGATTCAAAGATGGCCTTCGCACCGAGCTTCTTGCCGAGCGAAAACGGGGTGTAACGTTCGCCCGGGAGCGCCACGTAGATGCTATCGGTACGCGGTTCGTAACCAGGCTGTTGGGTGATGTGGTTGGCCGGTTTGTTCGGCGACTTTGATGTGTTGGTCATTTTGATCCTCTGGTTTAAAACTTTTTCCTAGTGTTCGGGTAGGCAAAGGCTTGGGTCCCGGAGGATTTCAACGATTTTGCTAAAAGAGAAAGGCCTCCGCGAGTCCGGAAGCCTTTGCTTAAAATCTTGGGTGATCTGCGACAAATACCGGGCTCTATGTCAGAGTCCGCGCCACCAACGACGGTTGAGAGTTGCACATGTCACAAAGTTCATCATGCCACAAAGATACCTAACGAAACATATGTTGGCAAGGGATAGCACCGAAAAAAAGAGAAAAAAATTTCAACCCGCATCGATATATATAAGATACTATAATATATAAAGAAGGCCCCGCCGAAGCGGAGCCTTCCTGTAAAACTCGCTAGAGAATTACTTGGTGATGACGCGGGCCATTTCGCAAACCTTGTTGCTGTAGCCCCATTCGTTATCGTACCAGGCGCAAACCTTCACGAAGGTCGGGTCGAGCTGGATGCCAGCCTTGACGTCGAAGATGGAAGTGCGAGCGTCGTTGCGGAAGTCGGTAGAAACGAGAGCTTCGTCGGTGTAACCGAGGATGCCCTTGAGTTCGCCTTCAGAAGCTTCCTTCATGGCCTTGCAGATTTCTTCGTAGGTAGCCGGCTTTTCGAGTTCGGCAGTGAGGTCAACGAAGGAAACGTCGGAGGTCGGAACGCGGAGGCTCATACCGGTGAGCTTACCGTTGAGCTGCGGGAGAACCTTGCCCACGGCCTTGGCAGCACCCGTAGAAGACGGGATGATGTTTTCGAGGATGCCACGGCCACCGCGCCAGTCCTTCTTGGACGGGCCGTCGACGGTCTTCTGCGTAGCAGTAGCAGCGTGGACGGTGGTCATGAGGCCGCGCTTGATGCCGAACTTGTCGTTGAGGACCTTGGACATCGGGGCGAGGCAGTTGGTGGTGCAGGA
>NZ_DFLC01000022.1:1211-28708 GCF_002374005.1 Fibrobacter sp. UBA3629 | reverse complement strand
GTGCAGGAAGCGTTGGAGATGATGTCCTGGCCGGCGTAGGTCTGGTGGTTCACACCGTAAACGAACATCGGGGTAGCGTCCTTGGACGGAGCGGACATGATGACCTTCTTGGCACCGGCCTTGATGTGGGCGCGGGCGAGCTCATCGGTCAGGAAGAAGCCAGTGGATTCCACAACGACGTCAACACCGAGGGCACCCCAAGTGATGTTGGAGGGATCCTTTTCGGCGAACACCTGAATCTTGTTGCCATCGACGATGAGGAAGTTGCCTTCGAAAGACACGTCGTGCTTGAAAGCGCCGTGCACGGAGTCGTACTTCAGCATGTAAGCGAGGTAGTCAACGTCGAGAAGGTCGTTGATACCGACAACCTGAATGTCCTTGGAGAAGTTTTCCACAGCAGCGCGGAAGACCATACGGCCGATGCGGCCGAAACCATTGATACCGAGTTTGAGAGCCATTATTGGATCCTTTTGTTTATTGTTGAAATTGCTAGCCACCTTTAGGGTGGTGCTTTGCTGGCGTCAAAGATACAAAAAAAGGCGGTCTTTGTGTAGTTCTGGAGTAAAAAAAAGACAAAAGACCGATATTTAGTGATTAAGGGAGCACGGACTCCCCCGCTTGCCCCCTCCCCGACCGGCAGGTGCGGTTCGGGACTAGTTCCCGCTGAACCCGAGCGAATCCTCAAGCCACGTATCGGTGCGCTGTACCGAAAGCCTGCTCTGGTAAGCCTTTCTGCCCGCCCGATGCTGCGCCCAGCGCACCGAAAGGGCGGAAAAAGGCCCAAGGTGCCTGAACGCCACGGCAAGCGCGTTCGGCAGGTTACGGCGCAGCACATCGTCTTCGAACGAGGCGTAGTGGCTCACGCTCCCCGGGTCGCCCTGGCGCGCCGAACGGCCGAAAAGCTGGCGGTCAATGCGCGAAGAGGGGTTGCATTCCGTCGCAATAACGTGGAGCCCGCCGATTTTCTTGACCTTGTCCGGAATCTTGATGTCGGTACCGCGGCCGGCCATGTTCGTTGCGACCGTAATGGCCCCGAACTTGCCCGCTTCGGCCACGATGGCAGCCTCTTCCTCGCAGCGAACCGCATTGATAATCCGGCAATGCAGGCCCTTCGATTCGATGGCCGAGGCAAGGTATTCGCTTTCGTCAATGTCCTTCGTGCCAATCAGGATGGGGCGGCCCTTCTCGTGCATGCGGATGACCTCCTTCACGATGGCGCGGCGCTTGGCGTCCTTGCTTGCGAAAGTCTTCAGGTGCGACACCTTGCGCTTGCTCTTGCGGTGATTCGGGATACATACCACGGCAGCCCCGTATATCGTCCAGAATTCGGCGGAGGCCTCCTTGCCGGTACCCGTCATGCCCGAGAAATTCCTGTAGAGCCTAAAGAAGCGCTGGAAGCTCATTCGCGCCTCTGTTTCCTTGAGGCCGCTCATTTCGAGCCCTTCCTTGATTTCTATCATCTGGTGCAGCCCGCCGTTCCACGAGCGCATGGGCATCTTGCGGCCTGTCGATTCGTCGACAATCACCACCTTGCCCTCTTCGACAACGTAATGGCGGCCACACTCGAACAGTTCGCGAGCCACAAGCGCCTGCCGCACCAAATCCTTCAAAAAACCGGCGCGGGCAAACGAAATCTCTTCGCCGATATCGTCCAGGCGGGATTCCATATCAACAAGAAAGCGTATGGTGCGGTTCTTGTAGTCCACCTCGTAATCCGTGCGGCGCTTCAGCTTTTCGGATACCTTGTATGCAAGGCGGCACGCCTCGTTGAACTCGTCGTTCTTCTTTTCGCGCGAAATAATCAGCGGGGTCACGGCCTCGTCAATCAGCACGTTGTCGGCCTCGTCGACTATGGCCGTATAAAGCCCGCGCTGCACCAGGTTCGACTTCAGGCGTTCCATATTCACGGTCGTGGCGCAAACGAGCCGCTTGCCAAAATCCTGAAAATCCCCCATCGCAATCCGGTCGCGCAAAAAATCTGCCAGCACTTCCTTCGCCGTAGAATAAGTCACATCGGCCGAATACCCCTCGCGCCGCTCCGCGGGCTTCATCGCACCCGTCACCGCCCCGACGCTCACTCCGCAATACGAATACAGCGGCTTCATGATTTCGGCATCGCGTGCAGCCAGGTAGTCGTTCGCCGTAATCACGTGGCACGGGCGCTTGCTCCAGCCCCGCACGGCGGCACACATGGCGGCCGTAACCGTCTTGCCCTCGCCAGTCGACATTTCAGCGACATACCCGCGGTAAAGCGCAAGCGCTCCCGTCAACTGCTCGATATACGGCCGGTACCCGAGAGTCCTCGACACGGCCTCCTGCACCAGAGCAAACGACTTCAGGAGAGCGCTCTTGTCGAAGGGGCGCTTGAGTTCGGCCTGCATGTCGGCCATGCGCTTTTTCAGGGAGGCATCGTCGAGCTGCGTAAACGAACGGCTCCACAGGTCGATACTCCGGGCATCTTTCAAAAGCCTGCGCAGCACTCCCCTGCGGCCCTTGAACTTCCCGACCATCCGCGACATCAGGGCATCGAGGCCCGTCGGGATCTTTTTCACTTGCTTGCAAGATGTCAGTCGGTAGTTGTCGGTAAGGTTCATATTACATCTTGTAGTACTTTTGCAGGGCCTGGCGCGCCTTGCGGATTCCCTGCAGGGCTAGCGGAGTATCCTTCAAATGGAAACGAATCTTGCCCGAACGGCCGTGCGCCCAGTCAATGCCCGCCAGGGCCGCATCGTCCCTGTTGATTGTCGCACGCACCAGGTAGACGGGTTCCGCAGTACGTTCGCCATACCCATCCCCCGCACCGCCCGAGGCACGCGTCTCGATTTCGCCACCGCCAAGCCACCCGAGCGCAGCGGAAGGCAAGCGGTCACGCGCCGCAGGAATAGCCGAAACGCTATCGACAGGGATTTCGGTAAAGGCGTCGCCGCTGAGCCGCACCGAGACCTTGCGCGGCTTTTCCGTGAACAGGCGAGAGACCTCCTCCTGGCTCACCACCGCCAAAAAATCGAATGCGGTCGTATCGAGCACCATCCCCATCGAATCGCCACGCTGCATAAAGCGGCCCACGTACTCGTCCGGGTTCTTCACGTCCCAAATGCCGTCCATCGGGGCCACAAGCGTCAACTTGTCGCGGTAGCGCAGCAGGTCGCCCAGTTCCTGCCTCAGCACGCCCAGCCGCTTTTCGAGCGGCAGCATATTTTCGGGAGCGCGGTCCAGCGCCTGGTAGTAGGCCTGCACGGCCTCCCTCACCTGCGCACGTTTTTCCTCAATCGAAAAATCGAGTTCGCGGTTTTCGAGGACCATCAGCGTATCGCCCTTCTTGACCTTCGCCTTTTCGCCGCGGAACACACCGGCAACAAGGCCGCCCTCGCCCACCGTCGTGTTTTCGTACCGCGCCGCCTCTATAACGCCGGGAGCCTTGAACGTGTCGGGAACGGGCAGGTAGAACAAAAGCGATATGGCACTGCCGAGCACCAGAACCGTCACGAAAACGGCTCGGTTACGCACCAGCGCAAGCCCGGGGCTTGCGAAGATGTACTTGAGGAACTTGCCCACCGGCATAATCACCATCGTCAGGCAAAGGAGGGCCCCCATGATAAACGAAAGTATCAGGTAGTGCTGCGAGATGGTGACGATGAACCCCGTAAATAGGAAAATCCTGTAGATCGACGAGGCGACTCCGTAAACCGAATAAATCACGCGTTCGAGCCAGGTCTCGGCAACCGCCTCGGCATCGCGCTTGAAGAACACGTAACGTTCCAGCAGGTACTTGAGGTGGCGTACCGAATTCTGCTGCAGGTTGGGCATGTCCAGCAAATCGGTCAGGATATAGTAGCCGTCGAATCGCATGAGCGGGTTGATATTGAACAGCACAGTAGAAACCGAGGCCATTATAACAACGTTGTACGCAAGATTCTTGGCGAGTCCACCGCCAAGGTTCGCCCAGACAATCAAGGCGACCGAGGCGATAAAGAATTCCGTGAGCATGCCCGCGGCCCCCACCAGAGCGCGCCTCGACTTCTTGCGGAACGACCAGCTCGCCGTCGCATCCACGTACGGAAGAGGCACGAGCAGCATGAACATCACGCCCAGCGTGTGCACCTCGCCCCCGTAGCGCTTGACGACGCTCGCGTGGCCGAATTCGTGCAAGAGCTTCACGAACACGGTACACACGTAGACCCAGCCGATATTCGACGGCGAAAGGAATCCCGAACTCTGGTCCTTGAGGGCATCGAAGTTCTCGATTCCGTATTTCGCGGCAACGATAACCGTCGCAAGCCACACGAGCGCGAAAGGCTTGCTCAGCAAGAAGCGGATAAGCCAACGCAGCTTGTTGAGCAAGGCGTCGGGGTCGAACAGCGGCACCTTCAAGAAGAAGATGTTCAAGAGCGAGGCCTTGACCTTCTTCTGCTTCTGCTTTCGGTTGCGCTCGAACAGCTTTGCGCCATCGTCCACACCCGTGTACATGAGCATGTTCGCCTGGTACAGCTGCGCAAGCATCTCGATGACTTCGCCCTGGCCGGGCATCTCGCCTTCGCTACCCTTGAGCATGGCGCTCCACACCTCACCCACCGTCTTGTCGGGCGAAAGGCGCGACACGAAGTCGTATGCCCCGCGAGGCAATCGGTAATACTGGTTCGTAAACGGTTCGTAAAGTACGTACCAAAGTACACCGCGGTAGGTCTGCCTGTGGACGCGGACACTCGCCCTGAGGGAGATCTTGCTCCCCGCAAGGCGGTACCACGACTCATGGAATATCTTGCGCTGCTGATCGAGGACCATAGAACAGATTACCGATGAGCAACAGTTGCCATGAGCGAGATGGAGTCTCTAGAAGTGATTCTCAAGACAATCTTGTGTTCACCCACGACAGTTGCCACATCAGGAATGTCGAATTCTGCATAGTTCTGCAAATACACCGTCGGGTCAGTCTGCTGACCATCCCAGGTGACAGACAGCTTATGCCTCGTGTTGTCGGAGCAGTTCAACTGCAGGAAAACGTTCGGATGGTAATACTGGTTGCCCTCGTCCCAATCCGTAATCACGATTTCCACAGTCTCGCCGGCAGCAATTTCAACCAAGGTCGAAGTTCCTTCCTGGTCAATCACCACCGTTCCGTCGTCTGGAGCCACAACCGGAGGCGTCGGCGTAGAGGCTTCTCCGCTGCCCTCTTGCCCGTCGTCATCGACAATCACGGGTTTCGGCACCACAAGCTGCGCTGTGCTGTCGGAGCCCTGCGACGTGAGGTTCCTGCCTTCGCCAACATCGATGGTATCCTTGCGGTCGTTTTCGTTCGACACGGAAGTATCGATACCCTGGATGTGGTTCTGGTCGAGCCTGCTCTGGAACTGCCACACGTTCGCGTTGTCGTTGTCGAGGTAGTTCTGGTGCTGCGTCGTGTCGATGGTATGCTGGTCGAGCGCAATCTCGGTATTGGGAGTGAACACGCCCAGCGGGTTGTTGTGTTCGAGCACGAGGTTCGCGCTTCCACCGAGGGCGATATCGTCGCCTTCACCCATCGTAATCGTGTCGGCACCTTCGCCACCCACGGCCACGTCGCGGTCCCTGCCCGTCGTGATCGTATCGTTGGTCGAAATCGAAGTCACCGCATCGTGTTCAATGGCAACAGACTTGGCCTCGATAACGCGATTCTTGAACTTCGAGACATCCGCAACATCGGCATCGTAAGGAACATCCATGTCGAATACGAGTTTCGCGTCGTCGCCATAGACGAGGTCCTTGTCGTGATCGCCGCCGAGGTCCGTTTCGCCGGCATAGCGGCCATCGCCCGATACGACCTGCACCGCCGAAATCATCGGGAGGTTCTTCGGATGCTGACCGGAGCTCGTGTAGATGTTCCTGATGCGGATATCGGCGACATCGCCCGACACGCCGCGGAACACCACGTAGTTGCCCACCAGTTCAAGGCGCGGAGCCGCCGAATCATGGGCCGACTCGTTCAAAGCCATCTGCAGCATGCGTTCGGCTTCGCTCTGCGACGAGCAGGTAGCCTCCTTGTAGTCGCCGTCGAACTTGTGGCCCGTCCAGTCGTTCAGGTAACGGTATTGAGACACGCCATTGTGACCCGTAAACTTCACCTGGTACAGGTAGTTGTACGTATCGGTATCGTTGTTGTCGCCACCGAGGTAGATGTAGAGGTCGTAGGTCGAAGAAACCGTATTATTCGAATTGCTCACGAAGCTGTTCATGTTCTTGAGCTTCAGGACAATCTCTTCGCTCTGCTGTGCCGCAAGGTAGGTGTTGAACAGCTTCGAGTTCGAAGTGTCACCATCCAGTTCATCGTAGTTCTCGATTGTGAAGCTTGCGACGGTCTGGCGCTGCCCGTGGTTCTTGCCGTAAAGCTGAACCTCGACACCCTCCTCGACAGCATACGGATTGCTCGCCGTGGGGTTGTTCGAAAGGCTGTTCATCTTGTTGTTGTACTCGGGAGAGGATTCCTGACCGCGCACAGATTCCGATACAATGACGCCACGGTCGTTGCGGTAGAAGTTGTGCCAGTCGGTATCCACCACGACGCCTGCCGCCTCACCCTGCGCAATCGCGTCCGTAGAATCGGAATGCTCGCGGGTAAAGTTGATGGAGAGCACGTTGATGTCCTCCAGCATCGTGTCGGCGGCCGCAGTCGCCTCGGCATTGATCGTATCCGCCCCGACGCCGCCCACAACGGTATCGTTGCCGTTGCCGGTCTTGATGAGGTCATCGTAAATCGCATCGATGTTCGTGATGGCCACAGATTCCGCAGTCGAGATGGTCGAAGCCGTAGATTCGTCGCTGTCGCGGTCGGTAAGCAGAATCTTCGCGTTGTCGCCGAAGACAACGTCGTTGTCGTGGATGCAGTAGCGTTCGTCACCGAAGGTGGTGATATCGTCGCCGCCGGTACCGCCCACCACGATATCATCGCCGAGGTCGGTACGGATGGTATCGTTACCGCCGAAATCGATATCGGTCGTCGCGGCGACATCCTGCTTGTGGAGCGTGCCCCTGACCTGGATAGCGGCGATGCCCGGGAGATTCTTTCCGTTCTGGGCATTGGGATCCGCCTCCTCGATAACCACGCGGATGCGGTCGGCAGCAACGCCCTCATCGACCATAAACACCACGTAGTTCGCTTCCATCGCGGAAGCGGCCGTTTCGGCAGTCGAGCGTTCGTAGGAACCATGGAAGTTGTGACCAGCATTGTCCTTCACATAGAAGGTCTTGATCGGATCTTCCGAATCGTTTGTATACAGGCTCACCTTGCGAATGCTGTTGTTTGCCGCAGAATGAGAATCCGGGATGTCGAGGTACACCACCACCCTGTAGCTGGTGAAGTACTGGGCAAGGCCGTCCATCTGGACATCGAGTTTATTTTCGCACTGCGCGTTGGGAGCAGTCGTCATCAGGCCCGAATTCATGAGCTTCGCGTTCTTGTCGTACTGCGCATTCCAGAGGCCAAGGTTGTAGGCCTGCAGGTTGATGCGGTTGTCCGTACTCGTGTTGCGATGGCTCTCGATGCCGCCGTAGCTCACGCTCACGCCGCTTGCGCGCACGCGGGTTTCGTCGGCAGACTTTTCGCCCGTCGCATCGAGGTTATCCATGTTCACGACTTCGCGGTCATCGTTGCCGTATGTACCTGCAAGCGAGCCCGAGATGTTGTTCCAGTTGCTGCTGCGGTAATCGTCGCCGTTTTCCTCGTTGTACGCACCGACAAAGTCGCCCGCGTTGAGGCCCGTCTGCGAAGCACCCTGGAAGTTGAAGCTGAGGGTCGCCTCTTCGTAGACATCCGGGACGTTCTGGCGGTCGCCCACCTGTTCGAACGCCTCGTTCGCGTTGCCGCGGAATGTCGCGTAGGCGTTGTCGCCGAACACAACATCCTGCCCGTTGCCCGTCGTGATATCGTCAGAATCGAGACCACCAAAGACAACGTTGTCACCATTGCCAGCGATGATCGTATCGGCTCCGGCCGTTCCGTCTTCGCGGACAACGACTTGCTCGTCCTTGTCAAGCGTTTCGATGTTGCGGCCTTCGTTGGTGACATATATCGCATTGAAGTCGCGATCGACCTTCGCGAAGCCACCATCGCCGAGGATGATGTCGTTGCCGGCTCCCGTGGTGATTTCGTCGGAATCCATACCGCCCATCACGATGTTCTTCCCATCGTTGGTATGGATGACATCATGGCCACCGTCCTGTTCGGACTTGGTCTGCACTGTACGATATGTATCGTAAATATCGTACCTGCCGCCGTCACCCACAACAACGTTGTCATTACCGGCAATATCGATTATATCACCATCGGCACCACCCATAACGACATTCGTGTCGCCAAAGATGTCGATATCATCGTGACCGCCGATATCATCACTCGTGGTTTCGACGTAGCGAAGGCCGGAGTTGATGAACTCATTCACCGTTGCCGCATCAGGCTTCTTGTCGTAATTGGCAATGCCGCCATCACCGAGGACAACGTTTTCGCCACCGTGGATTTCAATATCATCGTCAGCAAATCCGCCCATAGCGACATTGTGGCCACCATAGACCTTTATGTGGTCTTCGCCACCAATGCCATCACTCTGAGTCTGGATATAGGCCGAATCAGAAGCTTCGTTATTGTATTCGCCTCCATCGCCCAGCACGATGTTGTTATCGCTTGTTGCGCCATTCTGCGTACCGATAGTGATGTTATCGCCATCAAAGCCACCCATCACGGCGTTCTGGCCGCCATAGATGTTGATAGTATCGACACCGCCATTTTCATCGTCAGTCGTCTTGACGGACTTGATTGCCTCGTAGACCTTCTTCTCGCTGTTCCATTCACGAACGGCGATGCCACCGTCACCGAGGACAATGTTGTCGGCACCGTAAATATCGATTCCATCGCCCATGGCACCACCCATAACGGTATTCTGGCCGCCATAAATCTTAATGGTATCTTCACCACCATGGATAACGACAGTGTCGTCAACCTCTTCTCGAGACGTTTTGACAGTCACCTCGCCCTTATCTTTGTCGACAACATAGGAGCCGCCATCGCCAAGGACGACGTTTTCATTACCATTCTGATTTTCATTATCATCTTCAGCGTTTTCATTGCCATCACTGGTTTTTCCGTCGCCAATGGTAATCTTATCACCCTTGGCACCACCCATAACGGCATTCTTGCCACCATGGATGTTAATGGTATCGATGCCGCCATTACTATCGTCCGTCGTTTCGACAGACTTGATGGAATCGTAGACCTCATTATCCGCATTCCATTCGCGGATAGATTCGCCACCATCGCCGAGGACAATATTGTCGGCACCATAAATGTCAATATTATCGCCGGCAACGCCACCCATGACTGTATTCTGACCACCATGGATAGTGATTGTATCGACAAAATCAGGTTCTTTATCCTCAGTCACCGACAGATCATGAGTATGAACCTTCACCTCGCCCTTATCTTTGTCGACAACATAGGAGCCGCCATCGCCAAGGACAACATTTTCATCACCATTGATCTTGACTTCTTCGCTGTCGTCCTTGTTTTCTTCGCCAATCGTGATTATATCGGCACCAGCGCCACCCATAACAGTATTCTGGCCGCCATAGATTTCGATAGTGTCCCCAGCGCCGACCGAATCTTCCTCAGTCTTCACGGATTCAACCGCAGCATTGACCATAAAGTTTTCGGTCGTAGCGACACCCGGCGTAAAGTTGGCAACACCACCGTCACCAAGGACAACGTTATCGGTCCCATTTCCCTTGCCGGCTTCGCCGATGGTGATATCGTCATCACCATTTCCGCCCATGACAACGTTATGGCTGCCGACAATACCAATGGTATCTTTCTCACCAATAGAATTATTTGTCGTCTGAACCTTTTCGAGGCTAATCTTGATGTTGTTTTCGCGCCAAGACGTTGCCGAACCTTCGTTATGGAAGTTCACGACACCATTGTCGCCAAGAACAACGTTCTTTTCTCCGGTTACAGAGATATTGTCGCCACCAAAGCCACCGACAACAACACTCATCTGTCCGCCGGCAGTAATTTTATCGACTCCGCCCTCGTTAGGCATTACGGACGCAATAGAAGTCGCCCCACGGGCAATGCCATCGGTCTGCTTTTGGATGAAATTACTATCTCTATCCTTAGGAATAGTTGTGAAAATAACATCACCCGCTTTATGCTCACCGGAGTCTTCCTTATAATAGCCAAGCTCCGTAACGACATTATTGCCATCCATATACTGGATGTTACCCTTGTCACCAAAGGCGATAATACCCTTATCGACATCGATGGTGTCGTTTCCAGCACCGCCCAGAACAACCATACCGTCCTTGGTAATCAAGCTTCCCTTTGCGGTAATCTTATCGTTGCCGCCCTGGGCGTTGATAACCAGCTGACCGTCGTTAGCGTTATAATCCGTAACGGTAATATCATCATCGGTCTCACGATTATCGGTTTTATCGTCGCCGGTATTCACGACCGTGAACGTCTGGAATTCTTTTTCTGTAGTCTGATTAACATGGCCATGAATGGTCTTAGAGATATTGACGGTATCCTTACCTGTACCCAAATTGAATTCGCCAAATTCGAACTCGCTTGCAACAACCTTTTCCTTGAGTTCTGTATGCGTAAACTTGACGGAATCGTCAACGCTTTCCACATTGGCATTTTCAAGAGCGCTGTTGGCATCGACATTCGAATCCTGGTTATTCACGAATATACGATCAACACAGTCGTCTTCGCTTTCAAAGAGGTAGTCCTTCTGCCCAGCGAACATAGCCTTGAATCCGCTCAAGGAAGTTTCAATAGACTTGTTCAACGTGAGAGTATAAGTACCCTCCCCCACAATGGGGTCACCATCAATACGGAACCATTCTGATTCGTTCTTTTCCGAAACAAACTTGACCGTACCACCCTTAGTAGGAGTCTCTCCTTCCTTGATTTCGACAATGACTGTATTGCCAGAAACAGACTTCACGCTAGCCAAACTGTCTAAGTCATAGGTATTTTTCTCATTAAACTTCGAAGCCCAAACAAAGCCGGAATCGCTTTCAATCTTATGATTATAATGGAGAAGTTCCGGATTATCGACACCGGCAATGTCGCTTGTTCCCTTACCATAAGCATCAACAATGCCTTCAACTTGGTTAATACGCTTGTCGCTATTTCCATCGAAAGTAACGATACCGTATTCTTCATCAATGGCATCTGCTTTTGCGAAAACAGTTATTGTATTTGATGCAGACCCTTTCTTAAATTCCAGAACAACGGAAGATTTCGCTATTCCGTCTTTATTATCATAAATCAAGAGTTGAACTTCTTTATTTCCGTCCAACATCTTAGATATAACTTCGGAAGCAGACACCTTAACAAACAACGATTTACCGTCAGGTATATCCTTGTTGTATGTAATATCGAAAGTCATGGAGTTCCAACTCGTATCACGTTCTGTGTTTCCCGTCGGAACATGATGTCCATCCTTCAATTCCGTCTCGAGATACTTTTCAGCAAGCACATACTGATTTTGTTGAGCAGTATCACCAACGCGTTTAATCGTCAAGAAATCGCAGGGTTTGAAGGAATCACCATTTTGGATATTCGTTTCCGCACCAGCAAACGTGCCTGAACCAACAGAAACCTCACCATGCAATGTCGCGAGTTGCTGGTTCGACGTATTGAAGAATACCAGGACATTTCCGTTCAGCTCGTAATAAATATCCTTCTTTTCCTTCGATGCTTTATCTGCGCCACAGTAGACAGTCTCGGTTCCATATTTAACAGAAGACAAACTGGCAACATCATCGTAAGCAAGATGGATTTTCGACCCATCAAGTTTCATTGTATTGGAACGATAATTAACGATAAGAACCTTATCTTTTAGGTCATTTGTATAATTCTTTATGGTCAAAACACCTTTGTCATCTATACTGGTATATTCAATTGTCTTATCGCTATTTTCCAGATAAACATGGATGTTCGACTTATTCGCACCATGCAATTCGACGCCAAATTCGCCCAGAGCAACAGCACTTCCACCAATCGTGTACTCCTCGGTCCTCGTAAGCAATTTCTTCGCTTCGTCATTTTTGGAGACTTTTTTATCATCCTTAACACTCAGCGAGAATGCCGTTGCAGACTTGGAAAGCAGTTTTTTAAGTATTTCGCCTTTATTCGTATAAGTCCAAACGCTGCTCAACGAAATTGACTTGACAACATCTTCTTCGGACAAAGAATCCGAAAGGGCCTTGACATTTATCTTTACCGGTTGCGTATTTTTTCCATCAAAGACAATCTGAACATGATCCGAATATGTTGTGTCAGAATCTTTCTTAATCAGGATTCCCCTGTCACCAGCCTGAAGCATGGACGTGGAAAGCAACGGAATGTTCAAGTCGACCGTAATCGACCCTTCTTTCAGGTTTCCGGAATAGCCGACAAAGAACGAACCAACTCCACCTTCCTGAATGACAAGCCCATTATCAGCAATATATGTTTCAGAAGTAGACACAAACACGGCAGGAGCTGCGCTCGTATCCATCACAACAAATTTCTGCTGATACTTTTTGTCTTCCAAATCAGAATTTACAAAACAGATCTTCTTTTCATCGTCATCCAAATCATCAGAATCAGCCGACAACACTTCATATGTCAAAGTATTGGTCTGACCATCGGTATCGGCATTTCGAAGCGGACGACTATCCAAATCAAGACCACCAACAGACACGGTATCATTGCCATGACCGCCGTTTATCGTAGTCGTCTCACCCGCATTGTTGCTGGCGACATAGAATTCATCGTCACCCGCACCAGCTGCAAAATTCGAGTATTCTACACCGGCAACCTTGATACCACCAGATTCAGAAAGCAAGCCTTCCTTCGTAATAACAACAGTATCGTCACCTTCGGTGCCATAGACATTTACGCTATCTATTCCGGTTCCACCATCAATCGAGCGAGTTCCGTTGACAACGATATCCCCACTCATAGTCTTATAGTTGTATACCGAGAACGCATCGTTGCCACGGCTGCCAGCCATGTTCAAAGAACCGACGTTGCGCAGAGCGGTAAAGGTATCATCACCAACGCCACCATCAATGTTCAACTTAGAACCTTCAGACACACCTTCACTCAGGTATTTTCCATCGGAATTCTGAATAGTTTTGAATCCATCTTCAGAAGCAATGCTCTGTGTACCAGCCTTTCGATCGGAGTTGTAGAGCTGTCCAACCTGGAAGGTATCGTTTCCGGCGCCGCCATCAATATTCGTTACAGCCGCAGTACCATCAACGACAACCTTGTCATCGCCACCGTTCGCATACAAATTAACAACGTCAATACCATTCGTAAAGTTGACGCGTTCGATATTCTTATTGGCATTCGTGCTAGATACGTCACCATCTTCAGGCAACAACGCTACAAAACCAAGAGTCCCAGCTTCGTTCATTCGCATCAACAAGTTGTCTGCATATTCCGTGGCTTCAATAGTGAGCACATCCCTATCGAACTGGCCTTCTCCAGAATCGGTGATGTTCACATAACTGGTTTCGCTTCCGCCCATCAAGTTCACGAAGATTTGGTCGCTGCCACCCTGGCCATCAACGAAATCCAAGCCGGGGCCGGTCTTGATTTTGTCATTTCCGTCAGTCGGCCCACTTTTGGCATCCTTGTAGAATATTCCGCCCAAGCCAAGATTTTCGCCAAAGGTGATCTTTTCTCCATTAAACGCGTCTGAGCCTTTAGTATAACCGCTAGCAACTCCCTTATCGCCATACAGGCTGTCATTACCAGCGCCGCCATCAATGACATCGTCACCTTCACCACCATAGATGATATCATTATCGATACCACCCTGGATGTTGTCGTCACCAGTACCGCCATCGATGACATCGTTACCAATGCCACCTTCAATGACGTCGTTCGCTTCAGCTCCGAAAATCAGGTCATCGCCTTCGCCACCATAGATGTGGTCTATGCCATCTGAATCAGAATCCTCACCACTCAATTTAGCGTCAGTACCATCTTTGAATTTAGCACTATCAAGAGCAAAACTGAATTCCGATTTAGCGACTTCAAAGTTATTTTTGGCAAACTGGTTTGCAATAAGTTCTTTACTGAAGAAATCCTTACTAAATTCGGAATCAACGTTTATCTGTATCAGATTGCCACCATAAACGATATCGTGACCGGAACCGCCATAGATATCATCATCGCCCGAACCGCCAAATATACGATCGTTTCCGCGTTCTCCATGAATTTCATCATCGCCGGCGCCACCGTCAACCCGGTCGTTGCCCGAACCACCAAAGACCGTATCATTGCCTTTGCCGCCAATAATCAAGTCATCGCCACCATCGAGGCTGACATCGCTTCGAGAAGCCCCCCCAACGGTTCCATTATCATAGAGAGCCTTGCCGCCATCACCGAATATCAGGTCGTCACCATCGAGTCCGTCGATTTTGTCGTTACCGGCACCACCGAAAATGACATCATTTCCGGCACCGCCGACAATGACATCGTTACCGGCGGCACCAGCATCTACATAGCCTTCGACATAGAATTTACCATTCTTTTTACCTTCATCCTCATCGGGAGGTACATACCCATCATCGCCATAGATGATATTCATACCACCATTAGCACCAATAATGGTATCATTACCGGCTCCACCAACGATAATTACGGTATAGCCATTCAAGTCGAGTTCGGAAAGGTCGATTACATCGTCACCTTCGCCACCATAAATTTCAAGGTTGAGACCGGCCTTTCCAGTCAACTTGATGTAGTCATCACCGGCATCGCCATTTATTCGATGCCATTTACCCTTTTCTGTACTTACTTTCTTGCCATCGCCCCATTTAACTTCTGCATCCTCCGTCAATTCCGCAATGTATGTTTCATTACCATCTTCGAGAGTGGGATTATCATTGTCAGTCGAAACTCTGTCGCCAGCATTCGGGCCAATATGCGCCACAATATTGCCATTCTCGTCCTTTGAAGCCATCACAGGCGCAAGTTTATGTTCGTAATCGAAACTAAACAAGGTTATGTCGCCCGTAATGTTCCACTTCTTGGTATATAGCCACAAGTCAACATAAGCATAGAGCTTCGCGGTAATCTTGCCGTTTACATCGAATATGCCGAACAGGCCCAATTCGCCAATGATTTGCTTCATTTCGCTGAGGCGAACCTTGCCGTCCTTGTTGGGGTCAAACAGGTTGAAACCGACATTGATGCCCACACCGCCACCGACACCGGCACTCACACCGGCATTGAGTTCGGCGGCGGCTGTCAAGCCGCCATAGAACGAAAGTTCGTTGACATCGACGCCATTTTTGTCCTTATCCATCACGTAGAAGCCATTGACCAGGCGGCCATAGTCCTTGCGGCCACTAGCAATCCACTGACGAATGCCCAACGTGTCGTAACCAAAGCCAAGCTGGATAGAGGCGTTGAACGTCACGCCCAGGCGCGCACCGAGCGGGCCCCAGATGCGCACGAACGTATTCCAGTCAAAGTCAAAGCAAAGCTTGGGCATCGTGTATTCGACAAGGGGAACATCTTCGCCAAGCAGCATCTGGAATATCTTCGACGGATTGTTCCAGATAAAATTCCAGCTGCTTTCTCCCTGAATGTTGAAGCCCTGATTTTTGAGTTCTTTGTCGGCAGCCTCTTTAATACCAGATTGATCAGGAGCGTATTCGTCTACATCTATCGAAGAAAGCGCACTCTCCCCTTTTAAGAATTTCTCAGACAATTCTTCAGAATCGGAACCAGATCCATCCATCAGAACAAAATTACCCAGATTAATCTTAATTCCCTTGCCATTGGAAGTCGAAATCGTCTTAGAAATCAAAATCAAGTCCTTGATGGCATAAATCATACCGTCATCAAACTTGCCCTTGCTGTATTTTTTGGCAAGGTCGAGCGGGGTAATCTTAATTCCCAGGTCATCAAGCACCGGGAACGGAGTCATCAGGAAGTCGATAAGCGGCTCGAGCGGTTCTATGACCGTCTGAATCTTGGAAACGATTGGCCCGAGCACGCCCCCGATAAAGGAACCCATATCGAATTCAAGATTTTTGAAAGCTAGGGAATTGATAGTCGGTTTTTTTACGCCCGACACTTCTTTGAACGCCCAATCAAATTCAAAATCACCCGAAATGTTAGGGAACTTGGGCGTATCGCGGCCGGCATCCTTGCCGACACCGACATCTATACCGGCATAGATATTGACAGACGCTTCAAAGTCAAACTTGGGCACGGCAAAAGCATCGGACACCTTCACCAAGCCGTATTTTTTCGTAAATTTTTTTATCTTATCATCTGGATCATCATCGGTCTTTTCTTTTGTAATCCATTCTTTCACTCCATCCGCATCGAGCGGCTCCGAAGCGCCAAGTCTGGAATCGTATGTCTCCGCCGAAGAATCACTCGGATTATTCAAGTCGACTCCGAAACTTAGTTCAACAGCAGCTTTGTGATTATTACCATCTTTATCTTTTCCCTTTGTCGACAACGTCAAGCCGAGCCCAGCCAACGAGGCGCTTATATCAGCATCTAACTCAGCCGTAGCCTTGACATTGATTTCATTGCCGTCGTTAAAGATAAAGTAGAAACCATTCTGCTTCGAGATACCGAATCCGAATTCCAGCGACCATGAGAGCGAGAGAGCGAGACCGCCATCCGCGGCGAGCGCCAGTCCGGGGAAGCCAAGATCAAAGCCCACCGAGGTCCCGAATTCATACACGCCGCCCAGGTTGAAGTACCATTCCGCCGATTCCTTGGTGCTGCGGTACCACGTCCCCTTTCCGTCGACTTGTTTCCACCCGGTCTTATC
The DNA here is from genome assembly GCF_002374005.1 of Fibrobacter sp. UBA3629. Classification (NCBI taxonomy): domain Bacteria; kingdom Pseudomonadati; phylum Fibrobacterota; class Fibrobacteria; order Fibrobacterales; family Fibrobacteraceae; genus Fibrobacter; species Fibrobacter sp. UBA3629. The sequence continues at coordinate 11,879 of NZ_DFLC01000022.1, read as the reverse complement.
TCCGTTCCAACCGAAATAGTAGGAATCGCCTTCGTCTGAACCAACATCATATTCCGGAGTCAGGAAAAAGCCCAATCCAAACAGGTCGTTCATCTTTTTCGCGACCATCTCGGCTGTCAAGCCCGTCGATTCGTAAACAAACTTCGAGAACGGGTCAAGTACCTTGTTCTTCAACACACTCAAGAAGTCGACACCGGTGCTCAAGGCAGAACCCACAACCGGGACAGACTTGATGGAGCTGGCCATACCGCCGTTGATATTGCTTTCGAGCATTTCGAACAGATTGTTCAAGCCAGACACAGCAAGTTTAATCTGGCTGAACCAATCCATGTTGGCGAAATCGGCAAGTTCCAATATCCTTTCGTACACACTCGAGAAGTCAGCAATCAACCGCCCATCGAACTGAGATTTATTGTCTTCGTTCCCAAGCCTCAGGCCAAAATCAAAGCTGTCATAAACTTTATTTGCGTCGGTGAGTTCGCCATCTTTCCAGTCCTCCTTGATAGCACCCATTATTTTTTCGACTTCGTCTTGGGCATTATCGAAAGACGTGCAATTGACTAATTCAACGGCATTATTATTGAATCGGCCCACAAGGACATCGCCCAAAGACATCTCGCATACGGTAATCGGGAGTCGTCCGAAAAGAACAATAGGTAAAGCATAATCAATCTTAACGCCTTTAGGATCATTAATGGAGAAAGAACCAGAATCTTTACCGCTCACAGAACCCAAGAAAGCCACCTTGCCGTGGATAAACGACTGCTGGTCCTTATTCTCGCCAACAGAAATCAAGTTGCTGAGCATGCCTGAGCCGCCACCCGTGACACCCAAATCGAAATTCAGTTTGTCGCCCGAAATTGCAATTTCGGCACCAAATTGAATGGGTTCCGTAAGCACAAGGTCAAATTCCTCGCCAAATACCACCTTTGCAGAAAGCGCAAACCAGAAATCACCAGAGACATCCAAGTCAATGTTTCCCTGGATGCCGGAATCCTCTTTGCCAAAGCTGAACCTATGGCGTACACCGATAGCCTTTACCACATCGAAGTCAAAGAAAACTGCCTGATAATCCTTGTCAAACCTTATATTAAAGAGCTTTTTCCCGTCTGTACGCGAAGAAAGATTGAATTTTTCAAGATAAGTATTCAGCAAATCACCGAACTGCTGGAGGCTTGTAATCTTTTCGGCTCGGAGCGTCGAGATAATGCTGCGCAAATCGTTCGCCACACTTACCAAATCACCAACAGTCTTGTTGATAACCGGAATCTTTTTATCCTTAACTTTATCCGTAACATCATCTATACGTTCAATCAGATTTTCAAGCACTACATAGAGCTTTTCTATCGAGAAATTTTTGAAGCTGTCAAGTATGCTCTTAACGCCATCACCCAGTTCAACATTACTGGCCAACCTATAATTATCTTGTATCAATTTAGAGTCCGAGTGATCTTCGAATTTCGCAAACCCATTGGGTTTTACAACCTCAAGAGTCACCTCAGCCAGTTCTATGTCATAACCAAACAAATCAGCATAAGCTGTTGCAATAAATTCATTTGAACCATCAACAGGCTCCAGCGTCACTGGATTTACTTTATACCCAAATATATTATTCGGATCTATCTCTTCAGCTTTTTCCAAGCCGAATTCTAACTCAAGCCCAACTACACCTTTCGCAATAAGGTCTGCTCCAACAAACTTATACGAAGCCGACGCACTTGCCGCATACTTTGCTGTTTCCCAAGTTTCCTTTTTATCGGCATTATCAAGCGTATCCCCGTCAATCGAAACCGTCGATACAGTAAGAGTTCCAGCCTCAGCATCAACGTTTTCTATTTTATAATAATCGCTACCGACAGCAATATAACCGCCTACAGCGTAAGAAACATCTGCTCTAACATCACCTTCAGCAGATTTAAGCTCAAGAGTAACGGAATTTCCTGATTTACGCACCTCCTCGATTTCGTGCAGGTCGGTTCCCATCGAAACGGTAAGGGTTGCTCCAAGTATAATTTCTTCAAGGCTAATCTTTTTCGACCAGTCAAGATTCTGAAGTGCAGAGCCAACAATACGGTAATCACCCGCATTTTCTTTTGCCTTTTGTCCCGAACTAAAACCAAGCCATTCGAGAGCCTTACTGGAACCAAAGGACGTCAAGGTAAATTCTTGACTTCCAAAAATTTCCAGATGGTCATCTACGATTTCTACAATATAATCAGAAGCAAGTTGAGCATTAATATTCGCAAGAAGTTCTGCAAGCGTCAGCGTTTTAAGATCGCTTGCATTCCAATCTTTCTGGAAATCGACCTTTTTATCGCCTATCTTAAAATCATTCTTATCAGCCTTTATTTCTTCAGTAGTCCCGACTATTTTGACTTCATCATTTACAGAGAATACAATATTCCCGTCAACCACCATGACCGAAGATATTTTGGAAAGAATATCATCGTCTTGCGTACAATTGTCTATCGTATCTTTAATCGCCTTTGCAAGAGACGAAACCGAAGAGCATTGTTCCGTGTTGACATATATTGTTTCAGAATCATCGTTGACATCGGAGAATTTCAATTCCAAGATATGATCGAACCATTCGACAGATGCACCATCAGTGCTCTTTAGCGAAATACACCAGGCATCTCCTTTCTCTTCTTTTTCAAATTTGAGATTAATTGAGTCTATAGTAAATACAAATTCATTGCCTAAGCCATCAGGAACATCTGAATCTACATATTTTTTGTATAGGTCCTTGAATTTTTCTGCCACAGAGTCAACATCATCAGCTGCGTTGTCAAATTCTATAAATACTTTATTTGTACCACTAGCAACGAGCGCCCCATGCTTTCCGATCGAAGGAGTAAGTTCACCGGAGATTCGCATGTAGGTAATCTTTTTACCATATTCAGCGCCATTATCATAAAGGTAATAAAGGATATTGTCGGTATCCAGATTTCCCTGAATTCTTCGAGAATCGCAACCGAAAATAATATTGTCCTCATCAACATCCACCACATACAAGCCATATGTGTTCATGATGGAACGACCCTTATCCACTTCATCAATAGTATTCTGAATAGAAAGATACTCGTTCAATTGATCTTTAAGATTTTTACCCTGAATATATCCATCGCCAAGTTTTTGAAAAAAATCATTCTTAATTTTTACATCTTTCGGACTGTCTTCTCCAGATTTAAGAACATGAATAGTCCATTCATCATCTCTCTGAACCTTGTACATCGTCTGCAGGTTCGTACCGGAGAGCTTCAATTCGGCAAAGGAATCGCCACCGGAGGTCTTTTTATCCAGATTGTCACCCTTTTCAATAACAAATTCTTGTTTTGATGTGATAACAATTTGCCTTGACGACGTGTAAGAGATTTCAAAATCCGTTTCAGATGGTGAATTTTCGTACCAGTCAGACCTTAAAGAACTTAACGAAACCCCTTCTTTTATCTTAACTATTCCAAGTTCCGATCGACCTTCTGTTTCTTTAACATTCGAAGTTAATTTGATGAACAAATCTTCATCAAAGGTTTTTTCTGAGGGAATCTCATAGGTGATGTACCATTCATTTACAGAAATATCCTTTTGAACGCCGTCAACTTCTCTTAAAGCCTTCGTCGGATTTTCCTCGTTATCAAGCTCAAATAGACCTATTTCAGAAAGTTTCGCATCTTTTTCTAATTTCTCGCCAGAGAAATCAATTTTCAAATTAAATGAAATCGTAGCATCGGCTTTTATCGAAACGTACCCATGTGTAGAAATATTTTCCAATTTGTCCTTAAGCACATTGGCCAAGTCAAGCCCGAAGGCCTTTTCGACGCCGAACTTCAAAGCGAAATCAAGCAGAACAATATTGTTTTCGCCCTCTACTGGTTGGAGCGAAACAACATTATCATCTACGCCAAAAACCGTTCTCCAGGATTTATTAAACACCTCAACAAACGTGCTAATGTTACCAAAATTCTTTTGGTACTGGCCTTCCACACATTTCATGAGGCCGAAATCGCAGTTTTCAGAACCATCCCCGTAAACAACCGCTTCAACCTTATCGACAATATCTACGACCTTATCAATAGAGCCGTCAAGGAAGTCGAGCTTGGTCTTACTTTCAACCAGGCTACGCAGAGCAGACTGTAACGAATTCAGCACCACATGGACCTGATTGATCAGCGAGTCTCCTGAAAGAGACATATATTGCTTTATACTATTCGGAAGCGCCCATTCCCTTGAGTCAAAATTGTATGAAAAGTTGTCATCATCCTCATTCGTAATCTTAGGAAGTTCAAACGAATCTCCGGCTTTCAAAGTAAGGGAGCTGTAGCCCAATTTCAGCTCTTTGGGCTTTACGCCATCTCCGATGGAAACGCTAAAATCAACCTTCCCGCCATCAATCTCAACTTCAAAGAGGCCTAAATTCATCGAATCAAGCGAAGTGCTAAAATCCAGGTCTACACGTTCCAAATCGACGTTATTAATGGAAAGTTTTCCATCTTTATCAACTTTAATATTAAGTTTTAAATATACCGTGCATTCCGCACTTAACGACGCAACATCAAAAATACCCAAATTGAAGCCGCCATCGCCAAGCAACTGGAGTTGTTTGGGAGAAATGGCAAACAGCAAGGAATGTTCACCCTTTTCCAGAGCAAGAGATTGGGCGGCAATCGTATTTGCGCCGAGCAAATCAACCAGATTAGTGCCATCCCAATTTTCTGAATACTCTTTTGTCAAAATCTGAATTTTATCCAAAGGCACCAGGCCATTGACATAACCAGAGAACGCATCCTTTATTTTGTTAAAGTCAAGTTTTCCATCGGCGAAAGCATCGTATACACCATATTGCGCAATTTTCCAACATTCATCAAGTTTTTGGACAATTTGCGGTATGCTATAGTCCTGACCAAGCACAGAAAATTTCGGCTGGTTTATGAACGGAATATTAATATTATCTAAGACGCCAAGAATGCCTTCTAACGACAAGATCGATCCAACATCAAATTCATCATTCAGTTCAACCTTGGAAATCTTAACTTCATTAGCAGAAACTGTCAATTTTAAACATTCATCGTCAATTTTAAGCAACCCACCAAGGCTACTGCTTGTTATACCAGGAGCTTTCAGTTCAAATTGTTTAAAATTATAACCAAAATCGACAGATTCTCCATCCATGCTAACGGAAACTTCTATTGCAAAAGCAGCCTCAATTTCGAAATCACCCAAATCAGTTTGCACACATTTAATTTTCGGGCACAATTCGACAGTAAATACACCTCCATCTATATTAATGGGGGTCTCGTACAAATCCTCAGCCAGAAGGTCATAGGAATTTTCCTCGCCAAATTTCAGATTAATTTCCGAGAAGAAATCCCCCAAATTATTTGTACTAACAAAACTTTCAACAATCGTTTTAGCTTTACCAAGATCTAAGGTAAAATTATCATCGGCATAGGCAATCTGGTTGCGAAGAGCAAGAAGAACGTTATTTTTGAAATTATTGACTTTATTTAGAATACCCGAAATCGTGTAAGAGTCATCGCCAATTTTAAATTCATTTCCAAGATACGGAATCGACAAGTTTTCAACAATATTAACTATGCCGCCAAAGAGGTCTTTCGGCGAAAGGATGTTTTCCAAATTGGTAATTTCATCGGGGAAATTCCACTTTCCATCACTATAACTGAATCCAGGTTTATCTGTAGTGTCTTCAGGCTTTTTCTGTTCAAGCAAAGTGACTTGACCGTACATCAGTTTAAGAGAGTCATACTGAAAACGGCATGCATCAATCCCCTGATTTTCACCACCTATACTCGCCTTGAATTCAAAAGACTCTCCTTCGAGTTCAGCAGAAAGTCCACTAGGCAGTGAAATTGTATTCTTATCTTTCTGCTGTTTCAACTCCAACGTCATCTCGTCGAACTTGACACCATTCAAGTTTATCGAGCCGTCATTCTCAACATGAAGGGTCAGCGTCACATCGAACGGGCAACTCATGTTGACCGTGCCCAAATTGACACCTGCAAAACTTACATTTTCAAGACTCTTCTCAGGAGTAAATCTGAACGTAAGTTTGGCACACTGGCTGCTGTCGTCAATGGAGAATTTCAGGACCGTCTCAGCAGTCTCTCCTTCACCAAAAACCGGACAAAGATTATCAGAATCGCCTGCATTAGAGCCCTGTTTTACAATTTCGACGCTTTTAAATATTGATTCACTATCAAGAACATCGCTCAGAGCCCCCTTCAAAGTTTCAATCGTCACATCAATACTTGAAGTCGCCCCAGTAGACAATTTCGCTGCACCTGAGTAAAGAGCCTGCACTATAGCGTTATGAGCGCTTTCCGCATCCGAAACGATAATGCTAGCAAGATCGTCAACTGCTTTTTGTTCTTCTCCTATTTTAAACTCAAGAGGGATGTCTACATTTTCAAGCAAGCTAGTGATAGCAGCCTTGAGCGCAAAATTTCCGCCCAACTCGAATTCCGGGTAGTCCACTTTCCAGCCATCAGTGACGTCATACGAGACCTTCACGGAAGAATCTCCGCTGATTGCAAACGGAAGACCTTGAACAGCACCCCCAATATCTACGCCAAATCCGAGCTTTTCCAATCCAAGTGTATAATCGGCTTTTCCGTCAACAGCTTTGATAGTCACCTTTATGGCAATCTCGGAATCCACACCAAGAGTATTATCCAAAGTGAAGAGAGGAAGTTTTAACTTGTCAAGCGAAGTTTCGTGGAGCGAGAAAACGAAAGTATATTCCTTGCCTGTAAAGGTCGGCAGCACGGCAGACTGCAGTTCACTACCCCATACATTGTATTCCTGCATAGAGCCCGACGGAACAATTTTTATACAGTCGATAATATTCTTAAACTCATCAGCCCCATCTTTTTCAACCAGGCTCGCAAACTTATTTCTCAACGCATCGGCATCGAGCTTGGCAACCTTCGGGTCTCCACTTCCAAGCAAAGAAACAGACGCTTTCAAAGCCTTGGAAACGTTCTCCCACGTATTGGAAACAGAATCTAAGATACCCAAAACGGTTGTCTGAGTTTCTTTTACCTTCAAATCGAGATTCGGGATAGATTTATTATTTGTAAAATTTTTAATAACAGGATCAAGAACGGCACTCAGCGAGATTCCTTCAATTATGGATTCGAAATCGAACTCGCTAGCCAGCCATTCCCCGTCGACATACGAAATTGTTATACTGGCATCAGCAAAGTCTTCTAAAGACAATGTGATATCGAAGCCGGAGAAATCAAACCCATCAAAAGAGACCTTTCCGCTCTGGTCAATATTGAGCTTGATTTTCAAAGCGGCAGAAACATCGGCCTTGGCATTCACATTGAAAGAATCAATGCTAAAGCCATCCATCGCTATATTTTTCTTTGCAAAGCCTAGCGTAAACTCGTTAGAGCCGACATTCAGCGCAATTGACGGCAATTCCGTCGGTTCGCCAATCACCTCCGCAAAGATGTCAACAGCATCGGTTTCGCCCATTTTGAAAGTGACACTATCGAACAATCCGCTCAAATTGGTACCGACGACACTTTCAAAGAGAGCCTTCAAACGAGCGGCATCGATTGCCACTCCTTCAGCAATGTTTTCAGCACCCTGTACAGCCTCATTTACACCACCCGACAGGGCAAGCGAGATTCCCTTCCAGGCGTCGTCAACTTTACCAGCAAAGTCAACAACGGACAAAACATAGTTCTTCGGTTCATTTTCGCCTGGGTTCTTCTTGGCTATAGCAAACTTGTAATTGGCAAGGTATGGAACGTTCCGGACTGCACCCAGCAGGCCCTCCAGCGAAAAAGATTCCTCACTGAACAACGATGTAAAGTTGGTTATCTCGGCGGGCAGCGTCCATTTTTCATTGGCATAGGAGAAAGCCCCCTGCGGCAGACTTGCCAACATTGCGTCGCCAACGTTCAAGTCAAGCTTGTCGTAGGTCAAGCCCGCATCAAATTTATCCACATCAAGACGATTATTTCTATTGACGATGGAAAGTTCCAAGCCGAACGCTCCATTCTTGAAAACCGCACTGATTCCCTCCAGCGAGACGCTCTCGATATCCGTCTTTTGCATATTCACGTTCAAATCTTGCAGGGCGACATTACCGAACGTAATTTTCCCTTCTGCATCCATGTTGAACGTAAACTTCACATTAATCTCGGTGCTTACACCAACACCTTTCAGCGAGAACATACCGAGGTTCAATTTATCGAACGAGCCCGCGATCGGCTTGATCTGCATGACAAGGCTATTTTCGCCCTCAACGAGGGCCTTCGTGTTACCCTCTACATCAAACGCATAACTATCTAAAACATCTCCCCATTCTGCAATATTGGCCGCCACGAACGAATCGATAGACGACTTGAGCTGGGCGAGGTTCATCGACATGTTCTCAATAGAACCATAGATTGCACCGGGAACGAAGCTCCAGAAATCTTCCAGTTCAGAGGCAAATTCCGCTACCGACATTTCCTCTTTTTGTTCACCCGAACCAACAGGAATCTTTATGCTGTTCAGAACAGGCAGTTTCTTGGCTGCAACAGCCTTGAGCACCGTTCCTAAGGAGAAGTCCTTGTTCAGCTTGAACTCGGGAACCTGGACATCGAGTTCCCCGTCTATGGTAGACACCTTCAAGACACCGTCACCAGCCACAAAGAACGGGAGATTTCCAGTTTCTTCCACCTTGAATTCCAGGTCGACATTCTTGGTCACACCTTCGTCGGGCGTGTAACTGAGGCTCAAGTCCGGACTAGGTTCGTCGGCAGATTCGATCTCAGAAACAGAAAGGTTCATGAACTTAGCGCTGGCACCGGGAATATCGACAGAGACTTCGAGTTTTCCCACTTGCGGGGCAGAGATTTCGACATCGACCGCGCTATCAAGAAGAGAACCGCTCCCGTCCTTGTCCAGTTCGACAGAAACAGAAGCCTGGGCAGCTGCAGAGAGATTGGCAGAGCCGTCCACAGACACCTTGCCCCAGGAACCGAGATCGACGCCGAGGTTTTCAAGAGACTTTGTCTCGGAAAGGTCGATACCGACCGTAAGCTTGGAGCCTTCCGCAGAGAACGTGAGTCCCCTGTACGCTTCGCCCTGTTCGCTTTCAAGGAAATCCTTCACGTAGGTATCGACCAGTTCCGAAAGGCTCAGTTTGCTAATAGGGTCAACACCTTCTGCAAGGTTGGCATTCGCCTGCTCGATGGCCGTGTGGGCCATATCCAATGATTGAGCAAGCACATCGTTTACTTTATCCGCAATAGTCGTTTTCAGGGTATCGACGCTTTCGCCAAACAGCGTGGTAAAGGAGCCGGCGTATTCGCCGAGGCCAAGCTTCAAAGCGTCGAAGCCATCGATGGAATCCACCGCGGCAGAGACCTGCTCCCCAATGTTACCGGAAATAGATTCAATCTGCTCCGCATAGTCATTCAAGTGCTCTGCGTCAAATCCAGAATCGGCATCCATCATCAGGCGCGGTTCGAGGGATTCGATCTTGTAATTGTTGCGGGTGAACTTTTTTGCCTTGGAAGCAGATTTCTTGGTGTTCTTGTTGTTGGACTTAACGTTCTTGGACATGATTTTGGCCTTTTTTAGTTAAAACTTTTCGTGTGGAATTCGTGAAAAATTCCGTTTAAGGTAAAACAACTACAGCGCACCTCGGGGTGCGTTGTTATCATTTTCAAAAATTTTGATTATTCTTCTAGCTTAGTACAGCGGACAGAGAATCCAAAAACTTTTTCATCTCCATCACTTGCTTGCGGAGCATGATCCGTTGTCGAAGATATATACCCATTACGCACATACAAATTTTCATCATACTCGTGTTCTTGTGGATAAAACCAATAAATAGTCTGTTTTAACCGTTCAAACCCCCCCTTTTTGGTTCTCTTGCCGGCGCCGGTCAGCGAGAAACCGCTGCTGTTCGTTCCACTGAAACCATATGTGGAGCGCATTCCCTTGACACCATCATCATTCCCTTCAGCATTTATGACAATGACATAGTCGTTAAAATTAAACAGCCTCCAGCCATCAGGGCAGATTCCTTGGTGATTTTCCTGAATAAGGTCGGCACAGCTTTCGGTATTGCAGCGGCTCGGCAACTGCATCATCTCGGCCCACTGGTAAAGGCCACCGAACTCGTCGCACTTGGTGGTATCATTATTGTAGCAGTAGCGTTCAATCTTGGAATCATTGTTCTGGTCGTTTTCGCCAGGCACCATTTCACCGATATTCAAGTTTTCAGCCATCACAGTCACCGAAGCAACCTCACGCACAGTATCTGTACCCGTTATTGTTATATAGTAATAACTACGGCCATTACGCGGATCCGTAAAAGTTTTGTATCTATCCTCACCTATACGCCAAGCACCAGCCAATGTTTGGGAGTGGTCAAACGGCACATACTCGCTGCTGCTCGACACCGACGAAGAACTCGATTTCGCGCTCGATGAAGACTTTGCAGAACTGCTGCTCGATTTTGCAGAACTACTCGAAGCAATGCTGCTACTTGACTTCACCGAGCTGCTACTCGACTTCGCACTTGAACTCGATTTTGCAAAACTGCTACTCGACAGATCCTCGACCGGAGCCGAGGATGACGAACGCACGCTGCTGCTGGACGCCTTTGTCTCGCTGCTGCTGGATAGATCCTCGACCGGA
>NZ_DFLC01000022.1:0-1158 GCF_002374005.1 Fibrobacter sp. UBA3629 | reverse complement strand
CGACCGGAGCCGAGGATGACGAACGAACCGAGCTGCTGCTTGCATCGTCGCAGTCCTCGCAGACGCTCGACGAGGAATCTTCCCCCGGCCGAACGAAACTGCTCTCGTCGTCACAAGCTGCCAAGAGAAAGAGACTCGCAATAAAGAACGTCACACCGATGTGACCTATACCTTTCCACGATGACAATCGTTTTTTATGTAGCATTTTATTTTTCAAAGTCAACTCCACCCCCAAAAATTATTCTTCTAGTTTAGTACAGCGGACGGAGAAACCTTTTGCTTTAAGTTCTCTGTGATTTTGCTGTGGTGCAGAACCTGATGAACCAATGAGTCCGTGGTGAGCACGAATATCCGGTTCTTCGGCATATTCCTCTGGACGGAACCACGCAGTTCTATCCTTTAAGCCAGAAAATGTTCCATTTGTATTTCTCAATCCTGCGCCAACCAAGGAGAATCCGCTGCTATTCGTTCCACTGAAACCATGCATCGAACGCATTCCCTTGACGCCGTCATCATTTCCTTCGGCATTTATCACTATGACATAATCATTAAAATTAAACAATCTCCAGCCATCGGGGCAGATTCCCTGGTGGTTCGGCTGAATCAAATCGGCACAACTTTCAGTATTGCAGCGGCTCGGCAGCTGCATCATCTCAGCCCACTGGTAGAGGCCTCCAAATTCGTCGCACTTGGTGGTATCGTTGTTATAGCAATAGCGCTCTATCTTGGTATCGTCATTCTGGTCGTTTTCGCCGAGCACCATATCGCCGATATTCAAGTTCTCAGCCATTACAGTCACCGAGGCAACCTTACGCACAGTATCCGTACCCGTTATTGTTATATAGTAGTAGCTACGGCCATTGCGCGGATCCGTAAATGTCTTATAACGATTTTCACCAATACGCCAATCTTCTGCTAGAGCATCGGAGTGGTCAAACGGCACGTATTCGCTGCTGCTCGACACCGACGAGGAACTCGATTTCGCACTGCTGCTCGATTTTGCAGAACTGCTGCTCGATTTCGTACTGCTGCTGGATTTCGCAGAACTGCTGCTGGACTTAGCGGAGCTACTCGACTTAGCCGAGCTGCTGCTGGATAGATCCTCGACCGGAGCCGAGGATGACGAGCGCACCGAGCTGCTGGATAGATCCTCGACCG
>NZ_DFLC01000020.1:4041-4361 GCF_002374005.1 Fibrobacter sp. UBA3629 | reverse complement strand
GCGAGGTTCGTCTTACCGCAAGCAGACGGGAATGCGCCAGTCACGTACTTGACTTCGCCCTTCGGGTTGGTGAGCTTGAGGATGAGCATGTGTTCAGCGAGCCAGCCTTCGTCGCGAGCGAGAACGGTAGCGATACGGAGAGCGAAGCACTTCTTACCGAGAAGAGCGTTTCCACCGTAGCCCGAACCGTAGGACCAAATGAGGCGTTCTTCGGGGAACTGAGTGATGTACTTGTATTCAACGTCAGCGCAGGGCCAGATGCCGTTGTCGCTTTCGCATTCGCGGAGCGGCTTACCAACGGAGTGGAGGCACGGAACGAA
>NZ_DFLC01000020.1:0-3965 GCF_002374005.1 Fibrobacter sp. UBA3629 | reverse complement strand
GCATTGAAGATGTCGAGAACCTTCTTACCGGCGCGAGTCATGATGTCCATGTTGAGAACAACGTATTCGGAGTCCGTGACTTCGATACCGTTCTTGGAAATCGGGGAGCCGAGCGGGCCCATGCAGAACGGAATCACGTACATGGTACGGCCGTGCATACAACCCTTATAGAGCTTACGCATCGTCTGCTTGAGTTCAGACGGGTCGATCCAGTGGTTGGTCGGACCTGCATCTTCTTCCTTCACAGAGGAAATGAAGGTACGGGATTCGACGCGGGCCACGTCAGACGGGAGAGAACGGAACAGGTAGCAGTTTTCCTTCTTGGCGAGCTTCGTGGCGAGGCCAGCCTTGACGCACTTCTGCATAAGGGCATCGTATTCTTCCTTGGAGCCGTCAACGACAACGACGTTGTCCGGTTCGCACATGGCAATCATTTCATTCACCCAAGTACTGATCTTCGGGTGCTTGATATCGTTAAGGGTAAGACTCATTATGAGCTCCTGTTTGGTTTAACGTTTAGTTTCGATAATTTCGAACGCGGTAAAATTTACAAAAATAAAATCGGAATAGCAGGGCAACACCAGAAAAATGCATATAAAAGCCGCCCAATCCGGCACCTGAGGTCAGCGGTATCACTTTTTTCGATTTTTTCGTGTTTTTTTGCAAAAAAAATGATTTTTCAAAAAAAAATTACATAAATTACGCATGTATACAAGAAATAGAGCTTTAAGCACGAACTGAGGTTTTATGAGTTGGTCTTATTCTAGAGAACATCAGAAAAACATCCTTTGCATGATCATGGCTGGCGGACAGGGAAGCCGTCTGCAGCCCCTCACCCGCGACCGCGCCAAGCCGGCCGTGCACTTTGGCGGAACCTACCGCATCATCGACTTCGTTTTGAACAACTTCATCAACTCGGGCATCTTCAAAATCAAGGTCCTGACGCAGTTCAAGAGCGATTCGCTGAACAAGCACATCTCCGCCGCATGGAACCTGAATGCTAGCCTCGACCAGTACGTGGACCTGGTACCTGCCCAGATGCGCACCGGAGACGACTGGTACAAGGGCACCGCCGACGCCATTTTCCAGAATATCAACCTCATTACCGACGAACGTCCGGATCTCGTGGCCATCTTCGGCGGCGACCATATCTACAAGATGGACATCAACCAGATGATTGACTTCCACCTGAGTCGCGCCGCACTGCTTACGATTGCGGCGATTCCCGTGCCAATCAAGGATGCGCGCGAGTTCGGCATTATCGAAGTGGACCAGGACAACCGCATGATCGGATTCGAGGAGAAGCCCCAAAACCCGAAGGAAATGCCCGGGCATCCGGGCTGGTGCCTTGCAAGCATGGGCAACTACATCTTCACGAGCAAGTTCCTGGTGCGCGAGCTCCTGAAGGGCGCAAACGAAGGTGCGACCGATTTCGGCAAGCACATCATCCCGCGCCTCTACAAGGACTACCCCGTCTACGTCTACAACTTCAACACGAACATCGTGCGCGGCGAACAGGCATCTACCAAGGGCTACTGGCGCGACGTAGGAACGCTCGATGCCTTCTTCGAAGCGAACATGGACCTCTGCTCCGAAAACCCGCCGTTCGACCTGTACAACAACTACTGGCCCATCCGCACGTTCAACTGGAACCAGCCGCCAGCAAGGTTCTTCGCGGGTGACGGCAGCGCCCACCAGGGAGCGGCCATAGACTCCATCGTGTCTTCGGGCTGCATCATCGGCGGCGGAACCGTCGTGAAAAGCATCCTCTCCCCCGGGGTCTCCATTCAGAAGGACGCGCTCGTCGAGGAATCCATCCTCTTCCCGAACGTGACCATCGGCCCGGGCGCAAAAGTCCGTCGCGCGATTATCGAGAAAGGGCTACACATTCCCGCCGGATTCCAGATCGGCTACGACCTGGAACGCGACAAGAAACTCTTCCACGTGACCGAATCCGGCATCGTGGTGCTAGCGAAGGACACGATCATCAAAGCTTAATAAGGCGAGAGTCGCGGACAAGTTTGCTTGTCCATGACCGAGCCGAAAGGCATGCGCTCGACAGAGCGCCAGGCTTAATAAGGCGAACGGTCGATTGCACAAACGATTATATAACAAAAAGGCCCGCACGATGAGTGCGGGCCTTTAGGGTTGGTTATGAAAGAAACTTATTCGCCGGCAGGCTGCGTACTAGAGGAATCCCTCGCGCCCCAGCCCCCCGTACCTCCGCCGGGCATCGTGAAGCTGGAATCACCGAAATTCATGCCACCACCGGGGCCGCCCATTCCAGACATATCGACGACCCATTCGCCGTCCTTGCAGATGTACGTCATTTCGAAGCCATTTCCACCACCCATCGACATGCTTTCGGTTTTCGTCGCACCTTCCTCGTCGCACGTGTTGGCCGCCGCAGTCGCGGCCGAATCCAGCGTCCAGTGACCGTCTTCGCATTTCATCACCATGCCCATCTGTTCCATGGTCTCCCCCGCCTCGCACTTCATCATGTCGGCGATAGAAGAGGAATCAACAGTCCACTGGCCGTCGGTGCACGTCATCTTGATTCCCATCTGGTTCTGCGTGGCACCTTCCTCATCGCACTTCATCATGTCGGCAATGGCCGTGCTGTCAAAAACGAAGGACGAGTCCATCCCCGGAATCGTGCCAGGGCCCACATCGGCAGAACTTGCCGGGGGTACATCGCCCGAATCCGCAGATTCAGCCTTAGCATCGCTGGAAGTAGCAGTCTGCTCACCACCTTCATCGCCGGTCGATGCGCTCGAGAGTGCCGGCTGTTCGTCGCCACCGGTCGCGGAGGCACTTGCGGAATCGTCGCATCCCATGTAAGTGAAGGCCACCGTAAGGGAGAGGGCCAAAGCAAGTTTCTTGAGATTCATTTTTACTCCTTTTTTGGTTAACGGTCTCCCATACGCCCTAAATATACGTCCCGAGAAACTTACACCTGCGTAACTTAAAGTAAATTCAAATTTAACGCATATAAAAAAGCGATCCAAAACACCCCGCACGGGGCTTTTTATCCCAAAAAAGAACCCCGCGACCTTGCGGGGCTCTTTGCTTATTCGTAAAGGTATTGGCGAAGGAACTAGTCTTTAACTACGCCAAGCGTGTCGACCGGCAAATCACCAAAGTCGAAATCCATATCGGGCATATACTCGCCATCCGTACAGACAAACGGCATACCCATAATTTCCTTGGTTTTGCCTTCTTCTTCCGCCGTGCAAACGAACTGTTCTTCCATGGCCCCCTCATCGGGAACCCAAGTGCCATTGACACAGGTCGCCTTCATGACCATGCCACCGAAGTCGACTTCCATTTCATCGCCTTCCTTGTCGCATTTGGCCGTGGCCGCGGAATCAACTTTCCACTCGCCATCCACGCAGACATAAGCAACCTGCATGCTGTTATTTCCCATCGTTATCGTATCGGTCTTGGTGGCGCCTTCCTCGTCGCACGTGTACATTTCGTCCATAGCCTCTTCGTCAGGCATCCAGAAGCCCTCTTCGCAAACAAGGGGTATTTCCTGGCCCATGTACGATTTCGTCTTCTTCGCGCCTTCCTCGTCGCACTTCATCTCATCCACGTCGAATCCGCCCGCGACAGACGAACTGGAGACCGCCTTCCCGTCATCCCCATTCACATCCTTAGACTCGCTGGAACCATCCACGTCCTTCGAATCGCTGGAAAGTTCCTGTTCATCGCCTTCGGTCTTCGGAGAGAATGACGTGGATTCGTCATCACAAGCCACGAAAGCGAACGCCGCGGCGAGGGAAAGAGCACATGCAATTTTTTTGCACACCATAAAAAACTCCTTTTTTAAGTTTAATATAAATATATATCACACTGACCGATATAGGGACATCCTATACGAAAAAAGGTCAAAATATGATCGAAAACACACTCCGGAACGCAAAGGCCCCGGCTCAAAGTGAGCTGAACCCAAAAAGTTGGAC
>NZ_DFLC01000037.1:0-19397 GCF_002374005.1 Fibrobacter sp. UBA3629 | reverse complement strand
GCAAAGATGGTGCAGCGGTCTTCGCCAATCTGGTGGCTGAGCGCCATGAGCAAGGTGCCGGTGCCTGCGCTGGGGTCGTAGCATTCTACGTTGTGCAAGTCGGCGTTGTCGCCCACCAAGAGGCGGGCCATGATTTTCGCGATGGCCTTGGGGGTGTAATATTCGGCGTACTTGCCGCCGCCTGCGGTGTTGTAGTCCTTGAGTAGGTATTCAAAGATGTCCGAGAAAAAGTCGTAGTGTTCGGCGAAGGCGTCTTCGAAGCTGAAGTTCACGAGTTTATCGACAAGGGCGCGAGCGAAGTTTGCACGCTGGGCGTCGTCGGTCACGAAGATGGTGAGCTTTTCGAAGATGGGGATTTTCGTCTCTTGCGCGGTCTTGGTGTAGAATACGTCCAGGTTGTCCTTCGCGATGGCGACCATGGTCTCGTCAAAGATGACGTCGAAATCGCCCTTGGCCTGCTTGTTCCAGAGGTTTGCAATCAGGTAGTCGGGCTTGAACACCGGGACTTCGGGCGGCAAGAAGAGGCTCACCTTTTCACGGTCGGCCTTGGAGAGTTTCGCGTATTCCTCTTCCCACTTATCGGATTTTTTGAGGGCCTTCAGGCAAGGGTCATTAATTTTCTTGAGTTCAAAGCCGAACTTGTCAGCCATAAACTTGTACAAAAAAACCTGGGTGATAATCTTGTATTCGTTGCCGTCATTGCCCATGCCGTACGTTTGGCAAGTGGCCTTGAGAGAGTCAATAAGGGCAATGGTCTTGTCTTTGATGTTCATTTAGTTTCCGTAGTAGGCGTTATACTGGTTTATATACTGCTTGGCGATGCGCTGCTGGATAAACAGGTAATCGGGCATTTCGGGTTTGATTTGCGGAAAATGCGCGAGTCCGTCTGCAATCTCTTTCATCACGGTCTTGCCAAAGTAGGCATCTTGCTTGAGGATGTCGTTACGATCGAAAACCTTTGCGTCAATCGTTCCCTTGATAGTCAAGAGAGCCTGCACGATTTCTTCGTCGAACTTCGAGATAATCGGTGCCTGGTGCTTGGGTTCGCGGGCCTTGTTCTCTTCGCGGATGCGCTTGTGGACGTAGGCGAATTTTGTATCACCGTTGTACTTGCGCAAAAGGGCTTCGTTTGATTTGCGGAGTTCTTCAAGGCGTTTCAGGATGTCGTTCATCGCCTGGTTCTGCTCGTTATAAACGGCAAGGTTTTCCGGGGTAAAGCCGTGCTTGTCAAAGATGCGCTTGAACTCCTGTTCCAATTCAACAAACACGGGGTCTTCGTGGTCGAAGTTGTCCAGGAACCCGCGGAGTGCGCGCTTGTATTTTTCTCGCAGTTCCGTACCGTTATCGATGATTTTCAGTTCTTCAGTGCCAATGCAGCTAAAGTTGAACTCGATGTTCATCATGGCTTCGTTCACGGCAAACTGAGTCGCTTCGCTATTGGTCCACGCCTCTTTCTGGTTAATCATCGCAATGCGGTGGTTCACTTCCGAAAGCATGAGCGGCAACTTTTCGATGTTCAGCTTTTCAAAGTCCTTTTTAAGGGCATCGTCACCGAAAGTGCGTACAAGGTTCATCGCGTCCTTGGCGAGTTCCAGCGCCTTGCGGAGTTCAATCAAAACCTTCTTGTCTTCAAGGCTAGAAATCTCCGTAGAGAAAACTTCTGCGTTGTCGGTAGTATAACTGAACAGAGCCTGACGTGCCACCTTCATGTGATTGATAAGGGCATCCTTGTCTTCCATGACTTGATTGTACATGTCGGGCAAGTTATCGTCTGGGTCAGTATCGGCATCGTTGTAGCGGTTCAGTTCCTGCAAATACGCGGCATTAGTTTCATCGAAATTCTTCTTGATGTCGGCAAAGTCAATCAAGAATCCGCGTTTCATATTCTTGTACGGGCGATTCACGCGTGTAATTGCCTGCAACAAATTATGATCTTCGATCTTGCGACCGAAATACAATCGCTTAAGACGCGGTGCGTCAAAGCCCGTCAGCAACATGTTGTAAACAATCAGAATATCAATCGTGTAGTTCTTCTTGAAATCGTTGATAATCTGCTTGCGGGTTTCCTTGTCATCGCTATCGAAGAGAATCAGGCCCGCTTTCAAGTTGATTTTCTGGATGCGATTTTCATTGAGTTCGTCCAGAATCTCGTTGAAGAACTTGTACAAGTTTCGAGCCTGTTCCGAAGATTCAGCAATAATCATGCCGCCAAGGTCGTTATCGCCCTGCATGGCACGGAACTTCGCCAAATCGTTGATGATGTAGCGGAGCAACGCCTTCACGTATGTGGGGTGCCGAATAATCATGTCCTTCGAGACAGAACCCTTCTCCACCAGTTTCTGCACGCTTTCGTAAGCATCGTTCAGTTTTTTGCGGTAACTAGTTTCGATATCTTCGCGAATGATTTTCAGCGTATAGCCGTCCTGAATGGAACGGTCGTAATAATACGTGTGGAAGTAATCGCCAAAGACCTTGCAACTCGCCTTTTCGCTCCCGATGAGCGGTGTGCCGGTAAGTGCAATCTTGATGGCGTTCTTGTCGGCATTGAAAAGGTTCGAAAGGAAACATCCGCACGGCTTGTAGCCGCGATGTGCTTCGTCCATAATGAACACGCGTTGCAAATTCGTGGCGTAATTCGGGATTTCCACTTTCTCGGTGTCATTTTCAAATTTCTGGATGTTCACCACGGTAATTTCATCGACACCGGCGTTGCCCTGCAAGGCCTGCTGCGTGCGGAACTGCTCCATGAGTTCCGCGCGGGAATTCGCCGTTGTCACCTTGAGGCCGCGATTGCTCAATTCTTCGGTTGCCTGCTCCAGCAAATCCAGACGGTCCACAATAAAGTAGAATTTGGCAACCTTATTCTGCTTGGCATAATAGTCCTTGAGGACTTTGCTCAAGTGGAAAGAAAGTGCTGTCTTGCCCGAACCCTGCGTATGCCACACAATGCCGGACTTTGCACCCGCCGCGAGTTTTTCACGGATAATCATGGCCGCAAAAAATTGCTGGTAACGCATGATGTGCTTTTCGTGGCGGCTCTCGATTTGGCCATCCTTCTCTTTTTCGACATGCAGGTAAGCGATGCCGTACTTGAGCAAAAAGAGCAAACGCTCCGGGCTCACCATAGAGGTAAGCACGCGGTTCGTGGGCGTGTTGATGCCTAGATTCGTTTTGTATTCCGGATTCTCTTTCAAGACCGGAACATTGAAATCCATCAGGACTCTCTTTTCGAGATCCGCGGGAATCGGCAAATAAGGATAATTGGCGTGGAACGGCGCAATCGCCGCACGCTTGGGGTTTTCTTCCCTGAAGCAGTTGAAACGCGCTTCGTTTTTCGCTGCCGTGCAATAGAACACGCCTTCAATCGGAACAACGCCGCCCTTGGCATCGTACTCCATGTTGTTGGAGAAAATCATCAACTGCGTGATGTTGATAAAACGACGGAACTTTTTCTTCGGGAACCGCTCATCGTTCATCCGCTTGCTTTCGGCCACCATGCCACCCACATTGTTCGGCTTCTTGACCTCGATAAACACGAGCGGAAGTCCGTTGATGAACAACGTAATGTCGGGGCGGAAACTTTCATCGCCATTCTTGCAAGTGAATTCCGCCGTGCAATGGTACGTGTTATTTTCTGGGTGTTCAAAATCGACCAGGCGAAGCGGAGAATAGCTGGTCAAGCGCTTGTAGAACTGCTGGCCCAAATCGTCGTCATCCAGTTCCTTCTGAATGTCTGAAAGCACGCTCTGTGCAGAAACAGTCGCAGCCGGATTCAGCTTCTTGAACTGCTCCGCAAAAATATCCACAAGGATGTTCGTCTCTGGGTCGTAGGGAATCGCCGGCGTTGCGCCAGACTCTGAAATTTTTCCCAAATACGTATAGCCGATGCGAGCCAAATGCTGAATCGCAGTCAGTTGAACGCGCGTCGCTTCCGTAAAAAGACCTGGCATAAAAACAATATCGCTTGTGTGTATAAAACGCTCTTCGAGAATATAAGTTTTTATGCTGTCAGTAAAGTGTCATCGCAAAAAAAATATCGACTTTCGACGCATTTGAAAAAAAGTCAATCTTACCTCTTGACGAATAGTGCACAAAAGTGTAGTTTTAGATAGTCGTTTAAAACATCTGCGTTTATAAAGCTTGTACGCAGAAAGGAGCACAAAATGTACAGCACCGCCAATGGCACCGTCACCGACGCCCAAGCCGCCGAAATCGATTCCCTCAACAACGAAATCTGGAAAAACTTCTGGAGCATCCCCCGCGAAAAACGCACCAAAGCAGATTGGGAAAAGCTGCTCGATATACAAATATTGGTGAAAAAGGGGTGAAAATAGAGCGGCATTCTCTATTTTTATAAATAAATATATTGACAAATAAACAAATATATTGTATTTTAATCTATGAAGTTTAGAGAAATCTGCGACTACGCAAAGAAAAGAGGCTGGGAACTAGGGCGAATCAGCGGCGACCACCACATATTCGTGAAGCAAGGCAAGCGACCCGTTCCCATACAACGAAACAAGCACGAGATAGAAGGCGTCTATCTCAAGCGCATCTTGAAACAATTTGACCAGTAGAGGCATCCATGAATTACGCAGCGAAAATTGAGAAAGACAAGGACATGGGCTTCGTGGTTTCGTTCCCTGACCTGCCCAACGTGAACGCGTTCGGCGACACGCAGGAGGAAGCACTCAAGCAGGCGAAGGATGCCCTCGACGGCGCGATGGAATGCGACCTGGATCTCGGCAACACGATGATTCTCCCCAAGACAATGCCCGATTCCGACAAGGGGCTCTACCCGGTCGAGCTTTCCCCGCGAATCGAGATTGCATACAAACTATTCGAAGCGCGCAGGGGTCAAAAGAAAAGCGAGGTGGCGCGTCGCGCAAACATCACCCCGCAAGCGTACCAACGTTTTGAAACTCCAAAGGGCTCGCCTTCCGTCGAAACGCTCTACAAGCTGGCACACGCCCTCGGCAAGCAGCTCGTGGTCGAGTTCGTGTAATATTTACTCCGCCCTTTTTTTGTTCAATCAAACCGATTTTCGATATTTTTTATATCGATTTTGCGTTTGACCGCAAGAAATCTTGATGTCCAAAATTCGGATATCAAGTTGCCCTAAATTTTTGTATATTACTCCCAGCACCAGAAAAGGTGGTATTATGGATCGCTCCCGCTTAAAAGGCGGAGCGGTCCTTTTTTTATGCAAAAGGAGCCCAAAATGCCGAAAAACATGGCCGTTGCGCCGAAAAAGCCCGAATTTTCCCTGATAGACGAGGATTTGCTCAAGTCGCGGATATATACCATCCGCGGGGTAAAGGTGATGCTCGATGCCGATTTGGCAGAAATTTACGGGTATAGAACAAAGAAATTTAATGAACAGGTCAAAAACAATATCGAAAAATTCGATGAGGATTTTCGGTTTCGGCTGACTTCAGAGGAATTTGAAATCTTGAAGTCAAAAATTTTGACTTCAAACTGCGGAAATTCGCCGAATTTCGACAATTTTTATAAAAAAGACAACTTGAGGTCCAAAATTTGGACCTCAAGTGAGAGGAGTAAATTTGAGCAAGAAGACGACTTGAGGTGCAAAAATTGCACCTCAAGTGACGGAGATAAACTTGAACCGCAGAAAATCTTGAGGTCGAAAAAATCGGCCTCAAGTTGGGGCGGTGTTAGGTACGCTCCTTACGCCTTTACCGAGCAAGGCATCTACATGCTCATGACGGTTCTCAAGGGCGAACAGGCGACCGCACAGAGCAAGGCCCTCATCCGTCTTTTCAAGCAGATGAAGGACTACATTGCGGCGGAAAACAAGCAATTGCTAGGAAATGACGGATTTGCTCAAATCGCATTGCAGACTGCACAAAATACGAGGGATATCGCGAAACACTCTGCCGGTATTAGGGAACTTTCTGGTGAAGTCCATGATATGCGTGAAAACCTCGGAAAGGTGAACCTGGACCTGCAAAAAGTCATGAAAAATTTCGTCGATCCGAGCACTTTCAAGCACTTTTTGATTCTGAACGGGCAGCGGCTGGAGGCCGATGTCGCCTACACGCAGATTTACGGCATGGCGAAAAAGTCGGTGCTGATTGTAGATGACTACCTGGATGTAAAGACGCTCGATTTATTGCGGTGCGTGGTGAAGGGTGTTTCGGTCCAGATTTTCAGTGAGCAGCACGGACGCACCCGCCTGACCGAGAGCATGTTGGCGGACTTCAGGGCCGCCCGCCCGGACGTTGAACTTGACGATGTTCGCACCACGGGGAACATGTTCCACGACAGGTACATCTATTTAGATTTCGGGACCGATAGTGAGAAACTTTTCCACTGCGGAGCTTCGAGTAAGGATGCCGGCAACAAGATCACGACCATTATGCAGCTGGAAGATATCGCGGGGTATCGTGCACTGTTCGAAAGGCTGCTGCAAGAGGGGGAATAGAATTTGTTTCGTGTAGTTCGTATTCCGCACATGAGTAGTTGTCAAGGAATACTTGACAACTGCTGGGGCGTTGCGGGGGCGGCTGCCACCGCAAATTATCTATCTTTGGCACATGCCCAAGAAATTCACGAAATGGGTTGCCTGCTGGGGCAACGCGACCTCCATTACCGACCGCAGGGAAGCGACTTACGCGAAAGACTTGACGCTCCGCTACCCGATACGCGCGTGCTTTTCGGGCAACAAGTTGCGGTTCCATTTTTCGAACCTCACCGGCACCGAGCCCGTGACGATTAGCGAGGCGTACGTCGCAAAGGCCGCGCAGTTTACAAGCGACGCGCATCTTGATAACGTGCAATACTCCCCGACCCCCATCACCTTCGGCGGCCGCGCATCCACCGCAATCCCCGCGGGCGAAGAAATCCTGAGCGACGAAATCGCATTCAGCGTCACCGCGGGCGAAACTTTCGACGTGAGCCTCTACTTCGCGGACTTCACGCAGATGAACGCGGGCACGGCAATCACGGGCCCGCTTTCGGGCGGCAAGTACAGTTACGGCAACTTCGCAAAGTCCGCGACACTCCCCGACGACTTAACGCGCAAAACCAACTGGATTTATTTCCTCAACACCATCGACATTTTCACCGAAGAAAAGAACTTTGCGCTGGTGTGTTTTGGCGATTCCATCACGGCGCAGGACTGGCCCGATTACCTCACGCTGCGTTGCGCACGCGAGGGCTTCAACAACGTTTCGATTATCCGTCGCGCGGTAAGCGGCACGCGCATCTTGCGCGAATACAGCTGCATCACGTATGCGGCATACGGCCTGAAGGGCGCCACGCGCTTCCCGATCGAAATGAACGTGGCAGGCGCACGCGCTGTCATTGTGCAGCACGGCATCAACGACATCATCCACCCTGTCGGAGTCGAGGTCAACAAGTTCCGCCCTTGGAGCGACATGCCCACCGCTGACGACCTCATCAACGGCGTGCGTTCGCTCTACATCACGCACGCGCGCAAGCTCGGACTCAAGATTTACAGCGGCACGCTCCTCCCCATTTACGGTTGGCGCACCTACAACGAAAACCGCGACATCATCCGCACGGTATTCAACGAATGGCTCCGCACCGCCCCCGATTTTGACGGTTGCGTAGATTTCGACAGGGCCGTGCGCGGTCATGACGACCCAAAGGCTTTTGCTGCAGGCTTCGATTCGGGAGATCACCTGCACCCAAGCGCCAGGGCGTACGAGGCCATGGCCGAATGCGTCCCCGAAGAACTGCTCAGATAAACTATCTATATTTTCCGCATGCAACCCTACATCCACCAGTTCGCCGATTTCCTGAGACTCCATCTCAACTCGATTGCCATCGGCCTCGTCGCGACACTGCTCATCATTTACGGCGGCCACATAAACGGCTACTTCAAGAAGATTACGAAGAGTCTTCCCTTCCTCGGGCGTTTTGCGTTGTTCGTCGTGCTCTGCAGCGCAGGCTACGCATTCATGTCGTCGCAGCTGGTGCGGCTCCTTAAAATGTTCCTGTACGGCCAGGCGGACCTTCCCCTGATCGGCATCATCGCCGCCGCGTTCATCGTGCTCGCATTCTGCGCCCGCAGCGGCAAGGATATCTAAGGCACGACTCTCCACCCCGAAACTGGGGTTTCGACTTTCTAGAGTCTCGACTTTATTAGTTTGTACAAATCGCCGAATACTTCTTCGGGGCTGCGGTCGGCATCGATTGCGGCGACACATTCCGGATACTCGCGCGCCGCGGCCAGGTATCCCTGGCGCACCCTTTCGAAAAAGTCGGCCTTCTCCTGTTCGAGCCTGTCGGGTGCCTCGCCCCGCTTCACGGTGCGCGCGCGGCTCCGTTCGACAGTCAAATCGAGCACCACGGTGAGTTCCGGGAAGCAGCTTCCGCAGGTCAGTTCCGTAAGCTTCTGCACCATGCCGGCGCCGAGCCCGCGGGCATAGCCCTGGTAGGCGAACGTGCTCCACGCGAAACGGTCGGCAATCACGATCTTCCCCGCATCGAGCGCAGGCTGTATAATCTCGTGAATTACCTGGGCACGCGCCGCATTGTAAAGCAGCAGCTCGGTCTTGTCGCCCATGACGCCCTTGAACGACGCGTCCAGGAGAATCTCGCGCACGCGTTCCGAAATCTTCGCGCCGCCGGGTTCGCGCAACTTCACGACGGAATAGCCTTCCGCCGTGAGCTTTTCGATAAGCATGTCGATCTGGGTCGACTTTCCGGACCCGTCGATACCTTCCAGGCTAAAGAAGCGCTTCGCCGTCTGCATGGGCAGCCGTATTACTCGAGGTCCTTGCCGTGGCACTTCTTGTACTTGAGGCCGGAACCGCACCAGCACGGATCGTTGCGTCCGAGCTTCGGTCCCTGCTGCTGCGCGCGCTTCCTTGCGGCGGCGAGCACGGCGGGGTTCGTATAGGTGCGGCGCACCGTCGGGCGCGTGCCCGGCAAAGCGGACTGCGGCATCGGCTGGCTACCCTGCTGCTCTTCCGAAATCGCGTTGCTCTCGGAATGTGCGGCGGCACCCGCGAGGCCTGCGGCCTGGGCGCCATCGGCACTCAGCTGTTCGGCGCCGTTTTCCTGGGTAGATTCGCCGGCGGCGTTCCCAGCTTCCTCGGCGGCCTTCTTCTCGGCGTCGATCTGTTCCTGGCTCTTGAGCTGCAGCTGGTCCGGAGAAACGGTCATGCCGTTCGGGAGCGTAATGCGGATGTTCAAGATACGGAGCGCCGTGAGCGTCGCGATCTTCTCGAGGCAGCCCTCGAACATCTTATAGCCCTCGTTCTTGTAGACCATGAGCGGGTCCTTCTGGGCGTATCCGTGGAAGCGGATGGCGTCCTTCAGCTGGTCCATGGCGTAGAGGTGTTCCTTCCACACCTGGTCGATGGTCATGAGCAGGAAGCGGCGTTCGATGTTGCGGAAGTCCGCATCCGGGATAATCTTCGTGAGCTTGTCGTAGCGGGCCTTGCAGAGCGCGATGATTTCGTCGAGCACCTGTTCGGGTGTGCGCTTCGTCGCTTCCTCGAACGTAAGGCTGTATTCCATGCCGAGCGTGCGCTGGAGATCGGTATGCAGGCCTTCCAGGTTCCAGTTCTCGGGGTAGCTCTTCGCCGGGATATAGCCCGAGACCTTGATGTCGCAGGCATCCTCGATGCGGTTCATGATTTCGTCGCGGATGTCCTCGCCGTTCAGGATGCGGCGGCGGAGCCCGTAAATCACCTTGCGCTGCTCGTTCATCACGTTATCGTAGTCGAGCAAGTGCTTACGGATATCGAAGCTCTGGCTCTCGACGCGGCGCTGTGCGCTACGGATGGAGCGGCTCACGATGGGGTGCGTAATCACCTCGTCCTCGCCCACGCCAAAGCGGCTCATCAAGTTCTTCACGCTGTCGCCGCCGAAAATGCGCATCAGGTTGTCGTCGAGGCTGAGGAAGTACTGGCTCGAACCCGGGTCGCCCTGACGGCCGGAACGGCCGCGCAGCTGGTTGTCGATACGGCGGGATTCGTGACGTTCGGTGCCAAGCACATGCAAACCGCCGAGTTCCGTCACTCCGGGGCCAAGCGCAATGTCGGTACCACGACCGGCCATGTTGGTCGCAATCGTCACCTTGCCCGCGTGGCCCGCGTACTGGATGATTTCGGCTTCGCGGCTGTGGTTCTTCGCGTTCAGCACCTCGTGCGGAATGCCTTCCTTTTCCAGGAGGCCGTGGAGGTGTTCGGACTTCTCGATGGAAGCCGTACCCACGAGGAGCGGCTGGCCCTTCTCGTGGCGCGTCTTGATTTCTGCGACAATCGCCTTCCACTTGGCATCTTCCGACTTGTAGACCAGGTCCTGTTCGTCCTTGCGGATGCAGGGCTTGTTGGTCGGGATGACCCAGGTGTTCATGTTGTAAATCTTGATGAATTCCGTCGCTTCGGTTTCGGCCGTACCGGTCATGCCCGAAAGCTTCTTGTACATGCGGAAGTAGTTCTGGAACGTGATGGTCGCAAGCGTCTGGTTCTCGCGGCGGATTTGCACCTTTTCCTTGGCCTCGATGGCCTGGTGCATGCCGTTACTGTAGCGGCGGCCTTCCATGAGACGGCCCGTGTTCTCGTCCACGATCACGATCTCGCCGTCGCGCACGATGTAGTCCACGTCCTTCTCGTAGAGGTGCCATGCACGGAGCGCCTGGTCGAGGAAGTGCACCCAGTCGGCATGTTCGCCGTAGAGGTTAGTAATCTGCATCAGGCTCTCGACATGGTTCACGCCCTTCTCGGTGAGCTGGATGTTCTTGTCCTTCTCGTCGACGGAGAAATCCTTGTTCTTCACGAGCTTCTGCGCAATCTCGTTGGCCTTCGCATACTTGTCGGTCGCATCTTCGGCAGGGCCGCTGATGATGAGCGGAGTACGGGCTTCGTCAATCAAGATGGAGTCCACTTCGTCGACGATGCAGAAGTTAAGTTCGCGCTGCACCAGCTGGGACGGGTCGACCGCCATGTTGTCGCGCAGGTAGTCGAAGCCGAACTCGTTGTTGGTACCGTAGGTCACGTCACTGTTGTAGCTTTCGCGACGCTGTTCGGAATCGAGCCCGTTCACGATGAGGCCCACGGTGAGCCCGAGGAACTTGTACACGAGGCCCATCTGCTTCGCATCACGGCCGGCGAGGTAGTCGTTCACCGTCACCACGTGCACGCCGTGGCCGCCGAGGCCGTTCAGGTAGACGGGGAGGGCTGCGGCGAGGGTCTTACCTTCACCGGTCGCCATTTCGGCAATCGCACCCTCGTGAAGCACGAGGCCACCGATCATCTGCACGTCGAAGGGCATCATGCGGAACGGCTTCACCGACTCGGGGTAGAGTTCGCGCACCTTCGCGTAGAGGGCGGCGGGCAGGTAGACTTCCCATTCGTTCTTGCCGCTCGCAAGTTCGGCCTTGGCCGTTTCCACCGCACCCTGGAGTTCAGGACCGAGACGGCTGAAGTCGAAACCGAATTCGGGCTTGAAGATGTTGAAGATACCCAAGCGGCGGTCGCAGGCTTCCTGGCACACGGCGAAGGCTTCGACCTTGATGTCCTCGAGGGAGGCACCGTTGTTGAGTTTCTCGCGGAATTCCGCGCTCTTCGCAGCGAGCGCCGCATCGTCCAGCGCCTCGAGGGCGGCACGCGCCTCGTGAATCTTGGCAATGACCGGACGAAGTTGCTTTACCTTGCGTTCGTGGGGAGTCCCGAAAACCTTGTGAAGTACGGTATCTACTATGCTCATCGTATTCCTTTATAACGGCCGCAGGCACACCTGTAGCCACAATTAAAAATTACGGACACAATTTAGCATAATTCATGCCAGCGTGTCAGCGTTTATATCTGAAACAACAGTGAAAATAGTGAAAGGGGCCGCGCGCAACGCACAGCCCCTCCCAAGGAGTAAAAACTGGATTACTTTGCGAGTTTCTTCGCGGCTTCCTTGCGGAACTCGTCCATGATCTTGTCGATGGCGAGGTTGTAGGCCTTCACGGAACGGTCGTCACGCAGGTCCACGTAGTTGTGGTGAATCTTCGCGGATTCGCTGCCTTCGATCTGCTTCCAGCCGCGGTCGGTGAAGAGCACCTTTTCGCCGTTCTTGTCGATCATCGCGACATTCACGAGCACGATCGGGGTCACGTTGCTCGTAATCTTGGTCATCATGCCGGTTTCGTAGTAGAAGTAAAATTCTGCAACAGCGATGGCGTCGACACCGAGGGACTGGCACATCTTGCCGAGGGCGCGGTGGACAGGGGCTTCGATGCGTTCGCCGTTCACCCAGGTATAGCCTTCGGGCACGACCTTGTCGAAGGAAAGTTCATACATGCCTCTTGCGGGCACGCGGCGCTTGCCGTCGCGGGGAGCAACCTTGTTCGCAAAGTCCTCGACCTTGCCCCAGGTATCCTTGTTCTCGAAGAAGGCCTTCACCTCTTCGTTGTCGAGCACAGTCTCGAACGGAATCACGCTCCAGCCTTCGATGCCGTTGAGCGCCTGGAAAAGGGCGTTCGCGCCGTGGGTGGCGATATTCACCTGCGGCTCGTTGATCATTTCGACATTGTCCTTGATAATGTTACCGACGACGGAAAGGAGGTTTTCCTTGTTGCCCTTCACGGATTCGATATCTTCGTAATCTTCGCTACCGGTAACGCTCAGGATGGCGACCTTTTTCACGTTGTCGATGTCGGGTTTCTTGACGTTCACGCCTGCACAGGAGCAAAGCAAGAACACGAAAGAGCATAATGCAATGATCTTTTTCATTTTTGTTCTCCTCAGTTGATACAAACTTCGTAGCAGACGTTGGACTTCATCCAGACACCTTTTTTGCCCGCTATGTTTTGTATCAGGTTTGGCACAAATCTAGCAAATAAACTACGCAGTCAACACACTGTGTGGTATAATTTTGTTTACAAAAATAAAAATAAGTTCGCTTTTTTGTTGCAAAAAGCGAACTTATTAAAATTATAACAAAGTATTAAGTATTTTAGTACAACCTTTATTTGTACTCGAAAATCTTGGATTCCTTGGCCACCTCGCCGCTCAGCATGGTGACCTTGATATCAACCTTCGTCGACTTGCCGCGGCGCACCTGCAGCTTGGTGCTGTAGCCAAGGCCGCTCTCGGACGGAATCATCTTGAGCTCGCACGGCTTGCCGTTGACGCTCGCTTCCACGGACTTTATCTGCGACGGGTCGTTGTTCACGACCTTCACCACGTCGAACTCGAGTTCCGGATAGACCGCGGCACCCTGCGAGACCTTCTTCTTGAAGACGGCCTTGTTGCCGTTTCGCAACTGGATTTTCACTCCCGTCTTCGGGAAGCACTTGAGTTCGCGCTCGATTACGCCGACGGAACTGTCCTCGTTTTCAGGAACAATGCGGTAGGTGTTGACGCCGGGAAGCAGCGGGAAGCTCGCGGCGATATCCCTTTCGAGCATGAGGTCCCTCAGGAGGCTGTCGCCGACGTACACGCGCAACTTGCCGTCATTTCCGTTGAAGCCCGTAGTCGCATAGAGAGCCTCGCACTTGTGCTCGTCGTACCGCATGAACTTGATGCGGCGATCGACCCTGTAGACAAACGAGATATTGCCGCACTCGAACGTGTTCTTCTCCACAGAGCAGGTCATGCGGAACTTCTTCTCGCCAAAAGCGCCGTCCGCCCAGCTCGGGGTGAAGCGCAACGTCTGGCCGCTAGATTCGAACGTCTCGGAACCGAGCGTGACCGTCACGCCGGGAGAGCAGAGAGCCTCGATGGTGACCGTATTCGTCGAGATGACGGGAGGCACGGAATAGAGGCGGCACTTGTACTGGAGCCTCAGGTCCTCGTTCCTCTTCTCGATCTTCGCGTCGATTTCCCTTGCGCTCGCCTGGATATCCTCGACCGACTTCGCGGTGTCGTCCACGGCGGCACTGAGCATCTTGATGAAGTCGAGGTCGCCCGCGTTCTTTGCCTCGACCACAACGGGAGCCTGCCCCTTGCGGAAGGCCACGTACTGCTGCGCCTTCACGGAAATTTCCTTGCCGTCCTCTTCCATCACCATCTCGCCGCTGTTGAGGGCGCCGTAGGGGAGGCCGCCTTCCGTAACGCCGATGACACCGTCCGTACCGCGGATCGATGCAGTCGCCGTACCGGTCCTGAACCTGAACTTGCTCTGCGGCCCCTTCTGCTTCTGGGCGTCAAACCGGAGCATGCCCTTCTTGACATCCACCTCGGAGACCTGCGAATCCTTGATCATCAGAATCTGCGAGAACTCGACCAGCGCGTTCTCCTCGATGGAGATAGTACTGCCGTCGGGCATCGAAATCAGCACGCCCGATTCAATTTCCGTCTGGATGACATCCTTTTCCTGGACCTTCGCACCCACGCGGAGACTGGCCCAGTCCCCTTTTCCCTTTTTCTTGAACGAGACGTCCCCAAGAACAGAACGCACCTTGCCACTCTGGGGAGCGGCCAGCGAGAGCGTGACACCCAAAATTACCCATAGCGTTAAGCTTCTCAACATTGATACAGCCTCTCGGGATAAGACAACAACTACGCCCCATAGGGCGCAACACACGCTATAAATATAATCACTATTTTCCGAAAAGGCTCGCGGTATAATATTCCAAGGCAATATATTTGGG
This sequence comes from Fibrobacter sp. UBA3629, assembly GCF_002374005.1. NCBI lineage: Bacteria > Pseudomonadati > Fibrobacterota > Fibrobacteria > Fibrobacterales > Fibrobacteraceae > Fibrobacter > Fibrobacter sp. UBA3629. The sequence continues at coordinate 4,816 of NZ_DFLC01000037.1, read as the reverse complement.
GTATCCGCGGGCTAGAACACGCGGACGACCGCGTTCAGCGACATCGTGTAGCGGGCGTCGCCGCCACGAACCAGGGCGAAGTCCAGGGGGTAGAGTTCGAGGCCGAACCGCCCGCCCGAAGTGCGCCAGGCGACCCCGAGGTTCGAGCGGAACATGAACGATTCGAAGTCGTAGTCGTTGTTGTCTTCCTCCATCCTGTAGAGACCGTAGACCGGCTCGCCGTCCGCATCGTAAAGATCCTCCTCGACGCGCCACGAGAAATACAGACCGCTGACCGTCCCTTCCTCCCAGTGCAGCAGGAACATGAAGTTGGCGATCAGGTTGAACCCGTAAGCAAGGGGGACGTCGAAATTCACCAGCAGCCCTTCGGAAAGTTCGTCGAAGTCGTACTCCGCGCAGTCGCAGCACATCGAATGGCTTGTCGCGACCTCGATCATGGCGCCCACGCCCAAGTAGGGGGTCAGCGGCTTCACCAGCGAAAGCGACCAGCCTAAGGATGTCGTGGACTCCGACCAGCCGCCAAGCAGGGGGCCCGTCTTGACGTCGAAGGTTTTCCAGGATATGCCGGACGCCGAGGCAGCCGACACGAGAATGAAGATGATAGCTCCTAACTTTTTCATAATGGTAGCTCCTAACTTTTGATATTGGAAAATATACAACTATCACACTCAAACTAGCGCATTTATTTGTAACAAAATAAAAAAAACAAGCGTTTTTTTTTGCTTTTTCGCATCATATGAAACATGCCCCTTCATATAGATTTTTGTTGATAACATGTTTACAATTTAAAGGGCGCCTAAATGCGCAATTTCCAAACCTCACAAGTTATCCACATGAGCAAATGACGTTTCACGTGAAACATCCCCAAAAACAGACACCTATCCCCAACTTTATCCACGTCCATCATATGTTTTCAGACCATACATCGAAATTTAGTTAATAGAATGTTTACAATCATATCAACATCCGAAAATGACGACCCTATGAAATAAGCCCCGACGAAGAGGCCGTCGAGGCAAATTTTTCTGCCGGGCAATCCGCGCGGCAGGAGTTTCACGTGAAACTAGCGCCTAGAATTTCACGACTTTCGGAGCCGCCGTAAAGCTGTAGAACGTAGCGGTCGCGTCCTTGAAGTAGAGCGTCTCGGTGTTGTCATCGTCGGGGGAGTACATCGACTTGAGCTCGGGGTAGTGCTCCAGCATGTCGACCTTCGGTTCGCGACGGTCGTCGCGGACCAGGGTACCGGCAACGCGGACCCACTCGTTACCCGCGGCGTTCATCGCGCAGATTTCGACCTTGCCGTTCTTCTGGATCTGCTTGGAGCAGTCCTTCGACTTGCCGGTCTGGATGTAGAGCTTGCCCTCGAAAATGTTGGCGGTACCGAACGGGCGAACGCGCGGCTGGTCGCCGTCGGCCGTCGCGAGGAAATACGCACCACATGCCTTGAGAAATTTTACGACTTCTTCCATAAGATGTTCCTTTTTTTTGAAAAAATTCAATACTTGTTTGCTAAAATATAGATTATTATACCCACATACCAATGCCTACCGGCAAGTTAAACAATATATGGAAATAAGGACTCTTCGTCCGTACCAGATAGCCCACCCTGACATTGAATATGTCGATGATTGTCCCGATACAGAGCGAAAAGCCGTAATCAAAGCCAGTCTCGTTAATGTAGCCCAGTTCTGGACCTAGGGAAAACTTGAACGAGATGCCCCTTTCGTAGAAATATAGGATATTTGGCTGCAGCAGGAAGTTGAACCCGTCCGCAAAAAACGCATGCGTCCCAATAGTCCACAACCAAATGTGACTTGGTATAAAACTGGAATCATCACCTTTAATGTATATATAATTCCAATCACCAAAAACCCAATCTGCTCCAAAAGCGAAACCTGTGCCGCCTCCCAGGTACATATTCCAAGGAACCAATTCCCGAAAGAAAGTTTTTCCAGAATTCTGCTGCACCCTAGTGGAATCCTGCGCTACATTGGGGGCCTGTTCCTCGTTGGCAAATGAGATGCCCGCCATCACGAGTACCATTAGAAAGGGTAAAAATAAACGATAAAACTTCATTTTTTTTCAAGACGCTTTCGCCATCACTTCTCGATAAATTTTCAACATCTGTTCACCGAAACAGCAGAAGATGACCTTCTTGACTTTCTGCGCCGGGAATTCGCGGACGCTCTTTACCGCAATCTCGGTAGCGGCCTCCCAGGGGTAGCCATAAACTCCACAAGAAATAGCGGGGAAGGCGACCGTCTCGCAGCCGTTCTCCTCGGCCAAATCGAGGCAGCTTTTGTAGCAGGATTCCAGCAGTTCGGGTTCGCCGTGCAGGCCATCCCGATAGATGGGACCCGGAGTATGGATGACGAACTTTGCCGGGAGCCTGAAGCCGGGAGTGATTTTCGCCTTGCCCGTCTCGCAACCGTTCAGGGGGATGCACGCCTTCAAAAGTTCCGGACCCGCCGCCCGGTGGATTGCGCCGTCCACGCCACCGCCACCCAGCAGCGAACAGTTCGCCGCATTCACGATGGCATCCACTGCAAGCTTGGTGATGTCGCCCTGGATAATCTCGATTTCTACCATATAGGCCTCCGACATAAATATACCTAATTATACCACATGATAAGCAGTACCGTTATGAAAATTGCCGCAATGAGGGAACACACGGGAACCTCCCTGAAATAGTCCTGTCGGCAATATATAAACTTTTAGAGTCAAATAATGTCATCCGTCATTTTCTTGCGAAAAATTCCATGAAATTATATATATTATCTGCAGGAGAACATTTTGGGGTTATCATGAGGCTTTACGGTATTGCAATCCTTTTACTGGCGAGCGCGCCACTTTCGCTCGCACAGCTCCTGCCACAAAAGCAGGCAGAGGCGCCGGCCACCGACCGCGCCATGGTCTTCAAGGTGGATTACGAACAGGGGATGGCCGCCCCGGATTCATCTTCCAATAGAATCGACCCATCCATAAAGGGAAGTCGCGAAAAAGGCGATTATTTGAAAAACGCCCTCATCTGGAACGGGCTCTGCATCACGGGGGCAGCCCTCTCGACAGCATTCGGTGGACACGGCCCCATCTGGTGCGACCCAAATTCACCAGCAAGGTTCTAGAAATATATTTGCGGACTAATGTTGAAAGTTTTGAATTATATAAATGTTTCACGTGGAACCAACATGTCTAACATGTTGGGACTATGGCTGCGCCATAGTCCTACACCCTGCGGTTCCCAAATAAAAATGTGCAAGCACATTTTTATTTGGGAACCTTGTGCGTGTTTCACGTGAAACAAGTAGCGCCCAACATAAAATCTTCTATTATATTTCCTCATATGAAAAAACTCATTCTTATTCTCGCCACTCTGGCATTATTCACCCAGTCTTTTGCTGACTGCATCCATACAGTTTTTGAATATGAACAGGCAACAATCGCTGGTTACGACAAGAGCTTTGACGGCCTGCTATTTGACAGCATGTATGTAGACAAAGGCACTGCCAATACCAGGGGGAACTCCATCTATATCCTGAAGTACTATCGGACCGGCGATAAAGTCGACAGCGCCTACGAAGCGAATCTCCGCAACGGGGAATGGCAATACAAGACTACCATAAATCCTGACTCGGTAGTTTTCGATATCGACCATGTAGAAAATAACTGGACCATTATAGGATCGGTAAATGGAGTGAGCGACACAATTAGTATCTACTTTGACGGGGACTCCCTGGCCATTACCAGCACTGACGAAGCCGGTAAGTACACTAATATATATGTCATGGGAAATGATACCCTCTTCAGGCGTTCTGAAAGCGAAATTATCGTCAACGACGAGAAGGACACCAACACCTGCTATGTGAAGGATAGTCGCGACGACTACGTGACCACCTGGTACCGTTACGATACTGAAGTTAAAAATGACAGGGTCATTGTGAGCAAGACTTATATCGAAGATGGACTAGACAACAAGGTGATGACTTACTTCATGTTCCGTCGCAAAGCAGGAACCGATGCAATCCTCCACAAGGTTCGTCCGGCAGTCAATTACAAAAATGCAAGACACTTCGACCTACTCGGTCGCCCCGCCCAAGGAAAATACACTGTAGAATTTTTGAAGTAAGTTCACAGCATCTCAACATCTATCAAAAAGTTATTAACGGATATTTTAAAAAAGTGAAAGGGCGCCGATGTCGGCGTTCTCTTTTTTTATAAAAGATATACTAAATTGTCTCTTGTTGGTTTCACGTGAAACACCAACATAAAAGATCCCCGCCTGCGCGGGGATGTCGTTAGGAAAAATTGAGCTACAGAACTAACATAGAGCAGCAGAATCTTCTGAACCAGTTCCTGAAGGAGTACGTTCACTTCGAGTTGTCCAATGAGCAAATGGACAAGCTCTATGGCTTTGCCGACCTGGTGGTGGAGACCAAGCAGTTCGGCAACCTGATTTCGGCGAAGGATTCCGAGAAGTTCCTCAGCAGGCACATCGCCGACTCGCTGATGCCATATTTTCACTGTTGTCAAGCTAGCATTATAGAAGATGTAAAGCCTCTTCCCAGCACCTTCAAGACACCGCATATCAATGACCGTTGGGCTGATATGGGTGCAGGTGCAGGCTGCCCGGTTTTCCCGCTCGCCATCGCGATGCCCGAGGTGCAGTTCTATGCGGTGGAACCCCGCCACATGCGCGTGGAGTTCATGAACTACGCAAAGGAAAAATTGCAGCTCAAGAACCTGACCGTGGTGGGCAAGCGCTTCGAAACTTCGGGCCTTGCCGACCTGGACTTCATCAGCTGCCGCGCCCTCTCGA
>NZ_DFLC01000023.1:36203-37290 GCF_002374005.1 Fibrobacter sp. UBA3629 | reverse complement strand
AAAAAGAGGATTGCTACAATGGCAAAGCTTTCTATCGAAGATCTCGAACTCGCCGGCAAGCGCGTGTTCATCCGTGTTGACTTCAACGTTCCGCAGGACAAGGTGACTGGCGAAATCACCAACACCAAGCGTATCGAAGCCGCTCTCCCGACCATCCAGTACGCTCTCGATCACGGTGCAGCCGTCGTGCTCGCTTCTCACCTGGGACGCCCGAATGGCGAAAAGAACATGAAGTACACGCTCGCTCCGGTTGCCAAGAAGCTCGAAGAACTCATCAAGAAGCCGGTGAAGTTCCTCTCCGACTGCGTGGGTCCGGAAGTCGAAGCCGCCTGCGCCGCTATCAAGCCGGGTGAAATCATCCTCCTCGAAAACCTCCGCTTCCACATCGAAGAAGAAGGCAAGCGCAAGATCAAGAACGCCGATGGCACCGAAACCAAGGAAAAGGCCGACAAGGAAGCCGTGAAGGCCTTCCGCGCAAGCCTTACCAAGCTCGCTGACGTCTACGTGAACGACGCTTTCGGTACCGCTCACCGCGACCACTCCTCCATGACTGGTGTTGAACTTCCGCAGCGCGCTGCCGGTTTCCTCATGAACAAGGAACTCAAGGCATTCGACCAGGTGCTCAACAATCCTCCGCGTCCGTTCCTCGCCATCCTCGGCGGTGCAAAGGTCGCTGACAAGATCCAGCTCATCAACAACCTCCTCGACAAGGCCGACAAGATCATCATCGGCGGTGGCATGGCTTTCACCTTCAAGAAGGTTTTGAACAACATCGAAATCGGTTCTTCTTTGTTTGACGAAGAAGGTGCCAAGCTCGTTCCGGATCTGATGGCCAAGGCCAAGGCTGCTGGCAAGGAAATCATCCTCCCGGTCGACTACATCGCTGCTGACAAGTTCGCTGCCGACGCTGCCACGAAGGCTGTTTCTGACGCCGAAGGCATTCCGGCTGGCTGGATGGGCCTCGATGTGGGCGCTGAATCCACCAAGCTCTTCGTGAACGCTATCAAGTCCGCCAAGACCATCGTCTGGAACGGCCCTGCAGGCGTGTTCGAATTCGAAGCTTTCGAAAAGGCTACCAAGGCTATGG
>NZ_DFLC01000023.1:0-36145 GCF_002374005.1 Fibrobacter sp. UBA3629 | reverse complement strand
GACGCTATCGTCGAAGCTACCGCTGCCGGCGCAATCACCGTGATCGGTGGTGGCGATACCGCTACGGCTGCCAAGAAGTACGGCGCAGACAAGAAGGTGACCCACACCTCTACGGGTGGTGGCGCTTCCCTCGAACTGCTGGAAGGCAAGGTTCTTCCGGGCGTCGCATTCCTCACGGATAAGTAATTTTCCCTTATAGGCTTCGCGATACTGCGTTGTCGGGACCCTCGCTGTATGTCTTATACAGCTTCGGTCCCTCCGCCTTGTCTCACTCGCCTCTAAGAAAAAATTGGATTTTGTGAATCTCGATGAAAGTCGAGATTCTTTTTTTTTGCTCTGCTCGCAACTGAAAAAAATCGTAAGGCGAGTGAAGCGCGAACGCTTGCGTTCGCATATATTTTATATTTGGCTCATGTTTTGCAACAGAATCCTCGGGACGACACATCATGGCACCTACAAGAAGGTTGTAGATGTTCCTCTCTTGCGAGAGGAACTCACGGCGCGGTCGGTGCGCTGCATTGCCCGCGATGGTGTTGAAATCGAAATGGAACTCTACGAAGACCTGCAGGAAGGCGATATCGTCGCGGAGACGGAGCAGAATGTCTATGCAATCAAGGTGTTTGTTCCGAAGAAGCGGGAAGAGGCCGAGGTCCCGCGCATGAACAAGAGCTATCTCTGATTTTAGTGGTGCGGACGGCGCGGCCCTAATCCTTGATGCTTAGACTTTCGCGGACGCCGATTTTCTCTTTGCCGAGCAGGCGGTAGAGCTTGCAGCGGAATAGCGGTATGGCTGCGATAACCACGGTTGCGACCACGGGGATGGCAAGGTAGGCGACACCTGGCTTGTTGAAAGCTTCGCGGAAAAGCAGGCGCATCACGAGCAGGGTGTACCAGTGGACGGCGAGAATCACGAGCGCGTTACGCGAGATGTTGCGGAGAATTCCCTTGGCAATGCGGACGGGGATGATGTTCGGCAATTTGTCGGCGAGAACGAAAGTGCCTATGAGGCCCGCGATGCCGAAGAAGGAACTCGCAACAAAAATGCGGAAGTCTTTCCCGAGGTCGTTGTTCATGATGCTGAAATCTGGGTCGGGAACTTCGAGGTATGCGTAGGCGGCGAAAGAGACGATAGTGGCTGCAACGAGAGCCAAGATTTTTTTTGTGTTTTCTTTCAACATTCCCTTACATAGCCAGCCGTTTGCAAAGAAGAACAGTACTGTCAGGTCGCGCTCTATTCCGAGCGGCAGGCGGATGTGGTTGACATACAGGAGCCAGCCACCCGCAAGACTTGCCAGCGAAACAAAGAAGATGAATCTTCTCGGTACAATTTTTTGCACCCCATAAAACAGTAAACTTACCGAGTACAGCGTGAACACGAACCAGAGCGGCCCCGACCCGATGGAAGATTTGCCTGCTACGAAGATTTTCGCGAGGTTCCAGTAGATGTAGTTCCACACAGTCGCGATTTCGGGCCGGATGTTCATCACCGTCATGCGCGGCGCCTTCGGGAAAAGGTCGAAATTGTAGAGTACCGGGTCTAGCGCGAGGAACAGGAGCGAAAGCAAAATGTAGGGGACGAGCAGGACGTGCGTCTTGTGGATAAAGTAAGCCTTGAAATTGCCGAAGCGCCGCGTGCTGAACAGCATTCCCGAAATAAAGAAGAAGGCCGACATGCGGAGTGCGCTCAGGTGCAGCATTCCCATTTGCGCCTGCGGAAACGACTGTTCCACGTGATAAAGGCACACGAGCAGCAACACGAATCCCTTGAATTCGTCAATCCACCCAATTCTTGCCGTCGCCTTGTCACTCATGCTTCGTGCTCACCATCCCCGCATTTGTCATCCCCGCTATACGATACTTGGCAACTTGTTGCCATAGTAGAGTTATCCTCTTTGAGGAGAAGGCGGGGATCTGCTTTAATACCACCTTCTCTCATCCCCGATCGTCGTCATGGGCCCGTGTCCGGGGAACACCACCGTCTCTTTCGGGAGTGAAAGAAGTTTGTTCTTAATCCCGCTTACAAGTGCATCGTCGTCGCCGCCGAATAGGTCGCTGCGGCCGCGGCTTCCTGCGAAGATGATGTCTCCGGGGAACAGGAGCGGTGGTGCCTTCTGACCGTTCACTTCGCCCGGTTTTTCGCAAAAAAACGCGATGCCGCCGGGGGAGTGGCCAGCCACGTGGATGACCTGCAATTCTATTTCCGGCACCCCGACGGCATCGCCCTCGGCAAGGTAGTTGCCGAGCCCGGGCGAAGGTTCACGCAGCGGGAGTCCGAACATCTCGCTCTGTTCTTCTTGCAAATCCAGCATGAATGCGTCTTCTTCGTGAGCCTCGGGCTGCACGCCGTACTTGCGGGCGACAAACGCATTGCCCAGCACGTGGTCCAGGTGCAGGTGCGTGTTGAAAAGGTGCTTTACCGTGAGTTTGCTCTGCTCGATGTAGCTTGCTAGGGCGTCCTCTTCACGTTCGTTCGACACGCTCGGGTCTATCAGGATGGCATCGCCCGCGTCATTGCTGAGCACAAAGCCGTTTACGCCGAAGGGATTGAATACAAATTGCTTGATACGCATAAGATAAAATGTAAAATCGGACAGGACACTTGACAACTGAAAAAATTTAATTATCTTGATTAGACTCACGTTTTTGGAGAGGACCTATGGCGATCAATCCTAATCTTTTGACCGGTCAGTTAAAGTCAGACGGCCTTGCCCGCACGGGCGAGGTTATTCGTGACGAAAAGCCCTTGCCGATTCATCATTCGGGTGCCGTCGTGCGACACCATACGGCGAAAATGCCGCGCATTCCCAAGGCGAAGGCCAAGGGATAAAAAAATCCGACCGCGCATAACGGTCGGAGAATATTAGTTTATTCAAGGGGCTTCCGGGTTATTTCAATTCCCAGGTCGTGCCTTCCTTGCTGTCCTTGATGACCACGTTCATCGCGGCGAGCTCGTCACGGATGCGGTCACTTTCGGCCCAGTTCTTGGCGGCACGGGCTTCCTTACGGGCGGCAATCAGCGCTTCGATCTTTGCGACATCCACGCCGTCGTTTGCGCCCTTCTTGGCATATTCTTCGCGAGGTTCGTCGAGCTTCAAACCGAAAATCTGGTCGAAGTCGGCCACCAGGGCGGCCTTCTCACCGTCGTCGATATCGCTCTTGAGCATCGTGTTCATGATGCCGAGTGCACGCGGCATGTTCAAGTCGTCGCCGATGGCGTCCTTGAATTCGGCCTGGAAAGCCTTGGCGGCTTCGCTTGTAATTGCGGTAGCCTTGCCGATCAGCGGGTCCGTCTTCTTGTGCAAGCTCTTGAGGCCTTCCTTGGCGCCTTCCAAAGCTTCCCACGTGAAGTTCAGGTAGTTGCGGTAGTGACTGCCAATCGCGAAGAAGCGGTAGTCGAGCGGGTTGAAGCCGCGGTCCATGAGGAGCGAAACCGTCAGGAATTCGCCGCTGGACTTGCTCATCTTGCCGAACTTCTGCTCGGTCGTGCCGTCTTCTAGCTTTTCTTCGCTTGCTGTGCGGAGGAATTCGCCGTGCATCCAGAAACGTGCAAAGGTCACGCCGTTGGCGCATTCGCTCTGGGCAATTTCGTTCGTGTGGTGCACGCGGATGTGGTCCGTACCGCCACAGTGGATGTCGAGGGTTGGGCCGTTGTACTTCATGGCCATCGCGGAGCATTCGATGTGCCAGCCGGGGAAACCGACGCCCCACGGGCTGTCCCATTCCATGGCGCGCTTCTTGTCCTTCGGGCTGAACTTCCACAGAGCAAAGTCGGTGGCGTTCTTCTTTTCGCCCATGTCGATGCGGCTACCCTTGCGCAGGTTTTCCACGTCCAGGCGTGCAAAATCGGCATAGCGCGGGAACTTGAGGCTGTCGAAGTAGATGCCGTCGCTGGTGCGGTAGGTGTAGCCCTTTTCTTCCAAGGTCTTCACCAGTTCAATCTGTTCCTGGATGTGCTGCGTGGCAGGCGTCCAGCGGGTCGGTTCCTGGATGTTCAAACGGTGCCAGTCGGCCATAAACGCGTCGGTGTAGAACTTCGCGATGTCCCAGACGGACTTGCCTTCGCGGGCGGCGCCCTTTTCCATCTTGTCGTCGCCAGAGTCGGCGTCGCTGGTCAAATGGCCCACGTCGGTGATGTTCACGATGTGATTCACCTTGTAGCCGTAGTACTTGAGCGTACGGACCAAAAAGTCTTCGAAAATGTAGGTGCGGAGGTTGCCGATGTGGGCGAAATGGTACACCGTCGGGCCACAACAGTACATGCGCACGGCGGGGACGCCTTCGGGGAGTGTGAATACTTCTTTCTTGCGCGATGCGGTGTTGTAGAACTGTAGAGCCATTTTAGCCTCCGTTAAATGCGGCGCAACATGCGCCAAGCGGGGACAAATATAGAAAAAAGGCGAGAGTCACGACAAAGGCGCTTGTGCCATTTGGCATGACCGAGCCGAGCTATATGCGCACCGAAGGGGCGCCAATATAGAAAAATGCACTCCGAAGGTGCGCCAATATAGTTTTTTTCTACTTGATGGCGATGCGCTTCGTCAAACTTGCTGACCCGTTGCGCACGCGCACCATGTAGAGCCCTTCGGCGACATTCAGCTCGACAGAGCCCGTTTCGCACTTGCCGCTGAATACCGGGCGGCCCTGCATGTCAAACACGTCAACGCTTGCGGACTTTGCTCCGGCAATGAACAGCGTGCGGCCTGCAACGTGCATGGTGACGCTCCCCGGACCGGCAGACTGTGCAATCGCGATGGAGGAGTCTTGTGCAGTTGTGTCGGAGCTTGTCGTGTCCGTGACAATTGTATCTTGGGGCGGTTCGAAGTTCTGGAGCCTCACCAGAATGCTATCGAATGCCGGTTTCGGATTCAGGTTGTCGTCGTATATAAGTCCTTTCTGCCTGTTGAGCCCGCCAAGCCAGCTCCATTTATCGGATACGCCCCAGATCAGGTACGTGTCCGCGTTCGGTTCTTCGAGGATGATGTCCAGGTATTCACGGAAGGTCTTTCCCTGACGTTCGAGGTCGCTCTTGCTCACGTTGATGCCGCTCTTGAATCCGATATCGAGCTCGGTGATTTTCAGCTTGATGTTGAGCTTTGCAAGTTCCCTGGCAAGCGAGCGGAGGCTGTCCGGCGAACCGATAAAGTGCTTGTCGGTAGTGGTGTCTTCCACGTGCGTCTGCGAGCCCACGCAGGTGATAGGAATGCCGTTTGCAACCCAGCGTTTCACCTGTTCCAGCAAGAACCCTGCCTTGGCTTTCGGGTTGACACCCTGCTCGAGGTTGTAGTCGTTGTAGCAGAGTTCCGCGTCGGGGTCGGCGGCGTGCGCCCACACGAAGGCAGAGTCGATAAATTCAGGGCCGATTCCCTGGTACCACACGGAATAGGAACGCCACATGGGTTCGTTGTTGCTGATGGCTTCGTTCACCACGTCCCATTCGTCCACCTGGCCTTTCCAGTGTCCGACAACGTTGTCGATGTGGTTCTTGAGAACGGAGAGCAATTTTTTCTTGTCGTTCTTGTAGTTGTTCACCCAGTTCGGGACCTGGCTATGCCAGGCGAGGGCGTGGCCGCGGACGCGCATGCCGTTCTGCTTCGCGTACTTGACCATCTTGTCGCCGTTGTTGTAGTTGAACCTGTTTTCGCTAGGTTCGGTCGCGTCGAACTTCATCTCGTTTTCGGCGACGACGATGTTGAACTGCGTCTTGTGAATTTGCTCGTACTGCGCGGGAAGTCCGCCGCCAAACCACTGCGAGTTCAGAATGGCACCGATATAGATGTCGTTCTTTTCAGCGTACGATCGGAGGGTTTCATCTGCGGCGAAGGTGCTTGCGATGCCTGCGCCAATCAGGGCTACGCTGAGCATAAGCCCAGAAACGGGAAAAAGGTTTCTCATTGTTACTCCTTGTTTTTCCCTAATACGTAAACACCCACATGTAAAATAATCAAAAAAAGCGGGGACGGGTGTAAATTAACCGAAACAGAAAAAGGCACGACATGCCCAAAATGGCTATATTTTTTACCGTGAAAAAGCGCAAGCGGAAATCTCGTCCCCCCATGACACGTTCGCAAATGATGCGGGCTGTACGCTCCGAGGATACGAAGCCTGAGGTGCTCGTGCGTCGCGCGCTGTTCCGTGCGGGGTTCCGCTACAGGCTCCACCGCCATGACCTGCCGGGTTCGCCCGACCTGTTCATCCTCAGGTACAACGTGGTCGTTTTCGTGAACGGATGTTTCTGGCATCAGCACGGCTGCAAGTTTACGAGCCGTCCCAAGAGCAATCCGGAGTTCTGGAACGATAAATTCACGAACAACGTGGTGCGCGATGTGAAGACAGCCTGGAAGCTCTCGCTCATGGGGTTCCGCGTGGCGACGGTCTGGGAATGTTCCGTCAAGAACGACTTTGCCCGCACGGTGGAGCGCCTTGCTGCATTTATACGGGGCGACGAGGAATCTGTCGAAATCTAGCCGCGCGAAAAAATTATAATTAGGGAAAACGGAGGTCGTTTATGAATTGCAAATTTGGTATTGTGGTTGTTGCCGCGGCGCTTGCGCTGTGTGCCTGCGGAAACCAGGAACAGTCCAAGGCGGAACCTGCCGCGGAGGCGGCAAAGCCGGCCGTGTCGAAGTCGCTCGTTGTCTATTACTCGCAGACGGGCGCGACCAAGAAGCTTGCGGAGATTTTCCAGAAAGCGAAGAACGCCGACGTGTTCGAACTTGCGATGGTGACGCCGTACCCCTCGACATACGACAGCACGATTGATGCGGTGGCCGCCCAGCGCCAGACCAAGCTGTGGCCCGCGCTCGTGAACACGAAGGCCGACCTCGCGAAATACGATACGGTCTACCTCGGCTACCCGATCATGTTCGGGAGTTTCGCGCCGCCGATCTATACCTTCCTCGCTTCGAACGACCTTTCGGGCAAGGTGGTGGTGCCGTTCTGCACTTACGGTAGCGGCGGCCGCAAGGCTTCCGCCGCGGAACTCAAGACGCTTGAACCGAACGCGAACGTGACGCTTGCCTACGGGATTTCGAACAAGCGCATTACGGCCGAGAACGGTGCGGAAGTCGCTGCTAAGGAAGTCGAGGGATTTTTCGCGGACCTTGCCGCCGGCAAGACGGACGAAATGCTCATGGGTGGCTTTTCGGACCAGAGAGCGCTCACTGCAGAAGATTCTGCGGTGTTTGCGACCGCGACGAAGGATTACGCCTACTTGAAACTTGCTCCGTTGAGCGTGGCCACGCAGGTCGTCGCCGGTATGAACTATCTGTTCGTGTGCACGACCAGCGGGTTCAACCGCCCTTCGACCGAGACGATGGTGAAAATATTCAAGCCGCTCCCCGGCCGTGGCGAACCTGAACTTATCGTCATGGAAAAGTAGCCGACGCCATCGCTTGACGTAACTAAAAAAAATTAAGAACTAGGATTTAGATTCCTAGCTCTTTTTTTTAAATAAATTAGGTCGAAACAAGAAACGAGCAGAGTGAGGCCGCAGGACCGAAGCTGTACAAATAGTACAGCGAGAGTCCGAGAACGAAACTATGCGAAGTTTATTGCGAGACCCGCGCAGCCAGTTCTTCGGGCGTGCGCACAAGTATATCCCAATCGCCGCGCTTGATTATCTTGTAGGCATAACCCTGTTCCGTGAGGAACAGCTGGCGGTTCATGGCGAATTCCTGTTCCTTGGAATCCTGCGTCACGATGCTGTAGAAGTGCGCGGCACCGCCGTCGCTCTTGGGGCGCAGCACGCGGCCCAGTCGCTGGGCTTCTTCCTGGCGGCTTCCGAACGTTCCCGAAACCTGGATAAGCACGTTCGCGTCGGGAAGGTCGATGGCGAAGTTACCCACCTTCGAAACCATGAGGTTCTTCTGGCTGCCGTCGCGGAAGGCGGCGTACAGGCGTTCGCGTTCCTTGTTCGGGGTCTTGCCTGTGATGAGCGGAATCTGCAGGTCTTCAGAGAGGGCCTCGAGCTGGTCGATGTACTGGCCGATAATCAGCACGCGGTCGTCGGGCTTGTCGAAATGCTTGAGCAGGCGCTCCACGATGTCCGTCTTTTCGGGGTTCGTGCTGGCAAGCGTAATCTTCTCGCGGATGGGCGCGAGGGCGTACTTCATCTTGAGTTCCGCTTCCATCGGGATACGAATCTCGTTACAGTCGGCGGTCGCGATCCAGCCCTGCGCTTCCAGGATACGCCACGGGATATCGTACTTCTTGGGGCCGATAAGGCTGAAGACTTCCGTTTCCTTGTGGTCTTCGCGCACGAGCGTCGCCGTAAGGCCAAGGCGGCGGGTCGCCTGCATTTCGGTACTTAGGCGGAACACCGGGGCGGGCAGCAAGTGCACCTCGTCGTAAATCATGAGCCCCCACTTCTGCTGGCTGAACAGCGGGAAATTCGCGAGTTCCTTCTTCACTTCCTCGTCGCTCATCTCGAGGTCTGCGGTGTCGGGGGCGTTCTCGTCTTTTTTCGCGCGCTTGCGCTGGGTCAATATCTGGTAGGTCGCGACGGTCACCGGGCCGATTTCCTTGACTTCACCGGAGTATTCCTTCACCTGGTCGAGGGTTAGGTCGGTCTTGTCGCAGATTTCGCGGATCCACTGGCGCGATGCCGAAATATTCGGGGTGAGGATGAGTGTCTTGGTCTGCACCAATGCCATGGTGGCAAGACCAATCACCGTCTTGCCCGAACCACAGGGGAGCACGATGACGCCCGAACCGCCCTTCTCGGAACCGCTCGCATAGAACACCTGTGCGGCTTCCTTCTGGTAGTCGCGGAGTTCGAACTTCTTGCCGCTGAGCGTCGTCTCGCGCAGGTGGATGGGCAAGGGGTCGCCTACGGTGTAGCCCGCGAGGTCCTCGACCGGGAACCCGGCGTTGGTAAGCGCCATTTTAAGGTGGCCGCGGCGTTCCGGGTCCACCTCGGCATGCAGGTCGTCGATGAAGTTCAGCACGAATGGCTCGACTTCCTTGAGGCGACAGATTTCGGCGAACATGTAGTTGTCGTCGGATTCGACAATCAGGCGGTCGCCGTCTTTCTTGAGACGCAAAAGTCCGTAGCGGGCCATGTAGTCCTCGATCTCGGTGACGACGGTCTCCGGGATCGGGAAGCGGCTCTGGCTTTCGAGTCGTTCTATGACATCCTTGGCACGGAGCCCGGTAGAGGCGGCGTTCCAGAGGCTCAGGTGCGATATCTTGTAGGTGTGCAGGTGCTCGGGGCTCTTGACCAGTTCGGTAAAGGGGGCGATTGCGTCGCGTGCCGCTTCGTAGGAGGGGGAATCGACCTCGACCATGATTTCGAGGTTGCTCTGAACAATGATTGCGCCATTCGGATTCATAGGGCGCCAAAGATAGTAAAAAAAGCGTTTTTTGGTTAGAGGGGAGGCGATGAATGGTTTTGCCGACGGAGCAAAAGAAAAACCCCGATTTCCTGTAGAAATCGGGGCTTTCGAGCCACCCAGCAGATTTGAACTGCCGACCTGCTGATTACGAATCAGCTGCTCTACCAGCTGAGCTAGAGTGGCATAGCGGGGTCAAAAATAGCAATAGGCCCCTTTTTTGTCAAGATGCGTTTGGTGTGAGTTGGCAAAGTCTTCCATTTTTTCTATGTTTGGGTCACTAAATTTAAAATGGAAGTCGAAAATGGCTAACGAATCTAACCAGAGCAATTCTGAAATCAAGGAATTTTTTGTCCAACACGGAACCAAGGTCCTCGTGGCCCTGGTGATTGTCCTTGCCGTTGTGGCCGGCGTTGTCCAGTTTAGGGACAGCCAGAAGGCCGCTGCTGCCGAACAGGCCGAAATTCTCGGCAAGGGAATGGCGCTCCTCTACACGAACGACAAGGATGCCGCCCTCGCCGAATTCGAGGCGCAGATTAATTCCGGCAAGATTGACGGCCTCGCTCTTGCGAAGGCAGCCCTCTTCGCTGGAAATATCAAGTATGAGAAGGGTGATTTCGATGGCGCCGCCTCGCTTTTCCAGAAGTCGCTCGATAACGCGGGTTCCGTGGAACTGGTCCGCTCGGCTGCCCTGCACGGTCTTGCTTCTGTGAAGATTGAAAAGGCAGACTACACTGCCGCTGCCGGTCTGCTCGAACAGTACGTGTCCGAGTTCGGCAAGCGCACTGGCGACAAGGAAGACCGCTTCCAGAAGGAAGAACCGGTTGACCAGGTCCCGATGGTTGCCGACGCCATGTGGAAGCTCGTGCTTGTATACCAGCAGCAGGGTGCAAACGACAAGGCGAAGAATACCGCCGAACGCATCGTCGAGGTCTACGGCGACAATGCGATGTATGCCGACAAGGCGAAGAAGTTCCTCGCAAGCCTTTAGCTTAGAGCGAACTTCCAGCCGATAGCGAAAATCGCGAAATAGATAGTGACCCACACGAGGTCGACCAGTTTGGCAGGCGTTCCCCAGCGGAGCGCCTTCTTCTTTGGGATGAACCCGCAGAGCGCGCCCGCGACAAAGCCGTAGGCGTGGCCCAGCACGTCGGCGTTCTCACCGATGCCGAGGAATACGGCGAGCGAGGCGGCGCCGCAGAGGGGGGCGAACCGCCGGAGCATGCCGTGGGTCTCCTTGGGCATGAGCCTGAACTCGATGACGGAAAGCGCGCCGATGGCGGCGAACACGAACGTGGAGAATCCGAGGGCGCGGTAGTCCGTCTGCACGGTGAACGCGACGAAGAAGTTCGCGACGGCGCTTGCGATG
Source organism: Fibrobacter sp. UBA3629 (assembly GCF_002374005.1). Lineage (NCBI taxonomy): Bacteria > Pseudomonadati > Fibrobacterota > Fibrobacteria > Fibrobacterales > Fibrobacteraceae > Fibrobacter > Fibrobacter sp. UBA3629. The sequence continues at coordinate 25,447 of NZ_DFLC01000023.1, read as the reverse complement.
GCGAGGAACGGGGCCATGCGTGCGAGCGGCGTGCGGTACGACATGAGGTTCAGCACGATGTAACCGCTCACGAGGTTCGATGCGATGTGGCGCGCGTCGGCGTGCAGCGTGAGCGCGGTGATGGTGCGCCACCATTGCCCGTGTAGCACCTTGTCTGCATCGGAGAGTCCGAGACTATGCATGAGGGCGACCTTGCCCGAAAAGTCGAGAAGCGTGCAGACGACAGGAACAAGAAGAACCCAGAGGGGCTGCAGGCTCAGCGTGAGGGGGAGCGGCGGGTTCTCTTCCCGGGGAGGGTTCTCCTTGCGGTAGAGCGCGAGCTGCAGGCGTGCGCGGTCCTCGTTTTCGGGTAGGATGAAAATCTGGAACGGTCCTTCTTCGGAGCGCATGATGCGGTGGGTGATGCCCTGCGAAAGGAGCACGAGGCTGTAGTCGCGGATTTGGCGGAATGTCCCTTCGGATATGCGAATCGTTTCGGGGTACTGCGGCTCCTCGAAAGTATCTGCTGCCGTGTCTGGCGCCTGGTTGCCGGAAGCGTTTTTTAATGCGTCTTGCGGGGTCGCGGTATCGCCGTGTGCGGCATCGTTTTCGCGGGGGAGCGGATGCACCTGGAGGCCTTCCCGCGGGATGTCCGTGGGATAACGCATGTAGCGCGGACGCAGTGGCGACATCAAGCGAGGCATGATGCGATCCCCTTATCCTTCGGCCCTTGCCGCCGACGTGAGTGCGAATTTGCCGGTGGCTGTTTCACATTCGGCGCGGAGATAGGCGAAGTTGTCGAAGTAGACTTCGATGTCGCTGTTCGCACGGGCGGCGACGAGGCTTTCCTTGCAGATTTCTTCGTTCGGGGAGAGCTTGCCGTTGCTCAGGTAGCGTCGTCCGAAAATGCGGATGTAGCGGAATCCGCCGCCGAAGTCGGCCGTATTGCGGGCGTGGAAGATGATTCCCTTGCTCCCGTGGATTTCGGCGCGTTCCCACCAGAGCGCGGGTCCGTCGGTGATGTAGCAGTTGTCGCCTGCGAAGGCTGCGTTCAGCGCCTCGCGCGTGAGTTGCGTTTTTGTCATCCCCGGCTCCGACCGGGGATCTTCTTTCACGACTGTTCGCACCTTGCCGAAGATGTGGTCGCGGGTGTGGCGCAATGTGAATAGCGGGGTTGCGACGGAGGTGGTGTCATTCAGGTCGCCGTGCGCGTCGTTGCCGCCGATAGGGAGTAGGTAGTTTCCCTTGCCGAGTTCCTCGATCCACCATTGGCGTCCGAGTTTGAATCCTTCGTCGCGGATGCCGTTCCAGAACTGGATTCCGCGAATCTTGTGGCGAGCTTCGAGGTTCAGGTCCTTGTGGCTCCAGTAACCGCGCCGGAAGATGAACTTTTCGAGCAGTCCCATGGGCTGCATTGGGTGCGCCGCGAAGCAGTGCGCTTCGGTCATTTCCAGGAGTTTCGGAATTTTGAACGTGGGCTTGTTCTCGAGCCAGTTGCGGCCGCAGTCGCCGAGGCCGGGCAGGTAGCTGTCGGGCGCGAAGGCGAGCATGTGGACGTTTTCACCCTTGCTGTTGCCTGCGGAAACTTCTTCGCCCGCGAGCAGGAGGGGCATGCCTTCGCCGGCAGGAAGCGACGCAATCTCGTCGCGCAGTGCCTGGAACCTGGGCGCGGGCGATGGCGCTTCCTTCGTGTAGTCTTCTTCAGTGAATGCGAAATCGTAGGCGTGGTCGGTGCAGCTTACGAAATCAAGCCCGACTGCCTTTGCCGCCTGTTGCAATACGGCGGGGGATGCTCCGTGTTCCACGTGGTCGCAGGAGAATCGCGTGTGGCAGTGCATCTCGCCGGCGACAAATCCGGGTGCCTTTGGGGGCTGTTCCGCGAGTATGTGAATTTTGAGCGGCTTGGGCTTTAATCCGGGGTAGTTCCAGCGGTTGAAAATCTTGGTCGCGCAACTTTTCCCATCTTCGCTGGTTCTTTTTGCATAAATCCTGCAGTTCAGTTCATGAACGCCCGCTTCCAGGTGCCCAAGCTTGATAGGGTAAAAGCTGAATTGTTCTTCCGCCTGAATGTTTAAATCAAAGTTCTTGCCATTGATTTCCGCTTTCTCGATAAGCGTCGGGAACCGGTGCGCATCACGCACGACAATCCATAGGGTTGGCTCTTCGCCGGGTATAAACTGGAACGGCGCGTCTACGATGATTTCGGGCCACGGCCTGTATAGAAGTGACCACGGAAGCCTGAACTTGAAGTGCGTTTCGGCGTAACGCAGTTTTTCCCCCGGCCAGAAACTCATTTATTCCGCCTTTGCTTTTTCGCTTGCGGGTTGTTCTGGTTCCTGAGCGCTGGGGGCTTCGGCCGCAGGCTCCTTGGCCGTCGTTGATTCGGAGGTGCCCGTTCCTTCGCCAGTCGGGCCGGCCGCGGCCGCGTTCCCTTGTGCGGGAGTGCTTTCGGCAGGAATTGCCGGTGCCGTTTCGCTTTCGGTTCCGCTTTTTGGCAGGAGTGGTTCCTTGGGCTTGTTCCACAGCCCGAAGCTCACGCGAATCTGCAGTTGCAGTCCGCCGATGTTCCATTTGGCTTTTTCTTCGGGGCCGTCGGGAACTATGTCGGCGAAGCGTTCCTTGGATTCGACGGAGATGGAACTGAACCCGATGTCTCCGTAGATGTTGAATCCGTTCCAACTGGTGACCAGGTAGCCGAGACTTACTCCGAACCCGGCACCCAACGGGCTGTTTTCTGCTTCGAGCTTGCCCCAGGTGGTGTAGATCTCGGTGCCGGGAAGTGTCCAGTACCACCGGACTCCGATGCTGAAGAGCGAACCGTTCGAAAGCGTGATGAGGCTTGTGGGAATGGCGAGCCTGTATTCGAGGAACATGGGCACGCCCTGGATTGTGTAGCTATAGTTGTGCGCCTTGTTCTTGCGGTCGGTAAGCACGACGGATTCCTTGTCGTAGATGAATCCGATTCCGGCACTCAGGAAGTGGTCCTTGTGCACCTGGAACTGGATGCCACCCATGACGGGGAAGCAGAAGTTGACCTTCTGGAAGTTTTGCTTTGCGACGCTGAGCGATTCTTCCTTGTCGACGGCCTGCGCCCTGAAGTCGGCGTAGATGGTGTCGATGGCCTTTTGGAAGTATTCACGTTCGTCGAAACTCAGGAACGAAATCGCTGGCTGCATGAATATGGAAAGGCGCGAGTTGTCGTGCTCGACCCTCACTTCCTCGTCGGCATAGGCCGTCGAGACGATGAGGAGTGCGAACAGTATCTTCAGGAAGTTCTTCATGCCAACCACCGGGCGCCTGGCGAATCGCTAGTAGAAAAGGGTCTTCTCTTCTTTCTGGATGCGTTTCTTCTCGGAATCCTTCTTCATGCGCTTTTCAAAATTCTTCTCGGCCTTTGCGATTTTCTTCTCGGTCTTCGCGAGGAGTTTTTGCCCGTCCTTGTCGTCTTCTTTGAGTTCTTCCTTGGCAAGAGCGAGGTATTCGCGGGCGGTTTCGAACTGGTCGAGGTCGGTATAGGCCTGCGAGGTGAGGAAGAGCGCTTCCTTGCGCCTCTTGGACTGTTGGTATGTCTCGAGGAATTCCTTGAAGTAGATGACGGCTGCCTGAGGCTTGTCCATGCGCAGGTAGAGGCGCGCAGTCTGGAATTCTTTTTCGGCAAGGCGTTCGATGAGGAGCCCGTAGTAGTAGTTGATGGAGTCGCGGAGCGGCGTATCCGGGTGGTTCGACAGGTAGCGCTCGAAATCCTTCATGGCGATGGTGGTGTTCGCCTCGTCGCGGCTCACGCGGAATTCCATGTTGAACGAAGCAATCGCCTTCTTGAATTCGGCTGTCTCCACGAAGGGGGATCCGGGGAAGTTCGTGATGAAGCTTCCGTACTCTCCGCGGGCGTCGATCCATTCTTCCAGATTGAAGTAGCTTTCGGCGAGAAGGAAGGACGTCTGTTCCAGGTAGCCAGTCCCTGCGCAATAGCTCATGATTTCTTCAAGTTTGTCTATGACGCGTCCGTATTTCTCTTTCTTGAAGAGCTCCTCGGCCTTGTCGAACTTTTCCTTGCAGAATTGCGTGTGTGTTTTCTTTGCGCCATCGGACGATGCGCAGCCGCTAAAGAGGGTCAATGCGAAAAAAATGCTTGAGAACAGGGCTGTCTTTGCGATGTGGTTCATTCTTTTTCTTTGGTTAATTCTAACTTTCGCTTATCAAAGTAGAAAAATATTACCGAAAAGAAAAATGATTCTAGTCCGTTATGTGTTGAAAGAACTCATTGGCCCCTTTATGGCGGCGCTTTTCGGCATAACGTTTTTGTTTGTCGTCGATTTTCTCGTGAAAATTCTGGACAACGTCCTGTCCAAGGGACTGCCCGCATCGACTGTCCTTGAAATTTTTGCGTTGAACCTCGCCTGGATGCTTTCGCTCTCGATCCCGATGGCCGTGCTTGTTGCGTGTCTTATGGCCTTCGGGCGCCTTTCTGGCGACCACGAGATTACGGCGGTAAAGGCGGCGGGAGTCTCGCCCTTGTCCCTGATGCGTCCGGTGATGCTTGTCGCGATGCTCCTTTCGGTTCTGATGGTGCTGTTCAACAACTGGGTGCTGCCCGAGGCGAATCACCGTTCGGTGGAACTGATGAATGCCATTTCGCGCAAGAAACCGCACGTGTTTGTCGATGCCGGGCGCCTGATTACGCAGTTTCCCGACGTGCAGCTCTGGGTGAACCGCATCGACCCGGTTTCGGGTGTGCTTTACGGCATCCAGGTGTACGAGATGGAACGCAAGGGCCCTCCGCGCGTGGTCTATGCCGACAGTGCGACGCTGGACTACGTGGATAACGGGGCGACGCTCATGTTCCGTTTGCGCAGTGGCGAGACGCATATCGTGGACCCTGATAAGCCCGAAAACTACTTCCGCATCCGGTTCTTTTCGCAGGACCTCGCCATGCAGAACGTGGATGAGCGTCTGGAACGCCGTAGCCGCAGCTATAGGAGCGACCGCGAGATGCCTGTCGAAATGATGATGGACGTGGTGAACGAGGCTCGCGCGAAGTATGATACGGTCTCGCAACAGGCCATGAAAGTCAGACTATCCACTCTTGCAGATGCGAAGGCTTCCGTGTTGGGCGATAGTATTCTCCCGGCGGATGCGGAAGGAATTGCCGAACTTGATTCGGTCCAAGCCCGGCGGTCGCTACAGAAGATGCGTCTTCAGGAAATCAGCGCGCTCCGCACGACAGAACGCCTCTGGGGGCGCATGGAATCCGAAAAAAAGCGCGAGGCGCAATACCTTGTCGAAATCCACAAGAAGTTCAGCACTTCCTTTGCCTGCTTTATCTTTATCCTGATCGGGGCGCCGCTCGGGATTATGGCGCGCAAGGGTGGCATTGGCACGGGAATCATCTACAGCCTTGCCTTTTTCGTCATCTACTGGATTTGCCTTATCGGCGGGGAGAACCTGGCTGACCGACTCATCATCTCGCCGGAACTTGCCATGTGGTCTTCCAACATGATTATTGGGGCGTTCGGCGTGTTCATTACCATCGCGATGGTCCGGGACCGCTTTACGGGGGATTCGAAATTTTTCAGGGCGATGCGTGCCATCGGTCGCTGGTTCCGTTCTATCGGCAGGGGGCATGCGTGAAATTCTCTCGTTACCTTGTCTGGAATTTTTTGAAGATGTTCCTTATCGTGACGATCGGGGCCATCTTCATGTTCGCGGTCATCGACTTTGTCGGAAACATCAAGACGTGGCTTGCGCGCGATACGAAGGATGCTGTCGATTACTATGTGAGCTACATTCCGTACATGCTCTATCTCATTACCCCGGTGTCGCTTTTTATTGCGGTGCTCGCTTCGGTGGGCAACATGGCTCGGCACCTCGAGATGAGTGCTATGCAGAGTTCCGGGCAGAGCCCTCTCAAGACTCTATTCCCCATTTTCTTTCTGGGCGTTCTCGCTTCGGTCGGTTCCTACGAGATGAGCGAACTCTGGCTTCCCGATGCAAACCACAAACGCCTGGAAATCATGGAGACGAATGCGCAGAAAAAGAAGAACCCGCGCATCAAGGAAAAGAACGATTTTACCTTTATCGACAGTGAACGCGCAAGCTGGTTTTTCAAGTTCTATTCGGGGAAATCCAGGACGGGGCGCGACGTGGTGCTGCTCTTGCGCGAGCAGGGAAGGCTAGTGGAACGTTATGACGCCAAGACGGTCCGCTGGGTGGAACCGGATACGGCATCCCTCGACAGTGCCGCCCGCGACAGCGTGATGAAGACTTTTGCGGACGAGTCGTACTGGATGTTCGAACGCGGCATGAAGCGCATCTTCAACAAGGACGGCACTGTGACGGTCATGCCCCTTGTGCGCGAGAAGATGCGGGGAAAGGTGTTTACTCGGCCTGAGGACTTGATTAACGAACGCCAGGTTTCCGACGAGATGGATTCGAAAATGGTCAAGCAGCGCATCGAGGTGCTCAAGCGCTCGGGCGAAGACACCCGGGTTATGGAGACTGCGCTCCATTTCAAGCTCTCTGCGCACTGGATGAACCTGATTGTCCTTTTGATCGGGGCGGCGCTCTGCCATCGTTATAGCCGCTCTGGGGGGCTTTCCCAGAAGTTCGGTGTTGGCCTTTTGCTCGTTTTTAGCTATTATATCCTTGAACGGATTGGGCTGAAGATGGGCGAAAATGGTGCCTTGACGCCGTTTCTGGCGGCCTGGATAAGCCATATTATTTATGGCGGCGTAGCTTGTCTGATGCTTTACCGTTCGTTTAGGCTGTAGAGGGTCGGATGCTGATGTCCATAATTTTGTTTGTCGTTGCAGGATTGCTGCTGGGACTTTCGTTCCAGGGCGGGCTTCTCCTGTTCCTGATTCCGTTTGCCGGTGTCGCCGCCGCGCTCGGCTATATGAACTTGCCCCGGGTTCCGGGCGGTAAGACGGCCTCGCTTCCGGTGGTGACCCGCGCCATGCGCGCGACGGGGATAGCCCCCGCTGTAACCCCCGAACTAAAAAATTCCTTCGATGACTCTGCCGCCGACTACAACGAGCCTGGTTCCACCCTCCGCGTGAACCAAGTGTGGGCGCGGGCCGATGCCGACGTGAAAAAGGCGTTTGGCGATATGCTCGAAGGGCTCAAGCGGGTTGTCCCCAATGTCCATACGGTTGTGGTTTTCTCTCCGCTCAATTCCATGAAGGAATGGGGAATCCGTGCCTACGCAAGCACCGACCCGAACGCGCAGGTGGCGACCGATGTGAAGATTACCGAGAATTCCGGACTTATCAGCCAGCTGTTCCGCCTCGACGTGAACCGCCTTCTCGAAGGAGACCTTTCCGGCGGCAAGAGCCTGCTCTACTATATCGACAATCCGATGATCAAGTCCCTAGTGGCGGTTCCCATGCTCGACAGGAGCAAGAATCGTGTGGGGGCGCTCGTGATGGATTCGCTCTATCCCAATGCGTTCGGCCAGCAGACGGCGCAGGCGCTTACCTATATCGCAAGTACGCTCTACGCCCTCTACTTCAAGAGTTTTGCTTCCGCCAAGAACTACATCGAGCAGCAGCAGTTCAGCGTCCTTTACCACTATCAGCATCAGTTCTTCAAGAACATGACGGTCAAGGATATTTACCACCAGATTTTCGAGTATGTCAAGGGGAACATCCCGTTTGACCGCATGATGCTCCTTGCCCTCGACAAGCAGGACGACAACAACCTTCACCAGGAACGTGTCGGCCATGTGGTCTGCTGCGACGGAATCGATGCCGACCAGTTCTTTGGCAAGAAGTTCTCGCTTTCGGACAAGGGACTCGCGATCCTCGCGCTCTACCATAACCGCCCTGTAGAACGCACCTTCAACCAGTCCTCGTTCAACGCCTATATCCCGCGCATCGACAACCAGGAAAAGAAGAACATGGAAATCCGCCAGCTGTTCGTAATGCCGGTGCCTTCGGATGCGAACACGGAACAGGCGGAGCTCGCTATTTGCCTCGAAAGTCGCAAGAGCGACCGCTATACCGAGCACGAGATGAACTTGCTCAAGGCGTTTGCGGGGGTCGCCGGGTTTGCCTATGCGCGTGCCTGCCAGTTCGAACGCGGCAAGGATCTGGCAACCCGCGACGGCCTTACGGGCCTTATCAACCACCGCACGTTGCATGAGAATTTGCGTACCGAAAAGATTCGCGCTGACCGCCAGAAGTATAACATTGGCGTCTTGATGATGGACATCGACCACTTCAAGAGCGTGAACGACACTTACGGCCATCCGATTGGTGACGTGGTCATCAAGGGAATTGCTGGCGCTATCAGTGGAGAAATCCGCAAGGAAATCGATGTCGTCGCACGCTATGGCGGCGAGGAATTTGTCGTGGGCCTCATCGACACGACTCCCGAGGGCATGATCGAAACCGCCGAACGAATCCGCCATGCGGTGATGAAGCTGGAATTCGATGTGCATCAGCAGGACCCGCTCCGCGTGACGGTGAGTATTGGCGCCTTCCTCGTGACTCCGGAATTCCACGACATGAAGAAGGCGGTGACCTATGCGGACCAGGCGCTCTACAAGGCGAAAGAAGGTGGTCGAAATCAGGTTATCCAGTATACGGAATTGCCGCTCGAGCCTGCTCCCGAAACGGACGACGACATCCCGGTCCTAACTTCATCGCTCAAGGCGTAACCCCGATTTATGTTTACCGCTGTTGACTGGCTTGTTCTTGCGGCATACCTGCTGCTTTCTCTGCTTATTGGTCTCTGGGTTTCCCGTGGCAACAAGAACCTCAAGGAATATATGTTCGGTGGCGGATCCATTCCGTGGGTCGCCGTGGGCATTAGCCTCATCGCTACTTCCGTAAGCGCGACGACTTTCCTCGGTGCGCCCGCCGACGTGTACGGCGACAACATGACGTTCCTCATGTTCCAGATAGGAGCTCTCCTGAGTATCGTCGTCGTGGGTTTCGTGTTTATCCCGCGTTTCCGCACGTCGGGCATTTCCAGTGCATACGAACTTTTCGAGGTGCGGTTTGGCTCGAAGACGGTGCGTCGTCTTGCGGCTGTTTTCTACAGCCTGCACTTGCTGCTGCGCACGGGAATTTTGCTCTATGCGCCGTCGCTTGTGCTTGCGCAAATCCTCCACGTCGACCTTAAACTGGCTATCGTGGTAAGCGCTGCGGTCGCGATTTTCTACACGTGGTTTGGCGGAATCAAGGCGGTCATCTGGACCGACGTGATGCAGTTCTGTGTGTTTTTCGGCGGCGGCGTCCTGGTGCTCGTGCTTATCTCGAATGCGGTTGGCGGTTTCGGCGAAATGGCTGCCCTTGCGAGCGCGGCGGGCAAGACAAAGTGGTGGGACGCAAGTCTTGATGTTTCCAATGCGCGCACGCTTGTCTCGGCGGGCTTTGCTTATGCCATTCTCGAAATTGCTATCCGCGGATGCGACCAGCAGTTTGTACAACGTTATCTGAGCTGCAAGGACGTGAAGGCGGCAAACCGTTCCAGTATCCTCTCGATGGTGCTTGGTTGCTTCGTCTCGATTCTTTTCTACTGGGTAGGTGCTGCACTCTATGTGTATTACAAGGTTTCGCATGTTGCCGCCCTTCCCGAGAGCGTCGGCCAGAACGATGTATTCCCTTATTTTATTGTAAACGGGCTTCCGGTAGGCGTGACCGGCTTGATTGTCGCCGCCATCTGTGCCGCCGCCATGAGCAGCCTTTCCAGTTCCATCAATTCGCTCAGCAATACATCCGAACGGGATTTTCTCGGCTGGGACGAATCTACCGGAATGGGCGGGCTCAAACGTGCTAAAATCTGGACGGTCGTGTGGGGCGTGCTCGGCGTGTTTTTCGCTCTGTTTGCCGCGACGCAGCAGGGGAGCCTCCTCAAGAATGCGCTCTTCTTTACCGGACTCTTTACAGGCCCGCTCCTTGGCATGTTCCTGCTCGCCTTCTTCGTGAAGGGCCTCAAGAGCTGGCAGGTGATTGTTGCCGTCGTTTGCGGCATGGGGAGCCTCGTGCTTATTCAAGGCATTCCCGCCTTTGGTGTGCCTGCGGTTCTTGGTGGAATCTTCAGCTGGCCGTGGATGCCGTTCATCAGCATGACGACCACCGTGCTCGTCGCGGTCGTGCTGAAGTTCTCTGCGATGCTGCTTGCAAAGAAATAAAAGCCATATTCTAGTTTAGACTATAAGAACCGGTAAAATTCTTTTTGCCCGAGAGCCGTTGCTTTTGGGATTCTTTTTTGTGTAGATTGAAAAGGAAATCTCAAAAAGGAGTGCCCTATGCAGAACAAAGTATCATACGTCGTCATCATCGTGCTTGCGTTCGTGTGTCTCGTGCTTTCACTCAGTATCGGGCGCGCCTCCGACGTTTCTGCACAAACGAAGGTATCGTCCCTGGAACCGGCTCCGGAACAGGAGGGACAGCCTTTAGGTGGCGTGACCGTCTCGAGCGAGGAGACGAAGAACTTTCTCGCCGACGAGTATGTCACCAGTTTCAAGATGGTTCTGAAGGACAAGAACAAGGATGTCGCTTACAAGCGCTTGAACGAGAGCCGTGAAAAGATTCTCGCCCTGCTGCAGAAGCATTCCGTAGGCCCGCAGGGGTACGAACTTCTCAGCACGTCGCTCGAGAAGGAATGGGATTATGCAAAGGGCAAGAGGTTTTTTCTGGGGTATACGGCATCGCAGATGGTAAAGGTTATTTCGCATAGCAAGCAGGAATCCGATTCCCTGGAATTCGACTTGGCCAGTTTTGCGTTTGTCGATAACGTGTCCACGCAGTCGCGGCTCAAGAATGCCGAAACGCTAGAGGTTGACGTTATCAAGAGCGCCTGCAAAAAGGCGTCCCGCCAGGCCGAAGTGAACGCGCAGAGTGTTGGCGCGAATATTGGGAAGGTAATTTCCGTGGAAGGCTCTTCGGAAGTGGAAAAGTTGAGTTCTTCGGATTCCGTGGAGGTGTCGGCATCGCTTATGGCGACGCTTTCCCTGGATGGTATGGAAAGTAGCGGAAAGTCGTATGTCCGCGTTGTCCAGGTCGAGCACAAGAAGTTTCTTGCAGACAAGTTTGTCGTAATCGCGAATATCATGTTCGATGGAACTGACAAGGAACAGCTTTTTAAGCAGATGAATGTGCGTCGTGGTGATGTGGTGCAGATGGCGAAAGGCCTTGGCGTTGCCGAATCGGAGATAGAGGCGCAGTCCATGACGCTGCGCAAAAAGCAGAAGTACGAGTTTTACGGCAACGAATCGTCCAAGAATGTCTTTTTGGCGACCCAGAGGGTTACGGTCAACTTTACATCCAAGGACGCCGCCGGTGCGTTCCTGGATGGAATTGTCGGTCTAGAAAACGTTAACGTGTTTAAAGCCGAGCCTGTTCTGAAGAACGAGGATTCGCTCAGGGTGCAGGTCGTAAACATTGCTGGGAAAAAGGCGATGGCGCGCGCCAAGGCGATTGTCGAGGGCTTTGGCGGTTCCTTGGGCAAGGTCGTTGCGGTGAGCAACAAGCCCTTAGACGAGTTTGGCGGGACCGTTCTCGGTGCTCGCTACAACGACCTTTCTTTGCGCAAGGCCAGGGGAAAGTCCTTGCCGGCGTATGACATACTGATGGCAGGTTCTTCGGAATCCAAGATGAATATCGCCGATTCCGTCTCCGTCTCGGCGTATTTGGCCATCATGGCCGAGATAAAATAGCCTCCAAAAATACCGCTCGGCTGCGGCAGCTTGTCAACTCGGTTTTGTGAAAAAAGCCCCTTTTTGGGGTGTGAATAGATTTTTTACGCTCCGGAAACAGCTAAATGTTTGTGCAATAGGGACTTGGACCACTCGAAACCCGACCTGCGGTGGTGGTCCGGATTCCGGTTTTGGGGCCGTGTTGATAGTTTGCCTCTATATTACAAAAAAATTACGGGAATTTATGAAAAAAAGTTCCCATTTCCAAAATCTTTTTATTATCTTATGTCTATATCTTGTGTTATTGGTTTGGTGTTGAACACAAGATATAGTAGAAAAAAGGAAAACAGGCTTATTTTGAACAAACGTCTTTTGACTAGGGCTTAGTTAAGGGATTTGAAGGATAGGTGATGATTTTTACAGTCAAGAAGCGCGACGGCCGCGAAATGCCGTTCAACATCGAGAAGATTGCAGACGCCATTGTTAAGGCTTTCCGCGCATCGGGTGAACTCAAGGACCAAATCAAGGCCTCCCAGGAGCAGATGGACCTCCTTGGCCAAGAAGACATTTTGAGCAGTACTGCCCTGAAGGTAGCCGCCTATGCGGTGGGCCGCCTCGAGGCCGAAGGCAAGACCAAGCCGGATATCGAAGAAATCCAGGACGCCGTCGAAAAGGCCCTTACCGACAACAACTATGCCGATACGGCCAAGAGCTACATCCTTTACCGTGCCGAACGCACCCGCATCCGCGAAGTCAACACGCGCCTCATGCACACGCTCCGTGACATCACGTTCAGCTCCGCGAAGGAATCCGACCTCAAGCGCGAAAACGCGAACATTGACGGCGATACCGCCATGGGCACCATGCTCAAGTACGGTAGCGAATCCGCCAAGCACTTCTACACGATGATGATGCTCAAGCCCGAGCATAGCCGCGCCCACATGGAAGGCGATATCCATATCCACGATCTGGATTTCTATTCCCTTACCATGACGTGCTGCCAGATCGACCTGAAGAAGCTCTTCAAGAACGGCTTCAATACGGGGCACGGTCATCTCCGCGAACCGAAGGACATCCGCAGCTATGCGGCCCTCGCGGCGATTGCCATACAAAGTAACCAGAACGACCAGCACGGCGGTCAGTCCATTCCGAACTTCGACTATGCCATGGCCGACGGCGTGCGCATTACCTATCGCAAGGCCTACCTCTCGAACATGGTGAAGGCTCTCATCCTCCTTACCGGCAAGACCGAAGAAGAAATCCAGCCGGTGGTGAAGAAGCTCCACGCCGAAATGGCGGAGATGGGCATGGTCGCGACGCTCGTGCCGAACGAGAAGTTCGTGGAAGCGGAAGCCCGCGAACTTTCCAAGACCTTCGATACCGAAATTGTGATGAAGGCCCAGAAGTTTGCCGAGAAGATGGCTTACGAAGAGACGGACAAGACCACCTTCCAGGCGATGGAAGCGTTTGTCCACAACCTGAACTCCATGCACAGCCGCGCCGGTGCGCAGACTCCGTTCAGTAGCATCAACTATGGCATGTGCACCGAGCCCGAAGCCCGCATGGCGATGCGCAACTTGCTGCTCACCACCGAAGAAGGCTTGGGCGGTGGCGAGACGGCTATTTTCCCGATTCAGATTTTCCGCGTGAAGGAAGGCATCAGCCTCAATCCGGGCGACCCGAACTATGACCTGTTCAAGCTCGCCTGTCGCGTGAGCGCGAAGCGCCTGTTCCCGAACTTCAGCTTCCAGGATGCGCCCTACAACCTCCAGTATTATAAGGAAGGCCACCCGGAAACCGAAATCGCCTACATGGGCTGCCGCACGCGTGTCATCGGCAACAACTACGACCCGACCCGCGAGATTTCGTATGGCCGTGGCAACCTGAGCTTTACCTCCATCAACCTTCCGCGTATCGCCATCAAGATGAAGTCCGTGGACCTGTTCTTCAAGGAACTCGACCGCATGATGCAGCTTGTGAGCGACCAGCTTATGGAACGTTTCGCCGTCCAGAGCCGCCGCAAGGTAAAGAACTTCCCGTTCCTCATGGGCCAGGGCGTGTGGATCGATTCCGAGAAGCTCGGCTGGGAAGATACGGTGGGCGAAGTCATCAAGCACGGCACGCTCTCCATCGGCTTTATCGGCCTTGCCGAAACACTCGTGATGCTCACGGGCAAGCACCATGGCGAATCCGAGGAATCCCAGCAGCTTGGCCTCAAGATTGTGGGCCACATGCGTGACTTCTGCGACAAGGAATCCAAGCGCCTCGGCCTCAACTTCAGCTTGCTCGCAACGCCTGCCGAAGGCCTTTCTGGCCGCTTCGTGCGCATGGACAAGAAGAAGTTCGGCGAAATCAAGGGCGTCACTGACCGTGACTACTACACCAACTCGTTCCACGTGCCGGTGTACTACAAGATTTCGGCGTTCAAGAAGATTTCGCTCGAAGCCCCCTACCACGCGCTCACCAACGCGGGCCACATCAGCTACGTGGAACTCGACGGCGACCCGACGCAGAACCTCGATGCCTTCGAAAAGATTGTGCATCACATGGCGAAGTCGGGCATCGGCTACGGCTCCATCAACCACCCGGTTGACCGCGACCCCGTCTGCGGCTTCGTGGGCGTTATCGGCGACAGCTGCCCCCGTTGCGGACGTAGCGATGGCCATGCCATCTCGGAAGAGAAACTGAAGGAATTGCGCAGGCTCTACCCGGGAATGCCGGCGTTCAAGGGCATCCGCTAATCACAGGAATTAAAACAAACTATCAAGGAGTGAAAAATGTCAGAAAGAGAAATGAATCTGTATGGAGAAGGCGTTTGCTTCGAACGCATCCGCCGCATCACGGGCTACCTCGTGGGTACAGTCGACCGCTTCAATAACGCGAAGCGCGCCGAAGTCAACGACCGCGTAAAGCACAGCGTATAATATGGACGAATACCCGCGCTTGCGGATTGCCGGAATCGAGCCCGAATCCTTCGTGGACGGTCCCGGGATCCGCATGACCATCTTTACCCAGGGGTGCCATCACAACTGCCCCGGGTGCCAGAATCCCCAGACCCACGATTTCAACGGGGGTCATTTTATTGATATCGAAGAAATCCTCTCGATGATCGACGAAAACCCGCTCCTGGACGGAATCACCTTCAGTGGCGGAGACCCGATGGACCAGGCGGCGGCGCTTATCCCGCTTGCCCGCGAAATCAAGGAACGCGGACTCAACCTTGTCATCTTTACGGGTTACACGTTCGAGTATCTGCAGCAGCACTGGGAAGAAAAACCGGATTTACTGGAACTTCTTTCGTTTGCCGATATCCTTATCGACGGTCCGTTCGTCATGGCGAAGAAGTCGCTCGAACTCAAGTTCCGCGGCTCAAGCAACCAGCGTATCATCGACGTGCAGAAGAGCCTTGTCGAGGGCCGTGCTGTGTTGCACCAGATACAGCTACAGGAAATGGAAGAACATCCGGAATTCGCTCCCATGGTGTAGTGCTTTCCTCGTAATTTGAAAAACCCTGGCTGATGCCGGGGCTTTTTCGCTAATATCTGTTAAACGAACGGATTGTCCCAGGGACTATAGTTTCCCGAGCTCTCGGAGCATTTTCTCTTTTATTGCGGGAACGCCCCCGCAAAGGCGGACAGGGAAAACCCTATCTATACGTAAAAACGATTGAAATGCGGAAGTGTTCCTTTTTTGGCATTTTTTTTCTCTGATTCGGTTTACGGCAGAAAATGGCATCCTTTTTTGATGTAATTAATGTATATTTTTTTTAATACTTGATGGGTGCTCCCCGGCGGAAAATATGAGATATTTGAAATCAGCTTTTACCCTTTTTCTTTGCCTTGCGGCGTGGGCCTCGGCGGCGTATGTCGCCGTGCTTGAAACGGTTGCAGACCCTAGTGTGAATGAGAGGGTTAAACGTTCCGAGAGACAGTTCTTGACTAACGTGTTGCGCGGAGAGGCTATAAGACAACTTCCCGCCAAGTATTACACTATCATGACGCGAGAGAATATCGAAGCGATGCTCCCTCCGGGCAAAACTATCGAGGATTGTGAAGGCTCTTGCCTTGTTGAGACTGGAAGAAACATTGCTGCAGATTATGTTTGCCAAGCTCATGTGAGTAGCTTTGGCGACGCGCTCTCGCTTTCTGTAGAACTCTACGAGACTGCAAAAAACAATCTAGTTGCGACCATCAACGAGCGCGGAGCGAGTGTTGATGAACTTGAGAAAATCATCAAGTTGAAGGCTCCGGCGTTCTTCAGAAAGATTATGGGCAATTCTACCGGTTTTTCGGATGTGGGCGGCATCAGCGACGTCTCTAGCGATGATTCGTTCTCTTTCTCTGGTTCCAACCAGTATGTCGTTGAAATTATAACGGAACCCGCTGGAGCGGTGCCAACCATAGACGGAAAGGCTTCGACAAAGTGCCTAAGTACTCCTTGCAAAGTGCAAATCGAGGAGGGTGTTCACCATATTGTCGCTTCTATGGATCGTTATATCGATGCCGATGTTGATGTCGAGATTAATGCGAATAACCAAAAGGTTGAATTGACTCTTGAACCGAAGTTTGGTTATTTGATATTGAATCCTGTGCTGACGGATGGTGCTGCGGGCCGTGGAGTGTTAAAAACTTTTGTAGACGGAAACCGGATGCATGAAGGTAAGGTGGAGCTTGCTCCTGGGGAGCATAGTGTGCGTTTGGAACACCCGTGCTACAATCCTGTGGAATTCAAGGTGAAGATAGCGAGAAACAGGACCGTGGTGTTTAATAAGAAAATGTCGCGTGGCAAGGGCGGTCTTAAACTTGATGCTGAGTACAACGGCGAACCGCAAGCGGTTGCCGTATTTATCGATGGTGAGGAAGCGGGCAGTACGCCCTACGCGGGCGAGATCCCGTTGTGTGCGGAAGTCATGCTCAGGGGTGACGGGTGGAGAGAGAAGGTGAATGTGCAAGCCGAGTGGCACGAGGTGGTGCAGGTGACGCACCAGCTGGTACATGCCCCTGATGGCGTTGACATGGCAGAAGATGCGACACGCGCGAGGGCGAATGCTGCATACGATGAACTCGACGGCAAGGATGGTTCGCCTTATGCGGGTGAGAGCGTGCCCGCGAATGTGGATAGCGAGGGTAGCGGTTCTGTCCGCTGGATTGTATTCGGTATTGGTGCTGTAACCGCTGTGACGGGCGTCGTACTTGCGGTTGTCGGGGACAGCAAAGCGAAGGATGCCGCAGAGACAGAATACTTTGCGAATAAGAGTGAATTCAATGACGCTAAAGACAAGGCCCAGGCCGGTCAGGTGCTCCGCGGTGTAGGATTTGGCCTTGCTGTCGTCGGAGCTGCCGGCATCGGCATAAGTTTCGCATTCTAGGAAGGGAACGACAATGAAAAAGTTTTTGATTAGTGTCATCCTTACCGCCCTTCTTGCCGCCTGTACCGATTATGTTCAATAAATCGATGATCGCGATGGTGAATGGAATCGTTTTGTTCTTTCTAGAATGACTGATCTTCGTGATGGAAAAACTTACAAGACTGTCACCATTGGTAATCAGACGTGGATGGCAGAGAATCTGAATTATGAGGTGAATTATAAGAGTAATAGTTTTTGCTACAAAGACTCTACTAAATACTGTGCTAAGTATGGCCATCTTTATATCTGGGATGCTGCAATGAAGGCTTGCCCTGATGGTTGGCATCTGCCTTCGGAAGATGAATTTAATACACTCTTTGCTGCTGTCGGAGGACAATCTGTTGCAGCAAAAATGCTCAAGTCTTCGAGCGGTTGGCAAGATGGTAATGGGTTGGATAATTACGCTTTCTCAGCATTGCCCGTCGGCCGGAGATATCCTGATGATGGCCGTTATTATTTAAATGGATATGCCGCATATTTTTGGAGTTCAACGGAGAATTCTAGTTATGGAGCTAATTACATTTATATGGATGACAATAGCGATAATCCAGAAATAGATAATTCTGATTTGTCTCTTGCATATTCAGTTCGTTGCGTCAAGGATGAAGGCGAAATGGCTGAATCGTCTTTTGGTGTGTTCAATAGTTCATCTTCTGTTACGAGTAGTAGCGATATCGAATCTTCTTCGTCCTTCGAGATGCCAGTGCCTATTGAAGGAGTTATGACTGATACTCGTGATGGACAAAGCTATAAGACCGTCACGATCGGATCGCAGACCTGGCTGGCCGAGAATTTGAATTATAAAACATTATATAGTTATTGCTATAATATGTCTTCGGATAGTTGCTCTAGGTATGGTCAGTACTATGAGTGGTCAGACGCAAAGGAGGTATGCCCAGAAGGATGGCATCTTCCCAGCGATGTAGAATGGAATATTCTTGTTGAGTCGGTTGGTGACTATTGGAATTTGACGGATGAAAGCTGGAGAGGGAATAATTTGGTGAAGTTTTCTGCCTTAGAAGCTGGGCAGGCGGATGCTTGCATTACCAATGAAGGTCTTATCTATGACTCGAGTGTTAATTTTCATCCTGGATCTGCGTTTTTTTGGGGAATAAAAGAAGGTGACGAATCGGAATACGTATTTAGTATTTTGGGGTCGTACACTAATTCCTTTAGGGGCTGTACGATGGCTTATTTGCAGTCCGTTCGTTGCCTCAAGGACGCACAAGCCGAGTGAAGCGGGAAAAGGGAATACTCGGCTTCGGTCTCTCGCTACGCGAGCCGAAGCCTCGCCCTACGGGCTTGAGGCTTGCGCCTCAAGTGCTGAAATTTTTCAGTTATGCTCACGATGTTCGCATGTGAAAAATTTCAGTCGGCCCCTCTTCTCGGCTCCGAGTTCCTTTTTATCCCGGCACATAAAAAAGAAAAACCACCTTGAAAGGTGGTTTTCTTTTTTAGAGCGGGAAAAGGGACTCGGACCCTCGACCCCGACCTTGGCAAGGTCGTGCTCTACCAACTGAGCTATTCCCGCGAGGTGAGACCAATTATAGAATATTATTTTAGGCTTGTCAAGGGTCTTTGCAGAGAAAAAATCAAAATTTCATGCTTTTTTCCTCTCAATTCGAAAAAACCTTCCTTCTTGCTCATGTAGCCGTGGGGGAGGGGGCGCGGGAGCATGGCGTAGAGGTCCTCGGAAATCAGGAATTCCTGCCCGAGCTTGGCGCAGAGCGACTGGATGCGGCTGGTGGTGTTCAGCACGTCGCCGTGATAGGCCATCTCGCTTCCGAAGTTGCCGACCTCGGTCGAGATGACTGTGCCGCAGTGGGCCCCGGCCTTGAATTTCGGGGCGCGGCCGTACTTCTTGATGAACTTGGGCGCTATTTTCTCGAGGCATTCGTTGAAGTCGTAGAAGCAGTCCACGGGGCGCGCCTTGGTCCTGCAGGCGGACATGGGCCAGGTCAGGAACGCTCCGTCACCTGCAATCTGGTAGATTTCGCCCTGGTTTTCCTCGCAGCAGTTCGAAAGCAGTTTGTAGTAGTCCTTCATGAAGTTGCTGTAGGTGACGTGCCCTAGTTCTTCGGCGAGTTCGGTGGAATTCTTCAGGTCGATGAACATGAAGATGAGGTTCTCTTCCAGCGGCTCTTGCGACTTGCCGAGCAGGGTGTTCCAGAAGACGCGCGTGCCGAACTTCTTGTGGACACTGCGGATGAAGGTGATAAGGCTTGCGAGCGCGAAGAATAGGAAAATCCGAACTTGCGTTTCCGGGTCGCGGAACTCTGCGATGACGCTTGCGAGCCCCTCCTCGTTTACGATTCCTTCTCCGTCCTTTATTCTGAAAAGCAGGGTGCAGAGGATGATGCTCGAAGAGATGGCACTGATGAAGTAGGCCGACCGCAGCATCAGGGCCTTCCATACGGCCCGGCAGTCCATCTCGTCCTTCAGGATGAGGATGTCGTAGACGCCGTGAGAGAGTCCCATGAAAAGGGCGAACTGTAGCATTTGGAGCAGGTGCACGCCGTCGATCTGGGCATGTTGCGCATACATGATGAGCACGTCTGTGCCTACGGCCGCAAGGATCCAGCAAAAGACGTAATAGCAGACGGCCCTGAACTTTCTTTCTGTCTGTCGCGATATAGCCATTGGAGTCAGTGGATGAAGAGGGGGAGCGCCCAGACCATGGAAATGAGGATGATGTCCTTGTAGGAATCGTCCAGGAGAAGCGACGACGCGAGGAAGAAACAGGTGGTCGCGATAGCAAGAAAAACAAAGAGGGGAAGCCTCTTTTTCATCCTTTGCGCGAAATTGTCTTTTTTCTGCTCTTCCATGTTTACGATTATAAATTAAATTTTTACAAAACGGATGTCTAAAATTATCAAAAAATTGGAATTTTGATGCTCGGCCTATATATACATGTCCCTTTTTGCAAGAAAATCTGCGATTATTGCGATTTTCATGCGTTTCCGGCCCCGGAATGGTTGCAGTTGGAATATTTGAACTTGATAGAGGCCGAAATGAGCACCTTTGCCGGGAGGCGTCCGGGGCTCCTTGAACGGGTCGAGACGCTTTACATAGGCGGGGGAACGCCCTCGCTGATACCTCCCGAGCTCCTGGAGCGTTTTTTCGGGGTGATTGCGGGGGCCGGAGTCCCGATGGGGGCGCTCCGCGAGGCGACGATGGAGTTCAATCCTGAGTCCTGCGACGCTGAGCGCGTGGCGGTGGCCTTGGAATCGGGAATTACGCGGGCGAGTCTCGGGCTCCAGAGCCTGCATCAGCGCCTGCTCGACCGCGTGGGGCGGCATCACGACGTGGAAACGGGTATCCGCGCCCTCGAACGGCTCGTGGGGGAGTCGCGGCTGAGGGTCAATGCTGACCTCATGTTCGATTTGCCGGGGCAGACCGTGGAAGATGTCGTGGAAGATGCCGCCTGGCTTGCGGAAAGCGGTGTCGGGCACATAAGCCTCTACGGGCTGAAGATTGACCCTTCGCGCCGGCTCGGGTTGCGTATCGCGAAGGGGCTTGAATCGGTGGACGAGGACCTGTATGCGGACATGTACCTGCGGGGCGTGGAATGCCTTGAAACACGGGGCTTCGGACGCTACGAGACATCGAATTTTGCCCGCGAAGGCGAGGAAAGCCTGCATAATCTGAACTACTGGAAACGGGGTGAATACCTGGCCTTCGGCCCCAGCGCGCACGGCTTTTTGGACGGGGTCCGCTTTTATGCCCCGGAACGCTATGCGAAGTGGCGGGACTATGTGAAGGCGGGGTGTCCCGAGTCGGGACTTTCGCTCGATACGCTCACGCCCGAGGACGGAGCCGCGGAATTCATCCAGCTGTCGTTACGGACAAAGTTCGGCATGAGCCTGGAGGGTTTGGAAAGGCTCGGCTTTAGTGTCCCGGGAAGCGTTTTTTCGAGGTGGATTTCGGAGGGGTTTGCCGAGATGTCGGATGGCATTTTCCGCCTGGTCGGGAGGGGTTGGCTGTTTATGGATACGATAGTTCTCGACTTGTATTCAAAATGTATGCAAAATCACTGATTTTGGCCGTTTTCTATTCCAAAGTGGAATAGAAACGAGCCTCTATTTTCCAAAAAAAAAGATACATTTTATAATGTAATGGTCGTACTTGGTGTATAGGCCGTGTTTTTGAGGTTTTTATGCAGTTCCTGAATCGACATTTTCCGCTCCTTTTCCTGTGGTTGCTGTTGCTCCCTGCAGGGCTTTTGGCGCAGGAATCGATCGACTGCATCGACTACGAGGGCGACGCCCCGGACCCGCGCTGCGCCTACCAGCTGTTGCAGACGAAAATCACGAAGGCTCTCGGCCTGTTTGTCGTGCCCGAAAAAGAGGATCCCGTTTCGGCAAACGCGCTCCCGAATACGGATTTCTACATCTATGCCCCGAAGGCGTCTTCCGATTCCGTAGCCGTAAAGCTCGTTTCGGAAGGGATGCCGCAGGTGACCCACATGGAAAAAGTCAATTCCGGTGCAAGCGGGATTGTACGTGTAGTGGCCGAAGCGAAATTCCCTGTCTACAACGTGGCTGTCGGAACGGCGCTCAGGCCGGATGCGGATTTCAATGTTGCCCGAGTCTACAACTTCTACGTGCCGGGCATTCAGTATTGCCTGGACGAGGACTGCGAGGAACCTGTTTCCGAGAAGACGAAAATTCAGCTGGAAGTGGGTGACGAGGTCAAAATTTACGTGCGCGCCTATATCCCGATAGGCCCCGATTCCGCCAAGACCGATACTGCCGTGAACGAAAAATCTTTCTACATCCAGTCGCTTGCGGCGGGTGAGAACCTGCGCTACTACAGCGTGAGCGGCATAGAACTCCAGAAGACGGTTTTCGGCTACCAGATCGACTTCTACAAGGGGCGCGCCGAGTTCATCATCCGCGCGACGAAGGCGGTGACCGATGGCCCCACGTTCACCATCGGTTCTTTCAAGTACGAGATAGCGGAAGGAGACACGGGCTTCATCGTCACCGAGACTTTCCCGGGAGACCTGCAGTTCGTGAATCCCGACATGCCCATCCTCGACAGCGCGTTCATCTACGACACGAACGGTGACGGAAAGGGCGACAGCATCGGTGCGTATTTCACCGGTCGCCTCGATTCCGTGAAGATGGAGGCGTTCTTCCATAACTGGCCCGACGGCGGCAAGTTCAAGGAGCATACGGGCGAGTCGGATTGGTCCAAGAAGAACGGAGTTCTGCAGTTGACCAACGTGAGTACGGGTATCCCGGCG
The DNA here is from genome assembly GCF_002374005.1 of Fibrobacter sp. UBA3629. Taxonomy (NCBI): domain Bacteria; kingdom Pseudomonadati; phylum Fibrobacterota; class Fibrobacteria; order Fibrobacterales; family Fibrobacteraceae; genus Fibrobacter; species Fibrobacter sp. UBA3629. Next base: position 3,172 of record NZ_DFLC01000023.1, on the reverse strand, counting down.
GATGTGGGCGAGGGCTCGCTCAAGGTCGAGATATCTTCGGTGAATACGGGCGCGAAGGGCGATGCGCAGAAGGCGCTCGTCGATCGTATTGGCCCGGTTATTCTGACAGCGAACCTTATTCCGGGCGACAAGGATGCTTCGACCGACACGCTCGAACTCTTCTACAACAAGGCTGTCGATACGAACTGGACGAAAGGGAAGGGCTACCTCTTGAACGATGCTCCGGTCTACCTCGAGGCGATAGAGAAGGACGGCAGGAGCTGGGTGTTCGTCATCGATAAGGGCTTGGTGCGGTATGGCGATTCCATCCAGATTGCGACTATCTGCAAGAAGGACTGCCCCGACGGCCTCGTGAAGGCGGCGGACGGCAACGAGACGGGCAAGAACAATCCGGCAATCGTCGGCAAATCCGGGCGCAGGTATGCGGACAACGAGAAGAACGCCTTCTTCGACCGCGATGGCGACGGACGTATGGACAGCGCTTCGGTCGTGTTCGATGACGCGCTGACTCGCAAGGAACTCGAAGAAATGACCTTCCGCTACTACTGGCTCGATACCAACGGTAATGTCCTGGAAATTGAACCCGATCCCGACATGCTGACCCTTTCTGCCGACGGCACTGTTGTCGGCTTTGCCCTGAACCTGAAGAAGGACGAGTATCCCATCAAGGAGAAGCTCACCGCTGTCGACGACAGGAGCTACGCAGCGCAGGGCGAACGCTATGGCTACGTCACCTACACTTACACCGAGACCAAGGACGGGAAGGATTCGGAGGTGACGAAGGAAGTCGCGATGAATGACCGCATGGCGCCGGTCATATCGGGAACGTTCCTCATGCCGGAGTCCTACCAGAAGATGGCCTCCGACGTGTTCAAGATAGAGTTCTCCGAAGCAATTGACTACAAGAACGTGAGCACGCTCGAATTCGAGAACGCCTTCCAGTTCTACGTGGATGGCGAGTGGAAGTCGATTCCGTTCTCTGCGGTCGAATGGGCTGCCGACGGCAAGTCTGCCGAAATCCGCATGGAAAGCGGCACGCGGCTTGTGGAACGCATGAATCCGGCCGATTCCGTGAAACTCGATACGCAGTGCGCGAGCTTTGTCGACAAGGATGGGAACGGTGCTTCGGGACTTGCTCCTGCCGAAATGGTCGAGGGCGACCCGCGCGTTATCATGCAGAACTACGCCTTTGCTTCGAGGGAAGATATTGACGAGTCGGCGCAGGACGCCATTACTTTCGATGTCGCCGACAACCTTTCCTCCGAGGAGGCGAAGAAGAACCTGGGCGTGCTGATGGATGTGAGCTTCTCTACGATTATGGAAAAGGATTCCCGCGAGATGGACCTCTCGAAGGTCGGGCTCGAATGGGAACTCCACGTCTACACGAATTTGGGGACGTATGTCGCAGGAGCCTCGCAGAAGATTCGCTGCGACGACAAGGATTTGTTCGATGGCAACTGCTTCGAGAATCCCCATCAGCTGTATTTGCGCTGGAACATGCTTGCCGACAACGGTAGGCGTGTGGCGGTCGGTGCCTATGTCGCGCACTTCAAGGTTCGCGTCTACGGTGCCAAGGAAAATTTCAAGGTGGAAAGGTTCTACAACTGGGGCATCACCGGGTCTCGCAAGATTCGTTCCAGGTAGTAGAATTTTTCGGAGGTTGACGCTATGAAAACGTTGGCAAAATTGTTCTTGATGTGTGTCGCTGCTGCGGGGACTGCCCTTGCTGCGGGAGGGACCATTGCGGCGCCGGAAAACCCGGCGACCGGTATCTGGATTCAGCAGGTCGGCGATATTGTTCCTCACGCCTCCACTAAGGCGACCCTGTATTATACGAAGTATAGCCAGAGCGACCGTGTGAAGAACCTGAGCTACTATTACGATGGCGCGGGTTACCTGCAGCTTCTCAATAAGGAGACTCTCTGTACCTCGAATGCGTCTGACGGCATGGTCGGTGCTGATGGTATCGTGCATCACCCGGACGGAGACCTCCTCGTTGCGGCACAGGGCAGAAACATTCACAAGGTGAGCAAGACTGCAAAGAAGGAAGGCGGTAAGTGCGTTGTGAAGACTGCGACTCCGTTTGGCAGCACGGACGGTTTCTGGCATTTGATGATGGACCCGAACCAGGATTGGCTCTGGGCGGCAGGTATCCCCGGCTACCTCTTCAGGTTCTCGACCAAGATAGACAAGGATCACCCCGAAAAGAAAAATTTTGCGGACAAGGGCTACAAGGTGGTGCTGGAGCCCGACACCTCGGACCGCCTGAAAAAAGATAAACTGGCGACACTTATATGGGACAAGGACGGCAATGCGTTCTTCACGTATTCCGACTACTTTGGGGGAGGCTGTGAAACTAGCGTCACGGGAACGCCTTGCTCTCCTGAATCCAAGGCGAAAAAGAGGGCTGGCGCCTATTTCGGCTACGTTACCGATACGGTTTGGACCAAGGTGACCAGATCGAACAAGGATTCTATCGGTGGCGAGGTGGACGATTCCGTCATTACGAAGCTAAAAACGAAAATCTTGATAGACTCCCTGGAAGGGGCGCACGGCGGTACGTACGACCCGTATTCCGAGACAATTTTCGTGTTCGGTGGTGCCCGCATTGTACAGATTAAGCCCGAAGTAAAGAACAACAAAATGACGGCAAAAGTTGTCGCTTTTATTGATTTGCGCGATTATTTCTTCGAAGAAGATTCTACGCACCTTACCTTGCCGAGAACCAAGGACAACGGAACGTATGTTGGCTGGCGTCTGGACCAGGGTACGGTCGATGGCATGGGTCACCTGTTTGTCGCTAGCAATACGGGTCACCTCGTGTTCGTGGACTATGCGGCGAACCCGAACAAGTACATCAACGACAACGTGCTCGTTCACTTGCAGTGGATAGACAACTTCCTCGATGACCTGGCTCCGCTTTCGGGTGCAGGTGTCGTGCGTACCGGTGCGAATACGGGCGAGGACGAGGATCTCTCGAGCAGCAGCGTCGGTTTCAGTTCTTCGCGTATTACTTACGAGGAGTCTTCCAGCAGCGCGAAATCGAGCAGCTCCGGCAAGAGCTCCAGTTCTGGCAAGTCGAGCAGCAGCGCGAAGTCCAGTTCTTCGGGCAACAATCCCGGCTCCTCTACGGGCGAGAATCCGGGTAGCAGCAGCGGCAACAACCCCGGCT
>NZ_DFLC01000034.1:2401-8347 GCF_002374005.1 Fibrobacter sp. UBA3629 | reverse complement strand
GAGCAGGTCGGCATGCTTGACCATGTGCTTTTCGGAATACTTCCAGTACTTGCGCACGGGCAGGGGCCACTTGGCACGGAGCCACTCGTGACCGTCGGGATTCACATAGAACTTGCCGCCCAGCTTGTGGATTTGTTTCTGGAACTTCCGCGCAAACGGGCCGATTCGGCAAGCAAGGCAATACACGATAGGGTGCGGAATCTTGTTCTTCTTGATATAGGCGATGCTCTGCTTGATGGCCAGGACATCGTAAGCGATGGCCGCCGCCGCACCGATTTTCGGGACCTTCACCTTGAAACAGCGGGCGTTGTGGTAGTCGAACTCGCTGTTTTCTTCGGCCTTGCACGCCACATGGTACTTGAAACGGGAGTCGTCCTGGTGATATTCGGTCAACTTATCGACGAAGGTCTCGTATCCGCCGTATGCCCCGGGGATACCCTTGCTGCCAACTATGAAAATATGCTGAACATCTGCCATAAATCAAACCAAATGGGCGTCCTTCCCCAGTCTACGGGGAACTGCGGGGTGCGGTCCGGCAAACAAAAAGTCACTAGTCAACGTCATCGCGAGGGTCTCGTCCGTTCAATGTGCGGCAATCCGTGATGTCCGTTACCACAAATTGCGTAATTGCGTATAAATTTAGAAAATTACGGAATTGTTACAAGGGGGATACATGATATATGGCTGGGGAAAGCACAAAATTACATGCAAGGCGGCATAATTTCGGGCTTCCGGCAGGGCTGATCCACAGCAGGCGCTCCAGCACCGGGCTCGGACAAGGTCTTTTCTTAAAATAAATCTTGACATTATCAAGATAATATCATATATTATAAGCATGAACGTGAGAATAAGCGACCACGCAAAAGAGCACATGAGGGACTGCTCCATTTCCGAACAGGACATCCGCGACCTTTTTGACGAGAAAATTCCCGTAGTCAAGGCCGAACAGTCAAAACAGTATGAAGACTGCATCGAAATCTACGCAATTCTTTCCGGCCAGCACTGCAAGGTAGTTTATTCATACGCCACAAACACAGTAACAACCGCTTTCAAGTTGAGGGACAAACAATGGGAAAAATTGACGAAATCGAACGAGACGCAGCCAAAAAGGCCGCATACTTCGAGAACCGCACCGAAGCCCAAGAACTAGCGGATCACAAGTGGGCCGAGAAGAACGGTCTTTCGTTTAGCGGACCGGACGCACTGACTAAGGCCATTGCGGCCTCAAAGCAACGTGCAGCAAAAAAAGCGAGAAAGTCCAAGGTCGGTACAAGCTTCGACCCCGGCGTCCTGGAGGCATTCAAGGCAAAAGCCGAACGCGTGGGCATACCTTACCAGACATTACTCAATTCCGTTGTCAAGCGGTACACAGAAGGAAAACTTGACATAGAGGTCGCCTAAGGCAACTTTCCTCATCGCCCTGAAACAACCGTTCCAGGGCTTCTTTATTGGAAATTTTTTAAGTAACCTATTGACATTCGCGTCAAAATAGTATACATTTGTGTAGTATGAAAAACGAAAAGGAAAACGAAATTGTCATATTCAGGACAGACGACGAAACAATCAACGTTGAGGTCCGTTTTGAGGACGAGACCGCCTGGCTCACGCAGGACCAGATGTCAACCCTTTTCGGCAAGTCCAAATCGACCATCAACGAGCACATCAAGAACATCTTCGTGGAAGGCGAACTCATTGAGTCACAAGTGATGAGAAAATTCGGAAATTCCGAATTTACGGGAAATTTGACTAAATTGACCAATTTTTAAGTCATCTACAGCCGAGCTGACGCAGAAAAGGCGTTCATGGGGCTCACAACATTTTCCGGCGACAAGCCAAGCCTTCAAGATGCGCTGATTGCCAAAAACTATCTAGACGAGCGTGAGCTCCGGGCCATGGGGCAGATTGTATCCGGTTACCTGGACTTCGCCGAACGCAAGGCAGAACGGCACGAGCCGATGACCATGTCCGACTGGTCCAAGCATCTGGACCAAATACTCACCGCCGGCGGAGAAAAACTTCTACAAGGCAACGGCTCCATTTCCCACGAGCAAGCAGTCGACAAGGCTACAGGCGAATATCGCAAGTATCAACAGAAGACCCTTTCCTCGGTAGAAAAAGCTTTCCTTGACTCGATTAAAAGCATCGAGAAAAAGGTAGAGAAAAACTAACGAATGAAAGACAAATCGCTTTTTTCGCCCTGAACCGACCACTTCCAGGGCTTCTTTATTGGAAATTTTTTAAGGAACCTATTGACAACTACACAAAAATAGTATACATTTGTGTAGTATGAAAGAGATTTTACTATACAAAACCGATAATGCAGAAGTCAAGGTCGAAATTCTGTTGCAAAACGAGAACTTATGGCTCACCCAGGCCAAGATGGCCGAACTATTCGATGTGCAGAAGGCGGCCATTTCAAAGCACCTGAAGAATATCTTTGCCGATGGCGAATTGAACGAAAAAGTGGTAGTTTCCAAAATGGAAACAACCACTCCCCATGGAGCGATGGTTGGCAAGGAACAAACAAAGTTCGTCAACATCTACAATCTCGATGCTATCATCGCAGTAGGCTACCGCATCAACTCCAAAAAGGCGACCATGTTCCGCATCTGGGCGACGCAAGTCCTGAAGGAATACATAATCAAGGGCTTCGCCATGAACGACGAGCGCCTGAAGGATCCGCAGAACTTCTTTGGCAAGGACTACTTCGAGGAGCAGCTAGAACGCATCCGCGAAATCCGGGCTAGCGAGCGCCGTTTTTACCAAAAAATCACGGACATCTACGCCCGATGCAGCGCAGACTACAGCCCTGACAGCCAAATTACGCAGGATTTCTTCGCAACAGTGCAGAACAAGATGCATTATGCTGTAACGCACCAGACCGCAGCAGAAATCATATACTCACGTGCAGACAGCAAAAAGGTGAACATGGGGCTCACGACATGGAAAAACGCCCCCAACGGCGACATACGCAAGCCAGACGTTTCCATCGCCAAGAACTACCTGTCGCAAGAAGAAATTGACACCCTGAACAGGATTGTCACCATGTATCTGGACTTCGCCGAACTGCAGGCGAAACGCAGCCAGGTCATGTACATGAAGGACTGGGTGGAAAAGCTAAACGCATTTCTCCAATTCAACGAGCGCGACATTCTCGAGGACAAGGGCAAGGTCACACACGAAATTGCCAAGGCATTCGCGGAAGGCGAATACGACAAATTCAGGATAATCCGCGACGCCAATTACAAAAGCGACTTCGATAAGTTGATGGAGTCTATCGCGGAATACAAGACGTAAAAAAGTCAAAAACTAAGGAACCTATTGACAACTACACAAAAATAGTGTACATTTGTACAGAGATAATCTAAACGATGGCTTTTGAACGCATGTAAGCCATAAGGGGCAACCAATGAGCGACTTTTACGCCGAGACGCGTGCGATTGCGGAATCCAAGGCGAGCACGCTGTCGAAATACACCTACGACACATACCTCTCCCACCTGCGCAAGCTGCAGATGTACAGGCCCACGGCGGAATGCCGCGACATCACCGAGGCGTTCGTCTTCGGCTACATCGACTTCATGCACGCGCGCAAGAACAGCGCCGGCTGTATCTACCGCTCGCTTTCCATACTCCGGATGTTCATCAGGGAACTGCTCCGCAGGCGCAAGATGCGCCGCGACCCCATGCGGGACTTTCCGCTCAAGAAGGTCCGCAACCGCCGCGAGTTCCTGGAAATAGACGAACTCGAAAAGCTGTACTCCGGCTTCAGGGAACGTTCCGAGCAGCTCAACTTCTCCGAGCGCGAGGCGCTGCGGGCTTTCCTCTTCTCGTGCTTCACGGGCCTGCGCTTCTCGGACCTCCGGGCGCTCACCCCGCACGACATCCACAACGGCAAGATACGCATCTTCACGCAGAAGACCGGCGCGCAGGTCTACATCCCAATCCCCGCCCAGGCGCTGGCCCTTCTCGAGGGCACGGGCGAGACGGCCCTGCACGTGGTGGACAACTCCACGTTCAACAAGAACCTCCGCGCCGCCGCCAAGAAGCTGGACTTCCACAGCCACCTGCACGCGCACATCGCGCGCCACACCTTCGCCACCTCGTGCGTCTCCTTCGGGGTGCCCATCGAGGTGATCTCTAAGGTGCTCGGCCATGCCAACATCCAGACGACGCTCATTTACGCGAACTACTCCAACAAGGTCATCGACCGCGAGATGGAAAAGTTCAAGATAAACGTCCCGGCAGGGTGACGCGGCTTTGAAGATGGAAGCCTAAAAACATGAAGATACGCGCAGACTTGATTTTTGAATTTGATAAATGTATATTTCGCTAGAGGACACCATCAATGGCTACATCGAGCATAAAAAACAGTTTCACAGTGACAGGGACCAAGCAAGTCAAGTCCTTCGTTAACGCTGTCGCGCGCTCGTTAAAGAATCCTGTTTCCAGGAGTCGTGTCAAGGCAGAAGTTCTTAGCGGTACATCCGGTTTAAGAAAGCTTTCACTGCTCCGAAAAAAATATGGATTCTAGAACTTACTTCGTCTTAAACATCAGAGAATATCTGGGTAACGCACCCTTGGAAGAAGACCTGTCCGGTCTCATTTCCAGGCAGGGCCGAACGACTCAATTACCGGGAACGAACAATTCTGCTTATGCAGCACGGGGTCGGTGGAGTTCTTTGCGTCTTGGAATGCGAAAACAAGAAAAAACTCCTGAATTTCTACTGCGTACAAAACCACTTTGTCGAGTTCGGGACGAGGAGAACCAAATCCTCAGACAAGAACCTATTGCAGTTACTGAAAACAATTTAGGACTTTGGGATTGTTCAATTCAAATCTGAGATTCTAGATGACATTTGTACAGAGATAATCTAAACGATGGCTTTTGAACGCATGTAAGCCATAGGGAGCAACCAATGAGCGACTTTTACGCCAAGACGCGTGCGATTGTGGAATCCAAGGCGAGCACGCTGTCGAAATACACCTACGACACATACCTCTCCCACCTGCGCAAGCTGCAGATGTACAGGCCCACGGCGGAATGGCAGAATACATCGTTTCTAACAATCGGCATTTCGATATTCTGAAAAGCATCGACTTTCCGCTGGTCTCAGTTCGATCCATTCAAGAATTTTCCAAAGAACTCGCGGACGAGATGTAAATGATTTCATAAACAACTTATGCAAAAAAAGGCCGCAGCATTTTATTGCTACGGTCTTTAATGTTTACTCGCTTGTTAGGAGATTACACTTCTTCAATAGAAGCGTGGTATTCCTGGAGGCTCTTCACGGCGCCGTGGCCGTTACGAGCGGCGGCGATGCCCTTCACGGTGTTGTAGGCACCGGCAAGGGTCGTGATGTAAGGAACCTTGTACTTGATGGCGGCCTTGCGGATAGCGCTTTCGTCCTTGATGGCGTCACGCTTTGCCCACGGCGTGTTGATGATGAGGTTCACCTGCTTGTTCAGGATGATGTCGAGGACGTTGGGGCGGCCTTCGGCGATCTTGTTCACCACTTCGCACTTGACGCCGGCCTTCTCGTAGAACTTGGCGGTGCCTTCGGTAGCGTAAATCTTGAAGCCGAGCTTCTGGAATTCCTTGCCGATTTCGATGGCCTGTTCAGACAAGTTAACCTTGTCGGAGAGGCTGATGAGCACGGCACCTTCGTTCGGGAGGAAGGAACCGGCGGCTTCCTGGCTCTTGTAGTAGGCCAGGGCATAGTCGTCGGAGAGGCCGAGCACTTCGCCGGTGGAGCGCATTTCGGGGCCGAGCACCGGGTCCACCTTCGGGAACTTGTCGAAGGGGAACACGGCTTCCTTGGCGCCGTGGTGGTTGAACTTCTTGTCCTTGAGCTTGAGGTCTTCGAGCTTCGCGCCGAGCATGAGGCGGGTAGCGAGGCGGGCCATCTGGGTGTTGCAAACCTTGGAGACCAGAGGCACCGTGCGG
>NZ_DFLC01000034.1:0-2310 GCF_002374005.1 Fibrobacter sp. UBA3629 | reverse complement strand
ACGAACACCTTGCCGTCTTCGATGGCGTACTGCATGTTCATGAGGCCGCAAACGTGGAGGGCTTCGGCAATCTTCCTGGTGTAATCCTTGATGGTTGCCAAGTTTTCCTTGGTGATGGTTACCGGCGGGATAATGCAGGCGGAGTCACCGGAGTGGACACCGGCAAGTTCCACGTGTTCCATCACGGACGGGATGTAAACATGTTCGCCGTCGGAGAGGGCGTCGGCTTCGCATTCCAAAGCGTTGTGGAGGAAGCGGTCAATGAGGAGCGGACGATCCGGAGTCACGCCGACAGCCTTCGCCACGTATTCGCGGAGCATGGCTTCGTCGTAGATGACTTCCATGCCGCGGCCGCCAAGCACGAAGCTCGGGCGGATCATCACCGGGTAGCCGCCAATCTGCTTGACGCAAGCGAGGGCTTCGTCGATGTTCGTGGCCATGCCACTTTCCGGCATCGGGATGCCAAGCTGGTCCATCATCTTGCGGAACAGGTCACGGTCTTCAGCGATATCGATGGAGTCGATGCTGGTGCCGAGAATCTTGACGCCTTCGTCGGAGAGGGCGCGGGCGATGTTCAGCGGAGTCTGGCCACCGAACTGCACGATCACGCCAGCCGGCTTTTCCTTGTGGTAAATCTGGAGAACATCTTCGAGGCAGACCGGTTCGAAATACAGCTTGTCGCTGGTATCGTAGTCGGTAGAAACCGTTTCCGGGTTGCAGTTGACCATGATGGTTTCGTAACCCATTTCGCGGAGGGCCATGGCAGCGTGGCAGCAGCAGTAGTCGAATTCGATGCCCTGGCCGATTCTGTTGGGGCCACCGCCGAGAATCATGATCTTCTTCGGGTTGGTGGAAGCGGTAGATTCGTCCTTGCAGTTGTAGGTGCTGTAGTAGTAGAACTGGTTTTCCACACCGCTCACCGGCACTGCGCACCAGCCTTCCACCACGCCGAGTTCGGTACGCTTCTTGCGCACGTCCTTTTCGCGGATGCCGAGAATCTTCGCGATGTACTTGTCGCTGAAGCCGTCCTTCTTGGCCTTGATGAGGAGTTCATCGGAAGGCAGACGCCCCGGAGTCTTGAGCATTTCTTCTTCGAGTTCCACGAGTTCGCGCATCTGCTGCACGAAGTAGGCCTTTTCGTAGGTGGCGGCGAAGATTTCTTCGTCGGTTGCACCCTTGCGGATAGCTTCGTACATCTGGAAGTGACGTTCGGAGCTCGGGGTCTTGAGCATTTCGAGGAGTTCTTCCTTGCTCTTCTTGTTGAAGTCCTTCGCAAAGCCGAGGCCGGAACGACCGTTTTCGAGACCGCGGATAGCCTTCTGGAGGGTTTCCTTGTAGGTCTTGCCGATAGCCATGACTTCGCCCACAGCCTTCATCTGGGTGCCGAGGCAGTCATCCACACCGCGGAACTTTTCGAATGCCCAGCGAGCGAACTTGAGCACAACGTAGTCACCGCTCGGGGTGTACTTTTCGAGGCTTCCATCGCGCCAGTACGGAATCTGGTCGAGGGTGAGGCCTGCAGCGAGCTTTGCAGAAATGAGAGCGATCGGGAAGCCGGTAGCCTTGGAAGCAAGGGCGGAAGAACGAGAGGTACGCGGGTTGATTTCGATAATCACCACGCGGCCGGTCTTCGGGTCGTGAGCGAACTGCACGTTGGTACCGCCAATCACACCGATGGATTCCACAATCTTGAAGGCCTTTTCCTTCAGTTCTTCTTCGAGCTTCTTGTCGATGGTGAGGAACGGGGCTGCGCAGAAGGAATCGCCGGTATGCACGCCCACCGGGTCGATATTTTCGATGAAGCAGATGGCAATCATCTGGTTCTTGGAATCGCGCACGACTTCGACTTCCAGCTCTTCCCAACCGAGGATGGATTCTTCGATGAGGCACTGGTGCGTCATGGAGAGTTCAAGACCGTTGGAGCAAATGGTGCGGAGTTCTTCTACGTTGTAGCAGAAACCGCCGCCTGCACCGCCCATGGTGTATGCCGGGCGGACCACCACCGGGTAGCCGATTTCAGCCACGATCTTTTCGGCTTCTTCCACAGAGTGGCAAATGCCGGAGCGCGGGGTGTCGATGCCGAGCTTCTGCATGGTTTCCTTGAAGATTTCACGGTCTTCGCCGCGTTCGATAGCGTCGAGGTTCACACCGATGACCTTCACGCCGTACTTGTCCAGCACGCCGCTCTTGGAAAGCTCACTGGAAAGGTTGAGTGCCGACTGGCCGCCCAGGTTGGGCAGGATGGCATCGGGGCGCTCCTTGGCGATGATGGCCTCAAGGCGCTCGACGTTGAGCGGCTCGATGTAGGTG
>NZ_DFLC01000027.1:23638-44292 GCF_002374005.1 Fibrobacter sp. UBA3629 | reverse complement strand
TTATCCTTCCGTAACAGTAAAGGATACGCTATATGAATATTCTCGTCGTTGGTAGCGGTGGTCGCGAACATGCCATCGCTCTTGCAGTCAAGAAGTCGCCGCTGTGCGACACTCTCGTGTGCGCTCCGGGCAACCCGGGCATGGCTAACCTCGGCAAGTGCGTGCCGGTGGATGTGGCCGACCCGAAGGCGATCGCTGACCTCGCGGTTGCCGAAAAGATTGACCTCGCGGTCATCGGCCCCGAAATTCCGCTGGTCGCGGGCGTGGTGGATGAATTCCGCCGTCGCGGGCTGCGCGCTTTCGGCCCGACTGCGGCTGCTGCCGCGCTCGAAGGCTCCAAGGCCTTCAGCAAGGATATCATGAAGAAGTACAACGTGCCGACGGCAGCCTTCGAGACCTTCACCGATCTCGCCGCCGCCAAGAAGTTCCTCGCCGAACACCCGGCTCCGATCGTGGTGAAGGCGTCGGGCCTCGCTGCGGGCAAGGGCGCTATCGTCTGCATGACGGACAAGGAAGCGAACGACGCTGTCGAAGAAATGCTCGGCGACAAGGCTGTCTTCGGCGAATCCGGCAAGACGGTCGTGATTGAAGAATTCATGGACGGCGAAGAAGCCTCCATCTTCGTGGTTTGCGACGGCAAGGACTACGTGATTCTCTCTTCGGCCCAGGACCACAAGCGCGTCTTTGACGACGACAAGGGCCTGAACACGGGCGGCATGGGCGCCTACAGCCCGGCTCCGGTAGTCACGGACGCTCTCCTCGACGAAGTGAAAAAGACAATTATCGAACCGACTCTCAAGGGCATGGCTGCCGAAGGCAAGCCTTACACGGGCGTGCTTTACGTGGGCATTATGGTGACTGCGAAGGGCCCGAAGGTCGTGGAATACAACTGCCGCCTCGGCGACCCCGAATGCCAGATTGTGCTTCCGCTCTACGACGGTGACGTGCTCGCGTTGTTCGATGCTGCCGAAAAGGGCGAACTCGCCAAGCTCGGTGCCCCGAAGGCTCCGAAGGGCAGCTCCGCAATCGTGGTGCTCGCTAGCAAGGGTTATCCGGGTTCCTACGAAAAGGGCAAGGTCGTGACGGGTATCGAAGAAGCCGAAAAGAACGGCGCCCAGGTGCTCCACGCCGGTACCAAGATGGTGGACGGCAAGCTGGTCACTAACGGTGGCCGCGTGTTCGGCGTGGTGGGCCATGGCGAAACGCTCCAGGCCGCTCTCGACATCGCTTACGAAGCCGCCGAAAAGGTTCAGTTCGAAGGCAAGTTCTACCGCAAGGACATCGGCAAGAAGGGCTTGGCCCGTCTTGCGAAGATGGCGAAATAAGAGGTGACAAAATGGATTTGAAAGAAAATGCAAAGGTCGGTATCGTTGCGGGTAGCAAGTCCGACCAGGAAACTGTAGATAAGATCACCGCGGTGCTCGACCAGTTCGGCATCGTGTGGGAATTCAACATCCTCTCTGCACACCGCACCCCGAACGCCACCGCGAAGTATGCTCGCGAAGCCGCCGGGCGAGGCCTCCAGGTCCTCATCGGTGTCGCTGGCCTCGCTGCAGCCCTTCCGGGCGTGCTCGCAGGGCACACGATTCTTCCGGTCATTGGCCTGCCCTGCGCCGGCGGCCCGCTCAACGGCGTCGATGCCCTGCACTCTATCGTGCAGATGCCCCCGGGAATCCCGGTGGCCACGGTCGGCATCGGCAACGGCAAGAATGCCGGTTACCTCGCCGCCCACATCGTCGCCATCGCAGACCCTGCAGTTCGCGAAAAGCTCGTCGCCTACCGCAAGAGCCTCGGGGATATCGAAGGTTAGTCTGCGTGATGTTTAGGAGGAACGTCATGCCCTGTGCAAGGATTGTCGCGCTTGCGATGTTCCTTGTCGTATTCTGTTTCGCCGGCGAACCGAACCTGCCGGAGGTCCAGGCCCCGTGGATGAAGGGCGAACGTTTGACCTTCAGTCTCGGTTGGGGCCCGATTACCGCGGGCACGGCGACCCTCGAGGTCAAGCCGCTCCCCGGAGGCAAGACGGAGTTTCTCTCGTTCGCGCAGGGCAACAGCACCATCACGCGCATCTACCCTGTGTACGATACGGTCTATACCCGCGTGCGCAACAAGGGACTCATGACAGAGGTCTTCCGCAAGAACCTCCACGAGGGCAAGTTCCACAACACTTCCGTCATTCGCTTTGACCGCAAGGGCGAGAAGGCGTGGCTCTCGGATACGGTGTTTACCGACATGAAGACTCGCAAGGTCAAGCGCTCCGCCGATACCGCGGTCGCTATCCAGGGCATGGAACACAGCATCATGTCGGCGTTCTACTACGTCCGGACGATCCCGCTTGCCGCCGGCGACACGACGCGTTTCTCTGCCGTGAGCGGCAAGAAGCGTTACGAACTGAAGGTGCTGGTCCACGGGCGCGAGTCTCTCAAGACGTCCATCGGTACGGTGAATACGGTCAAGGTGGAACCCGTGCTCGACGGTGACGGCATCTTCAATTCCAATGGCCGCATCTTCATCTGGCTCACGGACGACGACCGCCGGATTCCGGTGCTCATGGAGTGCGAAATCGCCCTCGGGAGCATCAAGGCGAAGCTCATCAAGGCGGAATAGGGGCGTTTTTGGTCGATTTTCTGCAAGTTTAAGCAACTTTTACAAGGTTTGGCGTGAATAAAAACCGGATAATAAGTTATATTCCGAAAGAGATATATAAAGGGATTTTATATCCAGAGGCTTTGAATGTTTAAAAAAGTGCTTTTGACGCTGTGTCTGTCCAGCTTCCTTGCGTGGGCTGCGCAGGATGATGACGAATTTGACGATAGTGACTTCGAATCCGCTTCCGAGGCTCCGGCTGCCCGTGCTGCGACGTCTGATGACGATAGCGAGTTTGAAGAGGCCGATGGCGGAAGTTCCATTTCGTCTTCTCAACAGAAGGACCTTGAAGCCCGCAAGAAGTTCGAAGAAGAACAGCGCCTCGATGAATATGCAAACTCCGAACGCCGTCGTAACTGGCTCAAGGACCGTCTGATTTTCCAGATTGGTATGGGTTCCCGCTATCCGATCATGGGTGAAACCGGTATGGGCATGGGCTTCGGTATCGGTGCCGAATACATTACGCGTTGGGGTGTCGGCCTTTATGCCTCTGGCGGTATGCTCCCCAAGGGCGATGACAATGACTTCGAAGGCATCCAGCTGGAAGGCGGCTACGGTTACAAGGTGGGTATCAACTACTACCTGTTCCCGAAGAACCCGCTCCACTTGGGCGTGTCTGTGTCCTATGGCACGGTTTACTTCGACCACAACGTGGAACCGAACGAAGAGAACGTTCGTCCGCTTATCACGGTCAACGGTTATCAGTTCGACCTTCTCATCTCGTACATGACAAATGAGTGGTACTACCTGCAGTTCTCCGTGGGTATGTATTACGCGCCGGCTCTCGGCACGACGACTCCGGAAGAGAACCCGAGCCTTCGTTACCAGTCCGAGTTCAGCTCGAACGTCATTTCTTCCGTGGTTAACCCGGACGGCATGAGCAAGACTGGAATCGTGTTCGGTATTGCCATCGGCTACGCCCTCCCGGAATTCTTCCCGGACGATACCGAAAAGCGTCGCCGCCAGCGCGAGAAGGAACGCAACCGCTCCAAGTAATTGCGACTTGATTTTGATTATTTCGAAGGGCCTGCATTCGCGGCCCTTTTTTATTGCTAACTTTCTACTCACTATGGCTACAATCCCTACTCGTAAAGACAATCTCGTCATTGAAAATATCCGCCCCCAGATCGAAGGTGGGCGTTTTATGCTCAAGCGTGAACCGGGCGACACCGTCACGCTTACTGCGGACATCTTCCGCCACAGTCACGAAAAGTACGACGCCGCGATTTTCTACCGCCACGTGAGCAAGAAGAAGTGGGAGAAGGCTCCCATGCACTTCGTGGACAACGACCAGTGGGAAGGCTCCTTCACGGTCAACAACATCGGCTACTACGAATACAAGATTTGCGCGTGGACAATCGCCCCGAAGGACGTGCCGACCGAAAGCCCGGTGATGATGCTCCGCGTTGACCCGACCTACAGCCGCATCGGTACGTGGTACGAGATGTGGCCCAAGAGCCAGGGCACCGACCCCAAGAAGAGCGCCACCTGGAAGGATTGCGAAAAGCAACTTGACTACATCGCCGACCTCGGATTCGATACGGTTTATCTTGTCCCGATTCACCCGATTGGCGTCACGAACCGCAAGGGTGCGAACAACGCATTGCATGCAAAGACCGACAAGAAGGGCAAGCCGCTTGAACCGGGATGCCCGTATGCCGTGGGCAACAAGAACGGCGGCCACTACGACGTGGACCCGGAACTCGGCAGCATGAAGGACTTCGAGCATTTTGCGAAGGCCGCCCGCAGCAAGGGGCTGCGCCTCGCTCTCGACATCGCGCTCAACTGCAGCCCCGACCACCCGTACGTGAAGAGCCACCCGGAATGGTTCTACCACGAACCCGATGGCAGCATCAAGTTTGCGGAAAACCCGCCCAAGAAGTACGAGGACATCTATCCGTTCGACTACTACAACGACAACTACAAGGCGCTCTGGCAAGAAATCGAGAACATTATCTTGTTCTGGGCCGACAAGGGCGTCGAGATTTTCCGTATCGACAACCCGCACACCAAGCCGTTCCCGTTCTGGGAATGGCTCATCACCGACGTGAAGGAAAAGCGCCCGGAACTCGTATTCCTTGCCGAGGCCTTTACCCGCCCGAAGATGATGCACCGCCTTGCAAAGTCGGGTTTCGACATGAGCTACACGTATTTCGCCTGGCGTAGCGCCAAGTGGGAATTCGAACAGTACCTGAAGGAACTCACGCAGAGTGATGCCAAGGAATACATGCGCGGAATCTTCTTTCCGACGACTCCGGACATTTTCCCGAAGTACCTCGCGTACAAGGGCCCGAACGCGTTCAAGCAGCGCTACTTCCTCGCGGGCACGCTTTCTAGCCTCACCGGCATGTACAACGGCTACGAGCTGTGCGAAAACATCCCCTCGCCGGTCAAGGAAGAACTCGCCGACAGCGAAAAATACCAGTACAAGGTCCACAACTGGAAGGGCCCGGGCATCCAGGACTTTGTGCGCCGCGTAAACACCGCCCGCCAGGAACACGTTGCCCTGCAGGAATACGACAACCTGGACTTCCATTACTGCGCTAACGACCAACTGATGGTCTACTCCAAGAAGACCGGCGACGACGTCATCTTGTGCGTATGCAACATGGACATGGACAATGCGCAGGAAGGCATGGTGGAACTCGACATGGCAAAACTCGGCCTTTCGCAGGATTCGTTCTTCTTCCTGAAGGACCTGATTACCGACGAGAGCTTCGTCTGGCGCGGCAACAGGAACTTCGTGCGTCTTGACCCCGCGAAGGCGCCCGGCCACCTGCTCGTGCTCAAGAAAATCTAGCTGGATTTTCGGAAACTAATTTATTAGGACTGCCCCGGCGGTCCCTTTTTTATTATATTGAAAGCATGATTGACATTTACGCACTTGCAAAGAATCCGCTGGTTTTCCAGAAACAGCGCACCATTACCTCGGCATACATCGACGTCTCGGGCAAGATGGGTATCGCGCAGACGGTGCTCATGGTGCAGGACAACTTCACCGAGAATTTCGGCGCCATCAAGCAGGACAACTTCTGCGTTCACGAGAAAGGCGCCTACTGGGTTATCTACAAGGCGAAATTCAAGTTCTTCCAGCGCCCGTTCTGGCGTGACAAGGTGGTTACCACCTCGTTCCCTGCAGACAATGCGCCTATCCGCACTTACGAGAATACGGCCATTACGACGTTGGAGGGCGAACCGATTATCCTCGCCGTGCAGGAGGCCTGCTGCCTTGATTTGCAGCGCCACCGCCCCGTGAAACTTTCTGCGGTCGACTTCCCGACGGAAGGCGCCCCGGAGCCGTTCATGGACAACAAGTTCACGAAGTTCCCGGTGGAACCCGCAGAATATGTGGAGGTCTATCGCCAGAAGGTGTTGCCCCAGCATATCGACATGTCGCACCACATGAACAACATCGAGTACGTGAAACTTGCATTGAACGTGTTCTCTTCGGAAGATCTGGAACTCTGCATTCCTTCGATGCTCGAGGTACACTTTATGGGCGAGACGCACGAGGGTCAGGAAGTGCGCATTTTCCGTGCCGACAAGATGGGCGCGACCTACATGAAGATCGAGGACGACGAAGGCCGCCAGGTCTTCGAGATGAAAATCAAGATGAAGTAATTGACTTGAAGATATGAAAAAACTGCACGGCACAAACCATGCAGTTTTTTTTGTTTTGTAGGAGCGACTCTAGAGCGAGAATGATTTTCCGAGCGATACCGCGAAGGAGGTGTTCGTGTTCGTGTAGACGGTGCCGTGGAATCCGCTCGGGTGGAAATACGAGATTCCGAGCGTCGAGTTCCATTCCTTCACCTTTTTCGCGAAGTTGATCCCGTATTCGATGGCGAGCGAGCCTGCGTTTTCGCCGAGACGCGGCCCGACCCACAGGGAGGCGGTGGGCCTCCAGCCGAATCGTTCGTCCATGTTTTCGACGAGGTTCCGCTTTTCCAGGAATTCGCGCTTGCTTTCGTAATCGCCGCCGCCCTGGTAGAACTGGAAGCCGCCCGCGGTTCCGAGGAACAGGTGAGACCCGATGTTGAATTCGACGCCGCTGACAATGCGTTCCTGCAGGTTCCAGAATGTGTAGTCCTTGTCGCCATCCTTGGAAGCGAGCCAGACGTTGTAACCGTCATCGCTGCAGGGGAGATCGTTGCACCCGAACTGGAGCGTACCCGCGATGCCCGCGACACTTGCGTTTACGAACAGCGGGGAAATTGTCCCTGCGGGGTGGAATTCGAGGCTGAGCGCTCCGCCGCCCGCGTTCACCTGCTCCACGTTGAATCCGGATGCCGCGAAGGTCCCGTAGGCGTCGGCAGAAAGGGTAATCTGCTTTTCGCCATCCGGAGTGGATTTCGGCTGGTGGTAAGCGGGAAGCGGCGCCGAACCCATCGATTGCATCTGGGGCGGAAGGCAGCCGGTCAGCGCGAAGGCCGCGGCGATGCCTGCTGCGAGTTTGCCGGTCGCGCTGATAATCGACTTCTTAAATGTCTTGTTTGTTCTCATTGTTACATCCCTTGGCCGGGGTTTCCCCCGGCGTAGTACATATGTGTTTGCTAAAAGTTATGTTAATTGAGGATGTGTGTCAATAGCCGTTACTGGAGCGTAATTGAACGTATTTCGCAGGTCTCGTTTGCGCGCATCGCTTGCAAGGTCAAGCGTGACGCGGAATAGCCGTTGCTTGCGGTTACGGACGTATTGACTATTTGCGACAAGGGTAAAATTTTGCTTACAAATTCATTTTGCAAACTATTGTTGCTTCCGAGGTTTACTTTCCCCTTCGAGGCGGTCCCGAAGTAGATTTCGCTGTGCAGGCAGGTGCCGGCGCGGTATTCTACTTTCAGTTCGCTGTAGGCATCGAGGGAATATGTCCCGCCGAAGTCGAGGTGGATTCCGGAATAGCGTTCCGCGAAACTGAACGCGGCGGCCTTGTCGTTGTAGGTGATGGAGGTCGTCGGGCTCCATTTTACGATTCCGTAATTGGAGGGGAAAAGCGTCCTTGTCGCGATGGGGGATGGCTTTTCGAGATTTGCGACGGTCGAGGTGATGAGCCTCGGCTTGGTGAGGGTCATCGTCGCTCCGTTGGAGTTGAGTACGAGCCGGAACCAGCGGTAATTGGACATGGCGCCGGGAACGCTCGGCATCTGCCAGCGGAGAGTGTGGAACTGACCGTCCTGCGGGACATTCACTTCTTCGAGCTGGACCTGTGCGCCGCCGTCCTTGCGCTTGGTCAGCAGGATTTCCGCCTTCATCCAGTTGCCCTTGGAATTTTCCGCCTTGATGCCTATTTCAAATACGGAGCCCTCGGGAACGTCGTTGGCGTTATCGACGGTTGCGACTTTTTGCCAACCGGAGGGAAGCGTGAATTTGACTTCATCGTCGCTTTCGGTTGCCTTGTCGTTGTAGTCGTAGCGGATGAACCCGAACTTCTTTGTCTGTAATGCGCCTGCGTTCTTGATGATTTCCGGCATTTTCGAAGCGTCCATGCAGCTTGTATGGGGTTGGAACATCCCGGTGAGTTTCATGTTTCTGAACTCGTGGTTTGCACTGTCGTAGTCTGCCTTGGCGACTTCGCAAAGCAAACGCCATACATCTGCCTGCATTCCCTCCAGCACGGCTCTGTCTATGCTGCCGTCCGAACGGACGGCGGGTTCGATGTGGCGGCCGCTGGTCGCCTCCTCGAACCGTGGATGCGTCGCATCCACGGCATAGACAGCTTTCGCCGTAGAGTTCTTTCCCGGATTCTCGAAGGGGAATCCCGAATACGACTTGCTGAATGCGCAGTCGGAACGCATGGCGAGGTCCCCGTTGCACTGCAAATCCATGGCGCTCGCTGTCGGGATGAACGTGCTGCTCCCTTGGTAGAGAGAGTCCGCTTCCCAGGAGTTCTTGAAGTTCAGGGTGTAGAGTGTAGCCCCGAACAGCTTTATGTCGTATTTCATGTCGTCGGGGATGGCGTCTTCCATGCCTTCGCGAAGCGACGTGTACATTGTCCTTGCGAAGGGATATGTGCTTCCCTGAACGAAATCGAATTTTGCGTTTCCTTTCGGTGTCGAGGTCTCGTCCTGCGACAGGAATTCGTAGACGTGGTTGTGCGAGAATGCGGAATCCTTGCTTTCGGAGGCCATCATGCGGCTGGAGGCGCGACCCCACGGCTCGCTGCCGCGTTTTGCCGAACGGTTCAGGGCGAAATAGGTTGTCGCGTGCTTAGGCGATTTTCCCTTCAGTTGCCCCTGCGCGATGAGAATGGCCGGGAAACCCTTGTAGTTTGCGGCCTTGCGGTATTCGCCGAAGAGGAAGCGCCCTGCGTCCGTCTTGGCTTCGTACGTGCCGTTCCCTGCCTCTGTGTCGTAGAGCAGCAAATCCTGTGCTCCCGGCGAGGTGATGAGGTCGTTGAACGCTTCTGCCGATGCGACTCCCGCCTTGTTCGCCCAGAAGTCGATGGTCGAGATGAGCCCGCGCGGCATCACTGCTCCCTGGTGGGGCGAATCGAGCGATGCGTAGAGGCGGATGGGTGTATCGCCCGCCTTGCGCGAGGTGTCGTAGAGGTAGGATCCGTAGCGCCCGATAATACCTCCCTGGCTTATGCCGAGGACGATGAAGCCGTCTTCTTTCTTGTTCGGGAAGGAGATGGCCTTGTTATTTCCAAGGAACTTGAGTAGGGCGGCAAAGGTCTGCGAATTTTTCTGCAACGAGGTATGGACGGTCTGTGAGAACTGTACGAGGATAGGGGTGTAACCCAGTTCGGTAAGGATTTTAGGGATGCCGAACTGTTCCGTCTCTTCCTGGAGCTGGTCCAGGGTGCGTTCCTCGTCGACGCTCAGGTGGATTCCGTCGATGATGATGAAGGGGCGGCTGAGCGCTTTCTTCAAAATCGCCGCGTCGTCGTCGATGCCACCGATAATGCGGATGCGGACATCGGCATCACGTGCGGTAAAGCTGAGTTTGCCCTGTGCTTCGATGCAGAAGCCGAAGCCGCCCGTCGGCATGGTCGAGATGCAAGCCGTCTTTTCGTTGCCGGTGTTGATGAAGAAAGCGTCCAGGTGCGATGCGCTTGCACTTGCGAAAAGCGAGAGCGCAAGGGCCGAGGTGAATTTCAGCAGTCGATTCATGTTACTTGACCTCCAGCGTGAGAATCTGTTGCGTGGTTGTGTCTCCGGAACGGAGGTTTACGGTGACAGGCTGTGGCCCTGCCGAGTCGAATTCGAATTCGGCGACGGAACTCCGCTTGATGGATTGGCATTTGCCGCCAATGCAGATTTCAATGGACGGGAGCGCCCTGCGCGTTGTCGCGACGAAATAGGGGTCGTAGGCAATTTTTACCTTGGAACCCTTCACGTAGCTGGTCGGGAACCCGGCAAGCAGCAGATGGTGGTCTTCGAGGGAGGTCGTGGAAAAACTGGTGTCGCTGTAGTATCTGACGGCACAGTCGATGTCGGCAACGAGCAGGGGAATGGTCCTGTTCCCGTTTGCCGCGGCGATATTCTGCGCTTCGACGAACAACGCCTTGGGATTCGCGATGACGCTGTCCCTGAGCCGGTTCCTGTCGACGAGGAAGAGACTCTTGTACCAGCCGTCGCGCGATTTCTCGGGCGAAAGGTCGCGTGCGTTCCTGTACGCCTCGATCTGGCGGTAGTCCTGTTCGCCCAGTATGAACGGCTTGTTTGTCCGCTTCCTGTATTCGGAGCGGTTCTCCGCATCTATGGCCATGTGCGCTTCGCGGATTTGGACTTCGTTGTTGATGTGGGGGCGGAATGCAGTAAACGGATCCACGTCCCTGAAGTAGTATGCGGCGCTTGCCTGCGTGCCGTTGGTTGTTTCCTGGGAATTTGAGGATACAGAACCGTCTCCGGCGCAGGTGAACTCGATATTGTCTACGAACAGCGTAGTGTACTGGTTTGCGGGAACATCGAAAAGCCCGATGCCGATTTTATGCACGCGGGCATCCCTTTTGCCGAGCAGGTTCTCGATAGGGACGGCTAGTTCGTGAGTCCGGTTTGCATCGATGTTGTGGAAAGAGATGTTTCCGGCGCCCGCCGATTCTACGAGCCACACGCCGAATTTTGCGGCCTGCGTCGCCCGGACGTCTATTTTGAGCGTTCCTCCGCGAACGTCTGCGGGAAGTCCCTCAAAGACGAGTGTCCCTATCCAGTCCCCGCGCGAGTTCTTTATTCCCGAAAGGCGCATGTAGGGTGATTCCATCTTTTCGAAATTTCCCCAGTTCGCCCTCCATTCCGGAGCTTCCGGGAACGTGCGCCCGGAATCCTCCATTTTTCCGTTGTTCTTGGAACCGTCAAAGATGACGGTGCTGTTGCAAATTTGGGCATTGCCCGCGATGGCCAAGAAAAGCCCCGCGGCTACAATTCCCCTTAGACTCCTATGATTCATAGGAATTCCCCGTTGTGATTTTATCTAAAGAATAGCCCTCGAGGGCATCGCCTAGGCCCAGGATAATCCCGGACGTGTTCAGGGAAAGCTATATAAAAAAGCAACCCGTGTAAAGGGATGCTTTAAAAAAAGTTTATCTGTAAGCTGCTTAAGGGGTGATTAATTACTGCTCAAAGGCGAATTCAGGGTGTTTATTTTTAGTGTCGCCTTGTAGACGTCGCCCTCGACGGAAGTCTTGTATTCGTAAGCTGACCTGTAGAGAAGTTCCAGGCGCTTCTGGAACGTAGCGATTCCGAGCCCGCTCGAATTGGACTTGGACTTGCGCGGGAAATTCGAGTTCTCGGTTTGGATGGTGACGATTGTGCCCTCTTGCCGGATGAAAATGTGCGCGAAGCTTTTGCCGCTGGGGTTGACGCTGTGCTTGATGGCGTTTTCCACAAGGGGCATGGCGATGAGCGGTGCAATCTGGAAATTGCTGTCTTCGAGCTGGATGTCGAATTTCAGGTCGTAATCGCTGTTGAGCCTGAGTTTTTCCAGGTCCGCGTATTTTTGCAGGATGTCGATATCTTCCTGGATGGCGATGGTCTTGTCGGATGTCTGGTAGAGTGTGATGCGGAGCAGTTTCGAAAGCTTTGACATGGCTTCTTCGGCGCGTTTCGGGTCTATCGAGATGAGTGCCGAGATGTTGTTCAGGGTGTTGAATAGGAAATGCGGGCTGAGCTGGTTCTTGAGAAAATCCAGTTCATACTGCAGGGCCATGCTTTTTTGTTCGCGTTGCAAAAAGCTTCGCAAAGTATGCCTTAGAACAACGTTATATAGAACGCTGATGATGCAGACGAATCCCACAAGGATAGAAAACAGGACGACGGTCAGGAAGGTAAAGTGGCCGCCCTTCATATTCGAAAAGCAGAACGAGGTAAAGAAGTAGGTTATGCCTTCGTCGGGACTCCGTTCCAGGAGGAAGAACGCGACTTCGCGGACAAACAGGGCTCCGATGACGAGCAGGGAGTTGTGTATAAAGAACGGGATGTAGTGTTTTTTGAAAATGCAGCTGGGAACCAGGAATTTCTGGTTGATGAAGAAAATGAGTGTCGTGGTAATCAGGGGAACGTAGAATCCGACGACGCCCCTCGCGTTGATCTTGGGCGAAGTGATGTTGGAGGGGTCGAGGTAGGTGGCGAGCGGGAACAGGAGAATGAAAAGCCAGATCAGGAGAAGCGGCACGAAGGGGGGGATGGGGTAGTTGAAGGACTTCTTTTCTTCGCGGAGGAGGTCGTTGATGATCTTCTCGCTACGCCGGAAACTTGCTTCCTGCATGCCTTCGAACGTCCCGCGCTTGGTCTCGATGAAGTTTGTAACGGCTTTTGCGGTTCTTTTTATGGTCATACGTCCAAAATTAAGTCAAAAAATGCGTTTTGGAAGGGTGTATGTGACATTTTCATGACGAAAATGCGGAAAAAAGCGACAAAAAACCAATTTAACTTTTGCGAACGGCTTTCCCGATAATGACACAGTAAAGGGAAATCGGAGGTAAATTTGTATACGTAAAGCAAATGACAACACGCAACAGCAGAGGTTTATCATGATTACGAATACACGCAATAGGGAAGAAAGGGATAGCTACTTTCAGTACCTGAACGAGATTTCGAAATATCCCCTGCTGACCAGGGCGCAGGAAACGCTGCTGCTCAAGAAGATCCGCCAGGGGAGCCGCGAGGCGATGGATATGCTGGTTAAATCCAACCTGCGCTTCGTGGTGAATATTGCGAATCTCTATAAGGGACAGGGCATCGAAGTGGGCGAACTCATCAGCGAAGGGAACCTCGGCCTTATGGAAGCCGCGCGCCGTTTCGACCCGGACCAGAAAATCAAGTTTATCAGTTACGCCGTGTGGTGGGTCCGCCAGAACATCACCCGCGCAATCGCCGAGAAGGGCCGCATGGTCCGCATCAGCGCCGAAAAGGAACTTGTGCTCCGCCGTTTCAACAAGAAGGGTGGCAAGCTCCGTCAGGTCGTGGGCGGCAGCTACGTGCTTGACCCGGAAAGCCTCGCCGGAGTGTCCAAGTACAAGGGCGATGCCATCGAGAAGATTCTCATGATGGGTTCCAAGACCACCTCTCTCGACACTCCCGTCGGAGAAGATGGCGATGTTACCCTCGGCGAGACGCTTGCTTCCGTGGATGCCGGCACCGACGCCCTTGCCGAACGCAAGAACTGCGGCGACATCTACGAAAGGGTGATGCGCGAGAACCTCACCAAGCAGGAACGCGACATCCTCAAGCTCTACTACGGTTTTTCTGTGGATTCCGACTTGAACCTCAAGGAAATCGCCCCGATGGTCGGGCTTTCCAAGGAAAGGGTTCGCCAGCTCAAGGAATCCGCACTGGCCAAGCTCAAGACTGAACAAATTCATCGGATCTTGAACGAAGCCGCTTGATTTTTCTACTCTCTCTCCTTTTTTTTCAAAAACCGGTCCTTTTGGGCCGGTTTTTCCCGTTTTTGGCATGTTTCTTTAGCCTAGAAATTGTATTTTTCAGTCATGAATTTCAATTTTTCCCGAATCCCATTTGTGCTAGCCCTTTCGGCAATGACGTTCTCCTTTGCCGCGGGCGATACGAAGACGCCTCCCGGCGACTTTTACGATGAAGTATCCCGCCTCAACAAGGTGCTTTCCGAGGTGAACCGCAAGTACGTGGA
This sequence comes from Fibrobacter sp. UBA3629, assembly GCF_002374005.1. NCBI lineage: Bacteria > Pseudomonadati > Fibrobacterota > Fibrobacteria > Fibrobacterales > Fibrobacteraceae > Fibrobacter > Fibrobacter sp. UBA3629. Next base: position 30,564 of record NZ_DFLC01000027.1, on the reverse strand, counting down.
GGACGTGAACCCCACGGAACTGACCGATGCCGCCCTGAACGGCATCCGCGACATCCTCGACCCGCATACAACGGTGTTTACCCCGAAGGACTACGAGGGCCTCAAGGTCTCGATGGAAGGCAAGTTCGGCGGCGTGGGCATCACCATCAGCCTGCGCGATAACATCTTGACCGTGATTTCCCCTCTTTCCGGGACTCCGGCATTCAGGCTCGGTATCCGCGCCGGCGACCGCATCCGAAAGATTGACGGCAAGGACACCAAGGGCCTCTCGCTCGACGACGCCGTGAGCAAGCTCCGTGGCAAGATCGGGACCGACGTGACGGTTTCCATCGAACGCGAAGGTGTCGCCGACTTGATGGAATTTACGATTACCCGTGCCGAAATCGTGGTGCATGCCGTTCCCTATTATGGAATGGTTTCGAAGGATATCGGCTACATCAAGCTCGCGACCTTCAGCGACAAGACGACGAGCGACGTGGAAAACGCCATCCGCGGCCTCAGGAAGCAGGGCATGAAGAAGCTCGTGCTCGACATGCGTTACAATCCGGGTGGCCTTTTGAACCAGGCTATCGAGATTAGCGAACTATTCCTCAAGCAGGGCAACGTGATTGTCTCTACGCTCGGCCGCACGCAGCGGACCGAGAGCCGCGCCCGCCGCGACGGCATGCTTGCCCCCGATGTCCCGATGGTGGTGCTTGTGAACCAGGGCTCCGCGAGCGCTGCAGAAATCGTCTCCGGTGCGCTCCAGGACTGGGACCGCGCGCTTGTCATCGGCAAGACCTCGTTCGGCAAGGGCTCGGTGCAGACGATTTTCCCGCTCGACAACCAGGGGAACGCGCTTAAGCTTACGACGGCATTCTACTACTTGCCCTTCGGCCGCTGCATCAACAAGCCTGAAAACGGCATCAAGGGGCTCAAGCTCATGGAAGAGGAATCCGAGGACGATGGCGACAAGGCCGCTGCGGATTCCGCGAAGAAGGACACCGTCGCACGCGATACGTTCTATACGAACAACGGACGCATGATGTTCGGCGGTGGCGGCATCACTCCCGACGTGGATATCGAACTCTCTCCGATGCCGTGGGTGGTGCAGGTGCAGGAACGCATGGCCATGTACTTCAAGTTTGCCGTGAAGGTGCGCCCGCAGCTCGACAAGGCCGGTGTCAAGGTCGATGCCGACTGGAGCGTGCCGGATTCCCTCTACACGCAGTTCAAGGATTTCTGCATGAAGGACACGAACTTCATGAAGGTGAAGAGCAATGCCCTCGTGGGCGTGGACCAGCTCGAGAAGAGCATCGTGCGCGAACAGAACTACATGGGCGACAGCTCGAAGACGGTCTCCGATACGACTCTCGCCGCGCGTCTTTCGGATATGCGCAAGGCCCTCGAGGCAAAGCGAGATGCCCAGTTCGACGAGAACAAGGACTACATCAAGGACGGCATCAAGCGCGAACTCCTGACTGCGATGGTGAATGATTCCGTGAGTACGGCCTTCTCGCTCAAGCGCGACGAGCAGCTCAAGGAAGCCATCAAGTATCTCTCCGACGACGCCCTCTACAAGAAGACGATTTCGGGCCCGGGCAAGCGCCCTGCGAAGGCCGACTCTAAGAAGTCCAAGAAAAAGAAGTAGGCTTCGCGCGTGAAGTTGATGAACGGCATTGCGGAGGCGCTCGGGCGGTTTGTTCGCAGGTTCCTGCGGACCGTGCTGAGCTACTTCAAGTTCGTGTGGGAACTCTTCAAGAACATCCCTGGAGCGTTCTCGAACTTCCACACGACTGTGGAACAGATGCATCGCGTGGGCGTCACGAGCTTGCCCGTGGTGTTTGCTGCGTCGATGGCTACGGGCGCCATCATGTCGTGGCAGCTTGCCTACCAGTTCGGCGACATGATTCCGATGATGTTCGTGGGCATGGCCGTGGGCAAGTCCGTGATGGTGGAACTCTGCCCCATCCTTACCGCGATGGTGCTTGCTGGCCGCATTGGCGCCTCCATGTGTTCGGAACTTGGCACCATGGCGGTGACCGAACAGCTCGATGCGTATAAAGTATTGGGCCTGAGCCCCTACAAGTTCCTGCTGGCGCCTCGCCTTATCGCGACGGTCATTATGCTCCCGACTCTTACCGTCATAAGCATCTTTATCGGCATCGCCGGCGGTTACGAAGTGGCCCACCTGTACAAGGAAGTCTCGTGGTCGGTGTTCTTTTACGGCGTGCGCATGTTCTACCACAACTGGGATTTGGTGGTGGGCCTTATCAAGGCTACACTCTACGGCTACTTTATCGCAAGCTACGCATGCTTTTTCGGGTTCTTCACCCATAGCGGTGCCGAGGGCGTGGGCAAGAGCACCAAGGCCACCGTGGTGGCCGGCATGACAAGCATTCTCATCGGCGGATTTACGCTTTCCAAACTTTTGCTCGTGTAAGCGGTATTTAACGTTTTTAAGTTTATTTCTAGTTTTAGATTGGTGAACAGGGGGTGGGCTTTCCTATGATTGATAAAACAAAGGAGATTATATGAAACGATTTCTTTTCGGAATAGCATTGTTTGGATTGCTGGCTTGCAACAGCGATGAAGGCTCGTCCACTGGGCCCGTCCAAGAACCGGTGACTGTAAACTGGTCTTTGAGCGGAACATTTGGTGGAGGAAAAGTTGATTCTGTAAATGTGGATACCCATGTGAATGGACTGATTTCTCGTTCAGGCTCTTCTAAGGTCCATCTGAATGGCTATGACACGACCTATTTTGAAAATACAGTTCAATTGACTCACTTGCAGAATATGACCCATGTTATGGCTTCCATAGATGCAGATGGCTACTTCTCATTCGATAATATGGAATTATTTGGGTTGCGTGATGGAATGAATTCGGTTAGAATACTTCCAAGAGCGAAGACTAATGTCGTCTTAAATCCTGAATCATTTATTCTGTACTCGAACCGGTAGTGCGGTGATATAGTATTGGATGTGTTTGAGAAAGAGACCTCGGCATTTCTGCCGAGGTCTTTGAGTTGGCATAACTCTGTGATTTCAAGTTATTTGATAGCGGGGGTGTCTAGATTAATAAAATCATCCGAGGTCGTACTTGATTTTGTACAAAATATAGAGTATATTTATGTGTAATTTTTGTCACATGATTCTAGGCGGTGTCTGGCTGTGATAGGTGGCAAAGGAGGTCTCCTTTATGATGGTTGAAATTAAAAGGTTGCTAGCTGTTTTGGCGCTCGCATTTTCGTGCGTAATCATGTGGGGATGTGGGGATTGGTTTCCTGAAGATGGGGAAAGAGAGTTCTTTGGCTATTATAGTCGTCCCCATATTGTTGGGTTTATTGACGATTCTTTGGTAATTGTTGCCGATGACAAGGAATGGACCCAAGAAACTAGCGATGGGTATGCTATTGAAGGGCGTGGTCACCAACGCCTTCGCATCTTCAATTATAGGGTACAAGAGGCTGGTCCTAGGTGGACGGATACGTTGGATAATTTTAATGATGAATGTAATTATGCCCTAGGCCAGTTGAGTGATTCTGTTATATGGGGGGGGCAAACTTCTCTTTATACTGAAGTATGGGAAGGGCCTGTGATGACTTTTTGGAAAATAGGCGAAAAACCGAATGAAGTGGAAATAGAAAAGGTTTTGGATGGTTGTAAAGTTGATTTTCGCATTAGTAGATTACGCAAATGGCTTGGCGGAACCATTCTTGCGTTGGATGAGAAATCTCTAAATGCTACTGGTGATGCTTGCCAGTACGCCGTTTTGGATACGGTGGCGCAGACGATTACGTATAAGAAACTAGACGAAAACTTGAAGTGGATTGAAAAATGTGATGACGTGAGTGCGTATAATAATGAAATTTTTTGTATTGCTTTGAAAAGAGACTCTTTGGGAATTAGTCTATGGGTGGATAATGATGAATCAGACATGATTGAACATCCAGAATGGCCCAAAAGTTATATGGGAAATAGAAATTTTATTTTGTACGGAAAAATGCTCAGAATTAATGGAAACATACATTCTGTTGATTTTGAAAAGAGAAAAATTATTCGTCAGTACGAAACTTATTTGCTGTCGGCTAGCAGACCGGAATTCCAAAATGAAAGTGGTGAAATTGTAAGTTATAAATAGGGAAAATATGAAGAAAATTTTTTTGTTAAGCTTACTTTTGATGACCTTTGTCGTTGTGTCTTGGGCTGTTCCGAGACCTATGGAGAGTATTACAAACTACAATGTGATGCTTTTGCATGGAGCCTATGGCCATAAGAATGATGATGGAGAATTGCAGGGTTTTGAGGAAAATTCAAATCTTCCGCAAGCTTACGATGCGATAAATTATCTTGGCAATGCGAATATTGGCCGTTATGTTGAAAAAGTGAATGAGAAAAAACCTCGTTTGAACCAATGGCTAAGAACACGAATATTCGAGGAACCTGTATACGACAGTGCCTATGAGGCTGTACATAATTCCTGCGTATATCACTGGCGAGCATTTTCGCTTCCCCCAAATAGTTCGATTGAAAATGCGATTGAATTGGGGAACAGGACATGGAATGCGGATGGAAAGTTTGGTGGTCGCCGAGCACTTGTGGAAGAAGCTCAGGAAGTTAAAACATGGAAAGTTCCTGATTCTCTTGGACAAATGGTGGAGGGGCAGAAGGCTCTCCAAATAATTCGCCAAAATCCTGATCTATACCGTCAATTAGCCTCTCGCTATATCCTAATCGGTCATTCGATGGGCGGAGTGGTTGCTCGTGAGTACACGCAGAATAGCAACTATTATTATGGTGATGTTGATAAAATCATAACGCTTGATAGTCCTCATGAGGGAACTGGCGCACTGAACATGCAAGTTGGTTTGCTATTATTTTGTAGTGAAATACGCAGAAAAAGTTTTAAGGAGAACAGAGTATGAAACATCTGTTGAAAAAGTTTGAAATCCAGTGACGATAAAGACTTCCGCGCCTCAGGGCGGAGAAAGTACGGTTGTTTTAGAAGTGCTGAGGGCAAAACAGAGGCATTTGTTGCCCGCGAAAATGTTCGATGTGGAGTAAAAGATGTTTGTCCGTAGAAAAAAGGGTGTGACGGGAGAGGGCGCTGTCGATATCAGCGTGCTCATTGCGAAGGTTCTCGACAAGGCGCATGTCTCCGAAAGTATGGACTTCAAGACCCTTTCGGACCGCTTCGAGGAAGTGGTCGGGAAGGCTGTTTGCGCACACGTGCAACCCGTGAAATTGGACAAGCATACGCTTGTGCTGAAAGCGGCTTCTGCGGCCTGGAAAAGCGAACTTTTCATGCAAAAAAATGCTATTATTGACAGGTGCAATGCGCTGCTCGGAAAGCCTGTGGTTAAGGCGATTCGCTTCGTTTGAACCGGCTCCCGAGGCTCGCTCCTGTGAAATGTTTTTAGAGGAAATATGGCAGAAGAATCTGAAGAATTGAAGAAGGCCGAGGAAGATTACAGCGGTTCGAGCATTACCGTTCTTGAGGGCTTGGAGGCGGTTCGTGTCCGCCCCGCCATGTACATCGGCTCGACCGACATCCGCGGGCTTCACCATCTGGTATGGGAAGTCGTCGATAACTCCGTGGACGAGGCTCTGGCCGGATTCTGCAACCACATCGAAATTTCCATCCTGCCGGGCAACGGCATCCGCGTGACCGATAACGGGCGCGGCATCCCGACCGACATTCACCCGAAGGAACACGTGGGCACCATCGAGGTGGTGATGACCAAGCTCCATGCGGGCGGCAAGTTCGACAGCAATTCGTACAAGGTTTCTGCCGGTCTGCACGGCGTGGGCGTGAGCTGCGTGAACGCGCTTTCGAACAAGCTTGTCGTGACGGTGCGTCGCAACGGCCGCGTGGTGCGCCAGGAATTCTCGAAGGGCATTCCCTGCGGCCCGCAGGTGGATATCGGCGAGAGCGACGGCACGACCGGCACGAGTGTCGAGTTCTACCCGGACGACACGATTTTTACCGAGACCGTCTACGTGTACGACACGCTGGCGACACGCTTCCGCGAACTCGCGTTCCTCATGAGCGGTCTTCGCCTGACGCTTACCGATGAGCGCGACTCCGAGAACCAACGCTCCGAGACGTTCTGCTACCCGGGTGGCGTTTCCGAGTTCGTGCGCTACGTGGATGAACATCGCACTCCGCTCTTTAGCGAGCCCATCCACCTGGTGCTCCCTGATGGCCAGTACCCGCTCGAAGTCGCCATGTGGTACAACGATGGCTACCAGGAAAACTTCTTCAGCTTCGTGAACAACGTGAACACCTACGACGGCGGTACGCATGTTACGGGCTTCAAGACGGCGCTTACCCGCGTCATCAACAAGTTCGCTGCCGAAATGCCCAAGGGCAAGAAGGATGCGCAGATCACGAGCGACGACATTCGCGAAGGCCTTACTGCGGTTATCGCCATCAAGGTTTCGCAGCCGCAGTTCGAAGGCCAGACCAAGCGCAAGCTCGGCAACTCCGAAATTGCAAGCTACGTGAATAGCGCGTTCGGCGCAAAGCTCGAGGAGTTCTTCCAGGAGAACCCGGCCGCCATCAAGGTGATTCTCGACAAGGTTTACAACGCGGCACTCGCCCGCGAGGCGGCTCACCGTGCCCGTAACCTCGCTCGCCGCAAGAACGTGCTCGAAAGCGGCGGACTCCCGGGCAAGCTCGCGGACTGCAGTAGCCGCGACCCGAAGCAGTGCGAAATGTTTATTGTCGAGGGTGACTCCGCAGGCGGTTCCGCGAAGAGCGGCCGCAACCGCGAATTCCAGGCCATCCTCCCGTTGCGCGGTAAGATCCTGAACGTGGAAAAGGCAAGCCTTCATCGCGTGCTCGACACCGAAGAAATCCAGAACCTGGTGAATGCCATCGGTACGGGTATCGGCACCGAATTCAAGATGGAGAAGCTCCGTTACGACAAGATCATCATCATG
>NZ_DFLC01000027.1:0-23593 GCF_002374005.1 Fibrobacter sp. UBA3629 | reverse complement strand
AAGATCATCATCATGACCGATGCCGATGTGGACGGCTCTCACATCCAGACGCTTTTGCTCACGTTCTTCTTCCGCTACATGCGCCCGCTTATCGATGCCGGACACATCTTCCTTGCTATGCCGCCCCTCTACAAGCTCAAGGTGGGCACGAAGGACCGCTACCTGTTCGACGAAAACGAGAAGGACAAGGTAATGGCCGAGATGGAAGACAAGAAGAATGTCACCATCACGCGATTCAAGGGCCTTGGCGAAATGTCCGCCGAACAGCTGAACGACACGACCATGGATCCGAAGACGCGCCTGCTCAAGCAGTGCTACGTGGAAGACGCCGTGCTCGCCGACCAGATTTTCAGCATGCTCATGGGCGAAGACGTGGAACCGCGCCGCAAGTTTATCGAAACGAACGCCTACAAGGTCCTGAACGACCTGGATGTCTAGTCTATGACTCCTTCGAAAGCCGATTTCCAGGCAGTTCTCGGACAGGCTCGTGACCTAGTCCGTAATCAGCTGGATTTGACCGAAAAGACAATCCTGCGTGTGGCAGAGACTGCTCCTGCCGGGATTGCAGATAGGCTTCAGACTCTTTTCGAGACGAAGGGCAAGCGCATCCGTTCGACTCTTCTTTGCCTCATATCCAACTGCGGGAATGTGGCGCCCGATGCGTCCCGTGTCGCGCATGCCTGCGCAAGCGTGGAACTGTTGCACCTTGCGAGTCTCGTGCACGACGATATCATCGACGGCACGGAACTCCGGCGCGGCAAGGCTACCGCCCACAAGAAATGGGGAACGCAGGTGGCCGTTCTCGTGGGCGACTACGTGCTTTCGCAGTCGATGCGTTGCGTGATTGACGAACGGGATCGTGAAGTGCCGGTGGTTATCTCGGACGCTGCGGACAAGCTCATCGTGGGCGAAATCATGGAACTCGACCACTGCGGTGAACTCGGGCTTTCCAGGGAAACCTACAACGAGATTATCGATGCGAAGACGGCCGCGCTTATCGAGGCTGCGTCCCGCATCGGCGGTATCATGGCCGGATTCGACAAACCCCTGATTGACGAATGTGCCAAGATGGGGGCGCACTTCGGGCTCGCGTTCCAGATTATCGATGACCTGCTCGATTACGGCTACGGCTCGAAGAATCTGGACAAGGCGAAGTTCACCGACCTCTCGAACGGGCTCATTACGCTCCCGCTTCTGTATTACTTCGAGGATTGCAACGCGGATGAACGTTCCGAAATGGAATCGCTTATCAAGAGGGTCGCGACCGACGATGTCGCCGGCGAGATCCTTGCGCGACTGAATGCAAAGAAGAGTTTCGACAAGGCGAAGGCCGAAGCCCAGGAACATCTGGAACAGGCGCTGCAGATTGCGGACAAGTTCCCGAAGAACAACTTTACCGACGAGATTGTCGCCATGTTTTCGAGCATGAGCGACCGCGGGAATTAAAGATATACTCCTCGCGCTACTTCCGCCGCATCCAGAAGGCGAGGAAGACGACCACTGACAGGATACAGACCGCGATGATGCCCCAGAAGGCTATGGGCGATCCTGTAGCGGCGTCGCCGTTCATGGCGAAGGGCAACTGCACGTTCATGCCGAACAAGCTTGCGAAGAACGTCGGGAGCGATATCGAAATCGTCACGATGGTCAAGTTCTTCATCAGCTGGTTCACGTTGTTGTTGATGACGCTTGCGCGGGCGTCCATCATCGACGTCAAGATGTTTGCGTAGATGTTTGCCTGTTGCAGGCTCTGCCCGTTTTCGATCTGGATGTCTTCCAAGAGTTCGCGTTCGGCCTCGGTCCAGTTGAGGCTCCTGCCCAGCTGCAACTTGCGGAGCAAGGTGTCGTTGCTGTTGAGTGCGCTCACGTAGTAGATCAAGCCCTTGTTGAGGCTGAACATGGAAAGCAGGTACTTGTTTTCCATCGAGGTGTTTAGGCGCAGTTCGAGGTCGTCGTTGATGCGGTTGATAATGCGCAGGTGTTCGTTGAAGTGCGATATCGCATAGCTCAACACGCGGAGCACGAACGTGTTCAGGCTGTCGATTTTCGAGAAGCGGCGTTCGTCCATCACGGGAATGTCGCTGTCGGTGAGGAGCAGGATCCAGTCCTTGAAGATGAAGATGCCGAAGGATTCTACGCGGAACTGGAAGTTGTCCGCGGCAGAATAGTTCTTGGGCTTCTTGAACACTATCGTGGTGAAGTCGTCGTCGTATTCGATACGGGAAAGCTCGTCGGAGTCGAATGCGGAGGCGATGGTATGCTCGGTTATTTCGTATTCCTTGACTAGGACGCTTCGCTGTTCCTGGCTGAGGGAGCCCATGATGACGATGTCAGCTGCGTCTTCGTTCGGGGCGACTGCAATGCGGCCCGATTCGATTTTGTAATACTTGAGCATGGAGCCCCCTTTGATCGAACGGGTTCAAATATAGAAAAGCCCCGGCATTGCCGGGGCTCTTTTCAACATTTTAATTTGATTACACGCCCTTCTTGAAGCGGTTGGACCACCACAGAACAATCGGAGAGCAGATGCACACGGAGGAGTAGGTACCGATGAGGATACCAAAGCACTGCACGAGGCCGAAGTCGCGGATGGAGGAACCGCCCATCACGGCGAGAATCACGCACACGAACAAGGTCGTGAGGGAGGTCACCATGGTACGGCTGAAGCACTGGTTGATGGACTTGTTGATTGTTTCGCCGAAGTTCGCGGAACCGTAGATGGCCGTGTTTTCGCGGATGCGGTCGAAGTTCACGATCGTGTCGTTCACGGAGTAACCGATCATCGTGAGGAGCGAGGCAATCAGGGCGCCGTCGAAGGAGAGGCTGAATGCCGAGATGAAGCCGAGCGTGATGATGGTGTCGTGCACGAGGCCGAGCACGGCGGCGACACCGAAACCGAGACCGAACTTGCCGAACCGGAACCACACGTAGAGGAGGATGCCGATCCAGGCGAGGATTACGGACAAGATAGCGTTGAAGCGGAGTTCCTTGCCGATTGTCGGGCCGACGTTGTCCTTCGCGACAATGACGCATTCCTGACCGGCCTTCTTGAAGGCTTCGTTCATCTTGAGTTCGAACTGTGCGTCTTCGGAAGCGCGCATGCTAATCTGGTAGGAGTTGGCGGACGTTCCGCCGAGGGAGCGGACGCGCGTGCCATTGATGCCTGCAGCGGAGAGTGCCTTGTTGAGGTCGCTTTCGTGCTTCGCGTTATCCTGATACTGAACCGTGTAGACCTGGCCACCGGTGAAGTCGATGCTGAAGTCGAATCCCTTGACCACAATGCATGCGATGGAAGCGATGATGAGAATGGTCGAAATGAGACCGAAACGCTTGCGGTGCGGGATAATCTGGAGGTTCGCCTCGTTGATGGCCTTGATGCCGTTACCGATGGAGAGCGTCGTCGTGTCGCGCTTGGCAAGCTTCCAGTCGAGGATGGCGCGGGTAAGCGTGATGGCGCAGAAGAGCGAGGTGAGGATACCGATAGTAAGCGTAAGACCGAAACCCTTCACGGAACCGGTACCGATCTTGTAGAGGATAAGGCCGGTAAGCACGGTCGTCAAGTTGGAGTCCAAGATGGCACTGAAGGCTCGTTCGTAACCCTTGGCGACTGCCGCGCGGGCGGTGAGGCCGGCCTTGAGTTCTTCACGGATACGTTCGTAGATAATCACGTTCGCGTCGAGGGACATACCCACGACGAGGATGAAGCCCGCGATACCGGGGAGAGTGAGGGTCGCGTTGAACACGGACATCACGGCGGCGGTAACGAGGGTGTTGATGACCATGCCGAGGCTCGCGATAAGGCCGCCCAGACGGTAGTAAGCCACCATGAACACAAGGCAGAGGATGAGGCCGACAGCGCCGGAACCGAAGCCCTGGACGATGTTTTCTTCACCGAGGGTGGCACCCACGGTGCGGCTTTCGATAATTTTCATCGGGGCTTTGAGGGCGCCGGCGCGGAGCACGACGGCGAGGCGGTTTGCTTCGGCCATGTCATCGAGACCGGTAATCTGGGCGTCGCCGTTCGGGATGCGTTCGTTGATGCGCGGAGCGGAAATCACCTGGTTGTCGAGAACGATGGCCATCTGCTTGCCGACGTTCGCGGCGGTCACGGCGGAGAACTTCTTGGGACCGATGCCGCCGAACTTGAGGGTCACGGCGACTTCGCCTGCGCTCACGCCGTCAGCGAGACGGTGGGGCTGGGCGTTCACGATATCGTCACCGCCCATTTCGGCGCGGCGCTTGAGGAGGTAGAGGCGCTTGGCCTTGACCGGGGAATCGTTGCTGATCTTTTCGAGGCCGCTTCCGAACGCGAAGTTCAGGTCGCGCGGGATGAGCTTCTTGACACCGTCGAGCTCGAGGAGCTTCTTGACCTTTTCGATGTCTTCTTCGGCAATGAACCCACCGTTGGCAAAAGACATGTAGTAGGAGCTGAGGGCCTTTCCGACCTCCGTAGCCGGTGCGGCTTCTTCGGTGGCTGCCTTGGAGGAATCTTCGGCCTTCGGGGCTTCAGCTGCGGCGACCTTGCCGCCGAGGAGTTCTTCGTCGGAAAGCTGGGCCGTATCCTTTGCGGAATCCTTCGCTGCGACCGTGCTGTCCTTGGCGGCAGTGCTATCCGTCGCGGCGGAATCTGCAGTCACGTCGGAAGTCTGGCGCGTCAGGTACTGGTCGATGAGACCGACGACCTGGGGGAACCTGTCTGCTTCGGCAAGAATCTTGAATTCGAGCTTTGCGGTGGAACCCACGAGGGCCTTTGCGGTAGAGTCGTCCACGCCGGCAAGTTCGACCAGGATGCGGTCGTCGCCGGAAGGAGAAATCTGGGGTTCGGAAAGACCGTACTGGTCGACGCGGTTACGGATGATTTCCAGGGACTGGGCCTGGATGTCCTTGATGTCGTCGCCTTCCTTGAGTCCGGACTGGTCAATCTGGAGGGTGATGCTCGTACCACCCGCGAGGTCCAGACCGAAGTTGATGGACTTCGTGGCCATCTTCGGGTTTTCCTTGAGGAACGCCTTTTGTTCTTCGCCCTTCTTGGAGTGAACCTGGATGGAGGGCCATACGGTGTAGGCCGAGAGAGCAATAACAGCGAGAATGATGAATTCTCTTATGCCGAATTTATATTTGTTCATTTGTAATCCCTTAATAAGGCATTAATACGCATTTAGTTGCGGGTGCAAAGATAGAAAAAGGCGGGCGCCGCGTAAGGAAACTAGATGTAAATGTTGCCGTTTGCGTCGGCATTTTTCGTTACGGCGATGATTCCTTCAATAAGGCCTATTATGCCGGGAATGGTTGTCCAGCAGAACAGAATGTACAGAATCCCCATGCCTATCTTGCCGGCATAGAATTTATGTATGCCCAAGCCCCCCAAAAGGATGGCCAGGACTGCATAGGCGACCTGATTCACTTTGGTGCCAGCTCCTTCTGCCGGGATCTCTTGAATGCTGGTTCCGCATTTGTTGCAAAATGTGTCTGTGTTGGCAACTTCATTTCCGCATTTTGGACAAAAAGGCATAAAGCAGCTCCTTGTTGTTTACGTTTTTATTTAATTTCAAAAGATGGTTCGGGCGCATCCAGCGACACCGAAAGGGTCAAACAGTCATGGCCCGATGCGCGAACCACAGAAAAGCCGGTCCCCGTAAAATGAATTTTCAGGCTCCCGTCGCGGAGTACGGGGTTTTCGTGGCGCATGCGGGTGAGTTCGCGGATAAACTTGTAGATGGGCAGCGCCTTGCGGGCCTTCAGCTGGTCCCACGGGAATGTTCGCCTGCAGTCGGGGTCCTTGCCACCTTCCATGCCGATTTCGTCGCCGTAGTAGATGCAGGGGGCTCCGGGCATAAAGAACAGCAGGGCGAGCGCGAGCCTTATGCGTTCGGGGCTCGTGCGGGGTTGCGACGCGATGCGGGTGGTGTCGTGGCTCCCGAGCAGGTTCATCGGGGTGCCGAAGCGGTTCTCGGGGAACGCGCTGCGCACCTTTTTGCAGAATTCGCCTGTAGAAACGGGGTTCTCGTCGAAGAGGTACTGCATTACCGCCTTGCGGAACGGGTAGTTCATGACTCCGTCGAACTGGTCGCCTTTGAGCCAGCGCTCGGGATTGTCCCAGATTTCGCCCACGATGTAGGCTTCGGGGTTTATCGCCTTCACGCGCCTGCGGAATTCCTGCCAAAAACTATCGTCGTTTATTTCGTTCGGCACGTCGAGCCGCCAGCCGTCTATGCCGCGCCTGGTCCAGTATTCGGCGACGCTGAACAGGTATTCGCGAACGTCCGCGCAGTCCGTATTGAACTTCGGTAGCGCGGGGTAGTTCCACCAGCATTCGTAATTCGGCTTGCCCGAGTAGGCGTGTATGGGCCAGCTGTGCACGTGGAACCAGTCGACGTAGGGGGAATCTTCCCCGAGTTCCATGAGGCTGTTGAACTGGAAGAATCCGCGCGAGCAGTGGTTAAAGACGCCGTCCAGAATGACGCGGAGCCCGAGGGCGTGCGCCTTCTTTACAAGGTTGTCGAAATCCTTGAGCGTGCCGAGCACCGGGTCAATCTCGAAGTAGTCCACCGTATGGTAGCGGTGGTTGGAATTGCTCTTGAAAATCGGGCACAGGTAAATCGCCGTCGCACCGAAATCTGCGATGTACTTTAGTTTATCGGTAATGCCCGCGAGGTTCCCGCCGAACATGTTCGTGCGGGTGGGCTTGCTGTCCCATTGCACGAACTTGCCTACGGCACTGTATTTGGGGCTGCGGCAAAACCTATCAGGGAAAATCTGATAGAAGATGGCGTCCTTGACCCAGTCTGGCGCGAGTTTCGTTGAAGACCGGACCATGGTGCCTCTAGATGTTCCACATCGGGCGGCGCTTGCGCACGTCCACGAGCTTGCGGATTTCGGAATGGAGCGATGCGTTTGCCGTGAGTTCCTTGATGGTCACGGGAATCCTGTAGGTCCAGTTCTTGCCGCCGACCGTGCCGGGAATATTCACGCGTTCTTCTTCGGCCGGGATTTCGGAAAGGGTTGAGGAAAGCGCGAAGAAATCTTGCACAGGCAAGATGCAGAAGAGACTGTTCGACGAGAATACGTGTTCAAGGATGTTGCGCACGGCGGGCGGGGTAAGCGTCTGCGGCGCGGCACCGGATAGCTGGGCGTGTGTCCAGTAGAGGTCGCGGTCGAAATCGGGTTCTTCCCAGAGCCCGCGGAGGCTCGAGGTGTCGTGGCAACTCGTGGTGCACACGGAGAGTCTCGGGTATTCGGCCATGTCGTAGTAGGGGCTGTACGGGGCATCCCAGTTGCGGGCCCAGCGCTCGATGCGCAGCGAAAGGATATTGAGTTTCTTGAGCACGGTGGGGACGCAGTGCGGGACGGCTCCGAGGTCTTCGGCACATACCAGCATGTCGGTCTCTTTCGCGAGGACAGAGAGAAGCTTCGTCGCGTTCTGTTCCCAGAGCCCTTCCTGCGAGGCTTCGTTTTCGTGGATGATTTCCTTGAGCTTTTCCTGCTCGTTTTCGGGGAGTGTCCTGAGAACGGGCTGGTTGTACCAGTACCAGAACGGGTAGTAGTTGTTTTCGTCGCCTGCCGGGATGAAAATGCGATTCCAGTAGACCTTCAGGAGGGCATCCTTCACGTTCTGCGGTTCGTCGAGAGTCGTGATGGCGCGTTCGCTATAGAATTGCGGCTTGAGGACGAATCGCGAAGGCTCGTTGGGCAGGCTTTCGAAGTAGACGGAAACCATGTTCTCGGTCTCGTCGCCCAGGAATTCGCGGAGCTGGTCCACGGAGTAGTTCGGGCGGCGCAGGTACTCGAGTGTCTCGCGGATGAACCCGGCGGCATGCAGACGGTCCCAGGTAAGCGGGACGCAGGGATTGAAGCGTCCGAGGATGCCCGTCACTTCGTTTTCGGGGATGGACCAGATGCGGAAGAATCCGAGCACGTGGTCGATGCGGTAGGCGTGGTAGAACTTGCTCGCCTGAGCGAGGCGGTCTTTCCACCAACGGAATCCGTCCGCCTCGATGACATCCCAGCGGTAGGTGGGGAATCCCCAGTTCTGGCCGCTGTAGCTGAACATGTCGGGAGGTGCGCCCGCGCGGTCGGAAAGCGAGAAGTACTTGCGGTTCGCCCACACGTCGGCGCTGTCCTCGTTGATGAGGATGGGAATGTCTCCCTTGATGTGGATGCCGAGTTTCGAAACCTCGCTCACGGCGGCCGTGAACTGCATCTCGGCGACGTACTGCATCCAGGCCTGGAAAAGTATGTCCTTGTGGTACTTGGTCCAGAGTTTCTCGATATCGTCTGCCGTGGGATCCTTGAACTTTTTCCAGTCCTTCCAGCTCGACTCGGAATTCTGGGCCTTGAGTGTCGCGTAGGCGCAATAGGCTTTGGCCCATCCGTTCTTGTCGATCCAGTTCGAAAGGTCTTTGTCCTTCTTGAGCTCGTCGTAGCGGTTGTCGAAAATCTTGCGGAGAATGCCGCGCTTCCACGTGGATATCTTATAATAGTCGATGCGTTCTTCGCTTTCGAAACCTTCCTTGGCATCCTCGATTTCTTCCTCGAATTCGCTGGAGCCGCGGACTGACTGGATGTTGATGAACACCGGGTTCAGGGCGAATGCGCTCCGGGCGCTGTAGGGGCTCGCCTCGGCTCCGGTGTCGTTGACCGGCAAAAGCTGGATGATGTTGAAGTCGCAGAGCTTGCACCAGCCTGCGAAGGGAATGAGGTCGAGGAATTCGCCGATACCGATGTCAGCCTTGCTGCGGAGGCTGAAGAGGGGCACGGCTACGCCCGTCTGGAAGGAGGAAATATCACCGTAACGCATGCCCGAAATATAGATAAATCGGGAAAGAATATGCTATTATTCCTTGCATGAGTTGGGAATGTAGGTATTTGAGAGAGACTTTCTGTGACAAGCGGAAGCAGGAATGCTGCCCGGGTGCAAAGGGGTGCGTGCTGGAAGGCCGGTTCACGTTCCCCCTTCGAGAAAACAAGGAAAAAGTGAAAAAAACCTCGTCCAAATGAAATCTGGACGAGGTTCGCAAACTTGTTTTGCCCGAACTTTATATTAAACGCAGAATCTCTTGCGTGGTCTGCTCGGCGAAGACGTTATCTTGTACTAGACGGCGGACCTCGGTCGGGTTGATGCGCGCGTACTCGGAAAGTGCGCGGCCGATGCCGTTACGTATATAATAGTCGTCTTCCTTGGCGCAGGTGAGGCAGAACTGGCGCAGCAGCGGCCAGTCGGTACGGTCCTTGTACTGGATCTGGAAGATGATGGCGCTGCGGCGGACCCAGATGTTCGGATCGCGAATCCAGGAGGCAATCTTGCTGCGGAGTGCGGGGAGGCGGAGCGCGAGGTCTCCTAAAATGCAGGCGGCGAGCGTGTCGACCGTATCGCGCCAGGCACGGGTCTTGATAAGTTTCTTCAAGAAATTGAGATGCTGCCCCCCGAGCATTTCCTTGTGGCGGAAGAGGTAGTCGCATGCGGCGTACTGGATTTCGCGGTAGGGCTGCGACCACATGTCCTCGACCCGGGCTACCAACTCGGCGTCGTCTTTCGGCGGGTTCTTGTCGAATATGGGGTAGGTAACTTCGCGCCTTGGGACAAGACGGATCCCCAGGAAGTCAAACTGTTCGCGTGCCTTCTTGGACATCTCGTGGGATTCTTCTTCGTTAGCGATAGCGCGGAGCGCAAGTAGGATATCTTGAGTGAACCTTAACATGACGACACAAAAATAGTCCAGAAAGAATTTATTTTCTAGACCTTGACAAGCATTTTTTTTAAATTTTTTTCAGTTTTTTGAAATTTTTTGCAAAAAAAAGACAAAAAATACTCTTGACAAATCGTTTTTTTTAAGTTTTTTGGGATTATGAGCGTGAATGAAGCCGTTTATGAGCGTGCGGTAATCGAGGTTCCCCCGGAACTCCGAGGCCCGTCCAATGAGGAAATATTGCAGAGGGAGGCTAGGGAGGACACGGCCAAGCGTCGCCGTTCGGCTACTAGGCCATCCAAGCGCGAACGCCTGAGGATGAAACAGGAAAAGGGGAGGGCGGACATGCTCAGGGTGGCGCGCTCGGTTTCGGAATCTTTCGCGCGTGCCCCCGTTGCAAGGCCCGGCTTTTCGGCAAAGGTCGAACCGGCCCCGGTTCTGGATGCGGAAAGGCCGATGTCGGGCGCCCGCCGGAAGTTGGACTCGCTGTTTTCCGCGCCGCGTCCGGCAGTGGAGAAACCCGTTGTTCCAGAAACGGCTAAGGTTGTGACGGCTCCTCTACCGGTACCTTCTTCGGGGCGTGTGCTCAAGGGCTCTTTCGGAGCAAAGCCGAGCGACGCGGCCAAGGCCAAGGTCTATTCGGCGGCAGAACTCGAACGCCAGCGCATGGAAGAGCGTGCGAAGAAGATTCGTGCGGCGCTGGCTGCGAAAAACAAGGCCGCGGCCCCGGCTGTCGGTCCCGACGGACTGCCCGTGAAGCGTCCGCGTGGCCGCCCGCGCAAGAACCCGCTACCGTAGAAAACCGTATAAAAAAACCGCCTTCTTTCGAAAGCGGTTTTTTTGAGAGGCAACGATCAGACTCGAACTGATGAATAAGGCTTTTGCAGAGCCGCCCCTTACCAACTTGGGTACGTCGCCAATGTGAGCGGCAATATAGGTAAATAAACTGCTTTTGCCAAGGGGGAATGGCTAAAAAAACTAATTTTTGCCCATGTTCGGTCGATTCAAGGGCTGGCTCCTAGCTTTCGCTTGCATGTTGTGGGTCAAAAGCCTGAGGGTAAAACTCAGGTTGCCCGAGGGGTATGCCCCCGGCGTGGTCGGAAGCTGGCATCAGGACCTGCTTGCCAGTTGTGCCGCTTTCCGCGGGTCGGGAATGCATATCCTCGTCTCGGAATCTTCGGACGGGGACCTTTTTGCCCGCGTGGCGCGGCGCCTGGGATACGTGGTGACTCGCGGTTCCGATAGCCACGGCGCATTGAACGTGCGTCACCTGGTGCGGACTTTGCGGGAAGGAGGACTCGTGGGAATGGCGCTTGACGGGCCTCGCGGTCCGGCACTGCAGGTCAAGCCTGGTTCGCTGTGGCTTGCCGAAAAGGCCGAAAGGCCGTTGTGGCTTGTCGAAGCCCGCTATGGCCGCCACATGCGCCTCAAAAGCTGGGATAACTTTGTGGTTCCGTTCCCGATGACATCTATTGACATCGAAATTAAGTATTTTTGCAAAGAAAAAAGGTCCGACACCAGTCGGGAAAAGGAGTAGACATGATCGCATTGCCGCCGAAATTTGTTGCGTTTGACCTCGAAACGACAGGCCTTGTCAATACGAAGGATGAAATTGTCGAAATAGGAGCCGTGAAGTTCACCGTCGAGACGGACCCGAAAGGCTGGGTCGTCCCCAAGCTTATTTCGGAGTTCAACACGCTGGTGAACCCCAACATGATGATTCCCGAGGAGGCTTCGCGCGTGAACCATATTACCGACGCCATGGTAAAGGACGCCCCGCCGGTAGGTGAATGCCTCAAGAAGTTTACGGCCTTCTGCGGACAGGGATCCATCTTGCTTGCGCATAACGCGAACTTTGACGCGAGCTTCTTGCGCGTGGCCTACTCCAAGAACCCGCAGTTTATCCCGGGAAATCCCGTCATCGACAGCCTGGTCGTCGCCCGTACGATTTTGCCGGAACTCGAGAACCACAAGCTGGGCTACATGGCGGGCCTCTTCATGAAGCGCGGGGAATTCACGATGAAGATCGACCCCGCGAAGATGCACCGCGCCGTCTACGACTGCGAAATGCTCATGGAAGTGTTTGTCGCGCTCCTCCGCCGCCGGTTAAAGGAGAAGGACTGGGAAATGGGCAACATCATGGCGAGCATGGCCAAGTACAAGGGCGTGCCGCAGTTCATCAACAAGTAGGCGCCCGCCTTTACCGTTTCCGGGTAAAAAGAAGGGGCCGCCAAGTGCGGCCCGGAAACACAAAATACCGCCAAAGTGTCCTTTGACGGTTTTTTAGTCTCTTTATTCGAGAATTAGATGCCGAGTTCGCGGGCGACAGCCTGGATACCGCACTTGTTGATCGTGCGGAGGCCGGCGGCGCTCACGCGGAGCGTGACCCAGCGGTCTTCTTCGGGAATGTAGAAGCGCTTCTTCTGGAGGTTGGGAAGCTGCTTCATCAACTTCTTGCGGTTGGAGTGGGAAACCATGTTGCCCACGAGGCCGGCCTTGCCGGTAACTTCACAAATGCGGCTCATAATGAAACTCCGTTGTTTTTCGGACACCAATTTTAGATAAAAATGGTCGAACTGTCAAGGCTAAAGTTAGTCTTGGAGCTCTTTGGGGAGGTTAAATTTGGTCGATTCCACCAATTTTATGAAATTTTCGATGGAAATCGGCTCAAAATGGGACTTTAGCCATTCCACGACCTCCTGGACCAGCACTTCGGGTGCGGATGCCCCGCTGGATACCCCGACGGATTCGATCCCCTCGAACCACGAGAGGTCGAGGTCGTTCACGTCGGCGATGAGATGGCTCTTGATTCCCTGTTCGAGGCCGAGTTCCATGAGTCGGCTCGAATTCGAGGAATTCTTGGCGCCGACCACGAGGAGCATGTCGACCTGCTTGCAGAGGTCGAGGACGGCCGCCTGGCGGTTGCCGGTCGCGTAGCAGAGGTCGCCCGCGTTCGGGCCGATGATGTTCGGGAAACGCTTCTTCAGGGCCTCGATAATCTTGTGGGTCTCGGCAACGGAGAGCGTCGTCTGGGTGATGTAGGCGAGTTCCTTGCCTTCGGGAACGTTGACTGTGGAGACGTCCTCTTCGTTCCGGATGAGGGTGATGGCGCCTTCGGGGAGCTGCCCGAGCGTGCCTTCCACTTCGGCGTGCCCCGCATGCCCGATGAGGATGATGTGGCGCCCCGCATTGAAGTGGCGCTTCGCACTGTAGTGGACCTTGAGCACCAGCGGGCAACTTGCATCGAGCACCTTGAGGTGGCGCGCCTCGGCATCGGCGTAGATGTGTTCCGCGACCCCGTGCGCGGAGAAGATGACGACCGAGCCTTCCGGGACCTCGCTTACCTCGTCGACGAAGATGACGCCCTTTTCCCTGAGGGTGTCGACTACGAATTTGTTATGAACGATTTCGTGACGTACGTAGATGGGCGTGCCGAATTTTTCGAGGGCCTTCTCGACGATATGGATGGCGCGGTCGACTCCGGCGCAGAATCCGCGCGGTGTGGCAAGGACAATCTTTTTCATTACGTGTTTCCGTCTTGGAATTCCGGCAGGCCCCGCAGGAATTCGAGGAGCTGCCGGTAGGAATCTTGAATCTTGTTGCGTTCGTGGGCGAGGAAGGTTCCGACGAGTTTTGAATCGGGGAGCATGCGTCTCGGATAGTCGGCGGTGGTGTGCAACTGTGCGATGACACCTTCGCGGACGAGTGCCGCCGCATTTTCCTTTTGCCCTGCGGTGAAGGGCCCGATGCTGGTGGCTACACCTGCTTGTAGCGGTTCCCAAAAGTTATGGACTCCGAGTCCCCGTGCGAACGAACCTCCGACGACTGCCGTTTTCGAGATGGAAAGGACGTCGCCCGTGATGCCGAACTGGCTTACAATGGAGATGGCTCCCTTCTGCACGAGTGGCCAGTCGACAACCGTGTATTCTTCCTCGATGAGCGCCTTGCGGAATGTTTCGGCTTCTTCGGGACGCCGCGGAATCAGGACGACAGATTCCTGACGTTTGATGGAGGATTCCACCATGCGTTCGAGGCTGGTCCATTCGGAAAGGTGCATGGAGAGGAAGGCAACATCGACAGTCGGGTTTTCGACTGGCTTGAGCGGCTCGTTCTTGCGGACCCAGGGGAGGAGTTTCCAGTCGCCGCCGATGGCCGTTTTCGGGATGCGGAATTTCGAGGCCGCGTTCAGGAATCGCGAGAGGTCGTCGCCGGTCTGCATGCTTGCAAATGCAACGGGAGAAAAGTCGATCCCCGGCACGGACGCCCGGTAGCGGCCCGAGACGATGGCAACGGATGGCTTGATGTTCAGACGTCGCATGGTAGAAAGGTAGCCCGGCCAGAGCTCGTTCTCGCCGAGGATAAGCGCGATAGGCTTTACCTTCTTGGCAAAAAGACTCATGGTCGTCTGCGTGTCGGCGGGGGCGATTGAAACATCGATGTGCGACTCCGGGGCTTGCGACAGTGTCTTCTTGATGAACTCGACCACCTCCACCTTCTGCGTGGTGATGAGAATCCTGGGCAGGTTCGCGATGTCCTCTTGCAGGAACTTCGCGAGGTTCAGGAGCATCTTGCATTCCCCGAGGCTTGCCCCGTGCATCCACAGGAAGGGGCCTTCGGGCCAGGGACCGTTCAGGCGGTCGCCGATATGGAACCGTGTATTTACGGCAGGGACCTTAGCGACTGCCTTGGCGGCAGTGCCAATGGCGAATCGTGCAAAATCAATCGCGTTAAACATGTTTATCTCAGGCCGTGTAGATTTTGAGTAGAACCATTATCAAATTAAAAAATACGAACCAGAACCACGTGGAGGCATCGGCGCGGAATGCCTGTAAAACGGTGCGCGCGGGGCTGCCGCCGGAGTTGCGGCAGAAAAGCGCCTCGATATTCGCGGAACTCATCGGTGTTCTTTGGGCCCAGGCGCGCCAGGTGTCGCCGAACTTTTCTTCGAGGAAGCGGTCTTCGGCGCGGGCGAGCGCGTATTCGAAAAGGGCAATCGCAATAATGAAGATGTGAAAGAGCCCGCTCACGCCGAGGTGGAAAAAGATTGCGCCCAGCGCGATGTAGGTGTTCGACGTGTACAGCGGGTGGCGCATGTGCGCGTAGGGCCCTGTGGTAACTAGAGTGGCGGCCTCGTGCGTGGAGCCGCGCGTGTGCTGGCCTATAAACTGGCGGGCCCTGATGCGGAGCGCGATGCCCAGGACATAAAAGAGAAGCGTGCCGATGTAGGGCCCGACTTCCACCATACGGGAGTAATTTTGCGGGAACGGCGCTGCGGGGCAGGCGAGGAGTGCTATGGCGAACAGCGCGAGGATATAGCCGCGGAAGCGGTAGAGAATTTCGCTAGCCTTTCGCATGTTCCATCTCCACTACGTTGAAGCGGGACTGCGCCGTGGCGCTGAACGGGTCGTGGCTCGCCATGATGACCCACTTGCCGAGGGCGGCTGCGGTATCGAGGAATGCGAGGAGAATGCGTTCGCGGTCGTCGAGCGCGATGGCTGCCATCGGTTCGTCGAGGAGGACGGTGGGCGAGTCGCTTGCGAGTGCCCACAGGAGGGCGATGCGGGAGCGTTCCCCGCCCGAAAGGCCCTGCTTTTCGAGCAGGCGGTCGGTACCGGCGGTTCGCGCGAAGCTTGCGAGAAGGTCTGCCTTCGGGATGTTTGCGGGGTCGGAGACGCCCGCAGATTTCGGGCTTTTTTCGGGTGCCGAGCTGCCCGCGAATTTCACGCTGTTAAGTTGTTCTATAAGCAGGCGGCGGGGCGGGAGTTCCAGGTCTTGCGGGATAAAGAACACGTTTGCGGGCGTCGCGGCGTCCCACTCCTCGAGGCCTGCAAGCAGGCGCAATAGGGTCGATTTCCCGATGCCGTTCTGCCCGCGTAAAAGTACGGGCTTCTCTCTGGACAAAGTAATCCCGAAATCGCGATAGACCTGCGTACCGCACCCCTCGTAGGTGAAGTTCCCATGCGCGATTACAATGCTGTCGTCATTGCGAGCCTCGGAGAGGCGTGGCAATCTCGAACCCGCCTCCAGACCGCGCGCCTCCTGTTCACACGCTGCTCGCATCGGCAACCCCTCGAATTCCTCCAGCACGTCGCAGGCGCTCGCGGCGGCCCGGAACTGCGGCACGGCGCGGGCACATTCTTTCACCGGCTTGTAGCAGAGCAACAGCGCCGAGCAGAACAGCACGAGCCCCGTGCCGTCCATCCACCCGCGGGCGATAAGCATCGCGCAGAATGCGAGAACCGCGACCATCGCCACCACCGAGAGCGTCTCCATCGCGATGGAAAGCGCATTCTTGCGGATGCTCGCGTCTAGCCCCTTGCGGTTGAGCGTGCCTGCCTCTTCCGATACCTCGCGGGCAAGGTGCTCGATTTCGGCATTGCCGCTCCAGTTGCGGTATAGCCTGCGGGCGGTATTCAGCGAAAGCCTAAAGTTCGACCGCGCGTACAGGAGCGATTCTTCTTGCGGGCCGAGCGCGTGGAGCCTGCGCTGCATCCAGGCGACAAACGGCACCACCGCTGCAAACAGGAACAGCGTGAGCGGCCATGAAATGTACAGGAGCACCGGCAAGAAGATGGCGAGCTGCAAAAGCGCCTGCACCAGCTGGAAATACGCCCCGGCGTTGCTCTGGAGCGAGAGCGTCGCCTCGTAGGCGGCCTCTACCTTCGCGTCGCCCGAACCGTCGTGGAAAAGCCGGGGCGAAAGCATGCGGATGCGCCCGAGGAACCACTCGGTGACGTTTTTCCCGGTATTGAACAGGAATGTCTCGGAATTGCGGGCCTTCGCGAACATGAACACCAGGCGGAGTGCGGCGAGAAGGGCCATCAGGCCTGCCCATTCCCAGAGGGTAAACGGCGAACTGCCCTCGAGCAGCCCCATGAACGAGCGGATGCCCCACAGGAGCCCCGCGTCGGCGAGGCTTGCCATGAAAGCGAGCGGCAAATACTGCAAAATCCCGCGCAAAAGGGACTTTTTTAGCCTTTTTTTGATGTTCACCGGAAAAAAATACAAAAAATGTCGTTCGGCCCCCTTTACAAAATCGCCCGATTAACTATATTTGGCCCTACATAAGACGCCCCTATCGTCTAGTGGCCCAGGACTCGGGATTTTCATTCCCGCAACAGCGGTTCGAAACCGCTTGGGGGTACGAAAGAAACCAATCGAAAGATTGGTTTCTTTCTTTTTTGGTTGCGCTTAGTTAAAGAAGTTCAACAAAGCGCTCGCCGAAAGACGGAACTTTGTCTACAATTCCAGAGCTTTCAAGTAGTCCTTTCAACGGTTCAAAATGCGGAGTATATTTTCTTCCGCACATTGGCTGCAGAAAGCCAACCGCCCTGTTCGGCGGAACGTTCTCCATCGGCGAGAGCCTCCTGGAGTTTCAAGACGGCTCTTTTCTGCTTCGAGTCTGCCGTAATCCTATCAATGGTCGATGTTGGTTTTATCATCACGCTTCAAATCTATTTTCATGTTGTTTCATAGTCAAGAGATGGGTTGTCTTATACTGAAAAAAGTTGACACTACTCAAAAAAGCAGGAGTAGTGCCAATGAAGACAAAACAGGTAATAAAGAGAGTCGCGGAATACGACCAGTTCGGATATCCCCGATGGACTAGCGTTACCACCGAAAAGCGCATCTTCGACGACGAAGACAAAATGGCGGTTGTCGCCGAATACCAGGCGGGAAAGATGACTGCGGCACAAATCGTCGAGAAGTACCACCTAAGCAGCAGGCAGGTCCTATTCAACTGGATGGACCGCTACCTGCGCGAAGAATCGCTATCTTTGGGGGCAAGCGAGGCTGAAGACATGGCCAAGGACCCCGAAGAAAGGATACGCGAGCTTGAACTCGAGAACCGTCGCCTGCAGAAGGCGCTGGATACCGAGACGCTGCGCGCGAAGGCCTTCGACACCATGATAGAGCTTGCCGAGAGCAAGTTCAACATACCCATCAGAAAAAAATCTGGCACCAAACGGTAGCCCTGCTACGCAGGAGGCTCCCGGGCACATCCCTGGATGCCCTCTGCGGGCTGTTTGGTTATAGCAGGCAGGCGTTCTACAAGCGAAGCGACAATGACTTCGCGGGCGACGCGATGGAGTGCGTGGTCCTGGACGCGGCACGCCGTTACCGCAAGGACAACCCCGGACTTGGCTGCGCGAAACTGCACAGGATCATCTCGGCCAGCATGGGGGCTCCGGACATGATGGGCCGGGACTCGTTCGTGGAGCTGCTCCGGGAAAACGACCTCATGGTGCGACTGAAGCGGCGCAGGCGCTACAGGACGACGAACTCGGAACACAACTACAGGAAGTACCCGAACCTGATCGCAGGCGTAGTCCCGAACCGTCCGAACCAGATATGGGTCGCGGACATCACCTACGTGGAAAACGACGAGGGCGTGTGCTACCTGTCACTGGTGACGGACGCCTACTCGCACAAGATCGTTGGCTGGGCGCTTGGCCCGACGCTGGAAACACGCTATCCGCTAAAGGCGCTGCTCATGGCGCTGGGCACGATCCCGCTCGAACACGCCCACGCCCTGATACACCACTCCGACAGGGGCAGCCAATACTGCAGCCACGAATATGTGGGAGTGCTCAAGAAACTCAACATAGGCATCAGCATGACACAAAGCGGCGATCCGCTGGAGAACGCCGTCGCGGAACGCGCAAACGGCATCCTGAAAACTGAATGGCTGTACAAGATGAAGTTCGCAACACGCAAGGAGTGCCAGGCCGAACTCGAGAGAATAATCCCGTTCTACAACGGTGAACGGCCCCACATGAGCATCGGGATGCAGACTCCTAACGAAGCGCACGGTCAAGAGGGACCGCAAAAAAGGTGCTGGAAGACGCCCCGCGAACGTCGCGAGGCAGGCAAAAAGATATCTTTGGATGAAGAAGGCCCAGTCGGCAGTGACAACCAAGTCGGTTGAACTGTCAACCGGGATCGATATACCGGGAAAAAGGTGTAAACCAAGTCAGAGAAACTGTCAACCCGGTCAGTAAAATCACCTAAGAAGTGTCAACCTTTTTCAGTGATGGTCAGGTTATGTCGTGAAAAATCTTGCGCTTTTGGCTCGATTTATGGGAAGTTTAAAAATGTATTGCATTTGTGCGGACAATTATATATATTAAAAATATGAACAAGACTGCAAATTTATACGCTCGCATTGAGCCCGATGTCAAGGAACAGGCCGAAAGCGTCCTGGAAACCCTCGGCATATCCGTTTCCAGCGCCATCAACATGTTTTATAAGCAGATTATTCTGCAACAGGGAATTCCCTTCGAGGTGAAGTTGCCTAAGGCTCCCGAAAACGCAGCCAAATGGTCAAAAGAACGTCTCGATGTGGAACTTGAGAAGGGGTACAACGATATGCTGAAAGGCCGCACCCGCCCTGCCGCGATGGTTCTTTCCGACGTCAAGAAGAAATATAAGGTATGAATTTTGAAGTCCATTTTTCTTCCGCTGCGCAGGCAGACATCGATCAAATCTTTGACTATATCAGCATAGCGCTTTGTTCGCCTGTCGCTGCCAAGAATCTAATGGCAAAATTTCAGGAATCGGTAAACACGTTATCCGATTTTCCCGACGCCTTTGCCTTATGCCAAGATGAACCTTGGATTTTGCGTGAAGTACGTACAATGCCAGTCGGGAATTACCGACTATTTTATCATGTCAATCATGACATGCAGAAAGTCGTTATATTGCGTGTCTTTTATTGCAGACAAGAAGCGAAGTAGTCATAATGCGTACTTGAAAAAATTTTCCGGGCAGAATAGGTTATATTTATAAGTGGCGGCTGTTTAGGCCAAGGTGTAGATAATATGATGGAATTCTTTGAAATTAGACGGAACATGTTTTCGAGAATGATGTTTTTCTGCAAAACTCTATTTTACAACAACTAAAACGTTAAAACTTTTTATTGCTATTTTGAAATGGAGAATAATTGTGTTTTTTTATAATAAATTTACAACATTTGGGAAGTGAATAATTTATACAATGGATAATCTAGAAATTTAAAGTAGTCTACATGAATAAATTAAGAAAAAAAATACTTGTGATAGCCACAATTCCTATAGGAGTAGTTCTTCTTTGTCCTTTATTTCTTTTGGGTTTAACAAAGTTGTTTGAATTAGACGATAGATGGCGAAAGGAAGAATTTTCAAGCCTTTTTCAAAAAGAAACTCGTACATTTGACGAATTACAGGAGTTTATTCTAGATACAATAAGATACAATGAAAAAACAATTACAATATATGGGTTTAAAGAAAAAAAGCCAATCTTGTTGCTGTCTTTAGATGACGGTAAAACTTGGAAAATGACAAATACAAGTTTGAATGAAAATATTCTCTTCAGCGATGATTCTGATAAATGGAACTATTGGGGAATGGGAATGATAGAAGGAAAAATTGGAGAAATTTATGTAAACAAACTTGATTCTTTTTTGAAGAGTCCGAATTTTTTGCTGGAAAAGAGAAAAAAATACTATCTGAACAACCTTTGCAGTACCGACGCGGTATATGCGCAAAAAGAAAAAAATTGGATTGTTTGTGGATATGACGAATACGCCTCATCTACATATGAAGTTCGTATTTTGCATAGAAACAGAGACGGATTTCATATTTTTAGTACTATTCCTTACAAGAGACATATATGGCTTTCTGATGCTTTAAATCCATCTGATTTTTATGTTAAAGATTCTCTAATGGCCGGAATATTTAAATTTAGGGTGGGAGCCGGTCGTTGGTTTCATTATTTGTACTATAGTATTGATGCAGGAAAAACATGGCGGAATGAAAAAATTCCATCTTTTGATAAAGAACGTTTGGCCGTTATAAAAAATAATATTATTGTTCTTGGGGTAAACTATTCTTATAATGAAAAAAAAGGAAAGGTCATCATTCTCACGATGCCGATACCGAAAAAATAATCCTATAGAAGATGAAAAAGCCTGTAGCCATAATAATTTCCATTGGCGCCCTTGCGGTGCTATTGTTCGTTCTTCTGGTTATTCAATCTAATTGTGTGGGCAACTACTATATGACAAAGATTGATCCGGTATATATAATTCCGAACGAATCCAGCATGTGCAGGTTTGAAGTGAACCAAATGAACAACGGCTCTGGCGACTGGTGGATTTATGCTCAGGATGATTCAAATTATTACTTCTTTCTCGGATACGATTCGCTGCCTTACATTGTATTTTCAAGGAGCACGGCGGAAAAATGTATAGGATTCGATAAAGTTAATGTTGACACGTGGTGTGGAATTGATACGAACGAAATTGTATTTCAAGTTAAATACAGAAACATAAAGGCAAAAGACTCGACCGTTATTTATGCGGAACGTCTGGACGGTCGTGATACAATATGTTGTGATGACAATTCATGTAAGTGTGCAATGTGCCGTTTGCATAGGAATGATTACAAGCGTTATTGTGAGACGGACTCTGATTCTTGTGAAACGGTTATTTTTAAAATAAAGTTTAGGGACATGAAGGCTCGATATAGTTGCGAGGGACCGCCAGAAGAATGTGTTTGTGATGATACTGTTGTATTTATATTTCCTTTAGATTCTTCCGTAGTGATTAAAACACCGATGCCGAAGAATACAGAAGGTACATGGAACTGTAAGCATTAATTCTTTATGACTTCGAAGAAAGAGTACATATTTATCGCGGGGACTTATACTCTCATTCAATCTATTGCCGTTGGATGTTTTATGGTGCATGCGGCCATTGCCAACAATCCGCAGGGAGAGTTTTATTCGGAATCAGGTGTTGCTTGGGGCGAAATAGCGGCTGTTTTTGTGTCTTGGTTTGTTGGAAATGTTGCTTTTTGTTCGGTGATATTCGCACTTGTTTTCTTTATAAAGTATATTACAAGAAGATGACAAGGTCTACATTCATAAAATTTTTTCTCGGCACCCTTGCAGCGGTCTCCTTTTTGGGTTCACTTGTACTCACGTTTCTTGCGCTGCTTATTCCGCTGCGCCCGTATGACTGGGGCCCTCCTGACGGTCTCTCTTTGCAGACTGATGACGATTGTGCCTGCTTTATTTTTGTGTCGTGTTTTTTAAGTACATTTCTATTGGGGATCTCTTTGATGAGTTTGAAATTCGCGAAAATTGGCATTTCCAAGAAAATGGCGACTAAAATCGTGTATATGTTTTGGATTGTAGTCACGCTGGCAAGAATGTTTTACGTGCTCCCATATTATCATGGTTGATTATGAAAAAAAAGAGTCCGCATGCGCGAACTCTTTTTTAATTTGTCTATAAGACTTACTTGAGCGTGCTGACCTGCACGTCCCAGCTCTGGTTGCCAAGGGCAATGCGGTAGGTGCTCGTTGCACCGGCCTTCATGTTCTTGGTGTCGACAGCCGGAGCGGCGTTCGGGTCCTTCTTCGGCACGCCAATGTGGCGGTTGCCCTTGAGGAACTCGATACCCTTGTTGCCGGCCTTCGTCTGGAGGCAGCCCGTGATGAAGATGGTCTCGTCGGTAACCGGCAGGCCATTTTCTTCGAGGAGCTTCTTCGCAGCCGGGATGCCCGGTTCGAGGATTTCTTCGGCACACTGGATGCCCGGGTAGGCTTCCTTGAACGGTTTCATGTTGAACTGGTCGGCAGCAATCTTCACGAGCTCCGGATCCGGTTCGCACGGGGTCTTGCCCTGGTAACCGAGGAGCATCTTGCCGTAGCCTTCCGTCATCTTGAACCACGTACCGCGGCCTGCGGCCTGGTTCAGGGTGTTCATGTAGGCCTGCTGGAAGTAGAACTGGGAAACCGGCGTCACAGAAGAGGCAAAGCCACCGCGACGTACGCATTCGCTCATGTTCTCGATAACCTTCGGGAACAGGTGGAAGGTCTTGGTTTCGCGCATCATGAGGGTGTTGGCGGTAAGAGCGCCACCCGGCATGGGGCTGAAGATCACGTCGGTCGTAATCTGGCGTGCTTCAGGCGGGAAGTTGTAGTCCTTGAGGCATTCAACGGCGACGTTGTTTGCTTCCATGAGTTCCGGAATGTGATCGTCGACGATGCTGTCTTCACCGAGGGCGAGCTTGTATTCCGTGCCCTTGAGGGCGTGGAACATGGAGAACAGGTCGGGCTGAGCCGTACCGCCGGAGAGCGGCTTGCGGCCGAGGTCGACGCCATCGGCGCCACCTTCGATAGCGGCCTTGTACTGGGCCACACCGGTACCGCAGGTGTCATGGCTGTGGATGCGGAGTTCCACCTTGTCGCCGAGGAGCTTACGGGCGCGCTTGAAGGTCTCGTAAACCTTGGTCGGGTTCGTGGTACCGGAAGCGTCCTTGAAGCAAACGGAAGCGAACGGAACGCCCGCGTCCAGGATGTTGCGGAGGATGCGTTCGTAGAATTCCGGGTTGTGGGCGGCGTTGAGGTCGCATCCCGGAGGCAGTTCCATCATGGTCACGACGACTTCGTGTTCCAGACCGGCGTCGGTAATGCACTTGCCGGAGTAGATGAGGTTGTTCACGTCGTTGAGGGCGTCAAAGTTACGGATGCGGGTCATGCCGTGCTTCTTGAACATGTCGGCATGGAGCTTGATCATGTCGCGCGGCTGCGGGGCGAGGGCCACCACGTTGATACCGCGGGCGAGGGTCTGCAGGCGGACGTTCGGGCCCACGACGCGACGGAATTCGTCCATCATGTCGAAGGCGTCTTCGCCGCAGTTCTGGTAAAGGGCCTGGAAACGGGCGCCACCACCAGCTTCAAAGTGGGTGATGCCGGCCTTGCAGGCAGCTTCGACGGCGGGCATGAAGTCCTTCGCGAAGACACGGGCACCGAAAATAGACTGGAAACCATCGCGGAACGAGGTATCCTGGAACTTGATCTTTTTCATAGTGTTTCCTTGTGGGATAAATCCCTTGTTTTACTGTACAATAAAATACGGGG
>NZ_DFLC01000032.1:2555-4946 GCF_002374005.1 Fibrobacter sp. UBA3629 | reverse complement strand
GAGGGCGAGTTTACCTATACGATTACGACGAAAGGCGGGAATGCTGACTTTGGCGAAGCGACTCGCAACGGAAAATTCACCATCCTGAGTGTCGTGGAATCGGGACCTGCTCCTCTTATGGTTCGGAGCGATATCGAGGCGGCGGTACCGACCGATGCAAAGGGAGCCTTTGCCGACAACCACGAGAATTTCCGCGGCACGGGATTCTACGATTTCGAAAACAGTCTCGATAGCTACGGCATTTACCACCTGGTTTCGCCGAAGGAATACAAGAATGCAACGATGGTGCTGCGCTACGCCCACGGCAAAACGGATACGCGTCGCATTATGGTGAAGATGAATGAAGACCTGGTCGGTTCGCTGACGTTCAAGCCCACTGCCGATTGGGATACCTGGGATAGCGTCTCGGTGGGTGTTTCTCTCCAGAAGGGATTGAATGTGCTTTATCTGAAATCGCTGGAAGAGGCGGGTGCACCGAACGTCGACCAGATCGGTTTTGATGTCGAAGGCGTGGTGCTTTTCGAGGATTCGACGCAACTCTCGGCGATAGACACCTTGAGCGCTGAAGTCGCGGGAGATTCTTCGGGAACGACGGGGCTTACCCGTGGCGATTACACAGCAGAAGACGACTTTGCAGGTAACATTCGCATTGCTGCCGGAATACACCTGAATCTTGCAGATGGTACGCTGATTGCCCGCGAATCGGGGTATGCCCAGGTGGATTTCTTTGACATGACTGGTCACCAGGTGGCGCGCCTTGCAAGAAATGTTCCGGCAGGAGCGTCTGACTTGTCCCGCGAAATCAGGGCTCTCCCCGAGGGCGTCTACATGGTCCGTGTCAAGTTCAATGGTCGCACGATGCAGAATGCGGTGCAGGTAAGAGTAGAACGGTAGTTTCCTAACTAAACGATACGTCCCGGCGGAAGCCGGGGCGTTTTTTTTGCACCGCAGGTGCCCGCCGTAGTCCGCGGACAACTGGAAATTTCTTTTACCCTACCCCCGGAGCAAATCCGAGGGTATTTTTGTGGGCAGAAAGGAGTTATGTATGGGATGTTTGAACTCTATTCGCGTATTGGGCCTCTCGGCGGCGCTTGCCTTTGCCGCATCGCCCGTCATCAAGGTCGATTTTGACATGAGCGGCCGCAATTCGAGCGAGGTTACGGAACCGAATTATGTGCCCTGGGTGGTTTCGGGTGTCGCTTCGAAGGACACGACGCTTTCGGGCGTGAAGGTGAATGTCGCCGGAAGCGCGAACCTCAAGGCCAACTGGTACAAGGCCGGGGTGCAGTCCCCAAGCTATGCACGCCTTGTATGCGATGGCGTGATGGTCGAAGGCGGTGGGGCGATTACGCTCACCTTCTCGAATCTTGCGGCAGGGACGCACAGCCTCCTTTTGTACCTAAACAATGTCGATGGGACGGCGGTAAGCAACAGCATCGATGTCTATGTGAACAACTCGAAGCAGACGTCGGTCAAGCCCACGAATCGTGCGCTCTCGACAGGCGAGGCGGCGATTGCCTACGTGACTTTTAATGTAAGCGGTACGGGTGCCTCGACCGCGATAAAGTTGAATACGGGCACGGTTACCCTGAACGGCTTTGAACTGAACGTGCCCAATGCGGCGGCACAGGCGACAGGGCCATCGCCTGAGGATTTGGATTATCACGCTCCGCACGAAAGCGGGGCGCTGACGCTTTCGTGGACGGCGGCGAAGTCGGCCGTAAAGCATCGCGTCTATTTCGGGACGGATTCGGCGGCAGTGCTTGCGGCAACGCCCTCGAGCACTGCGATTTACAAGGGTGAACAATCCGGCAGTTCGTATAAGGTGAGCGGCACGACTCCGCTCCAGACTTACTACTGGCGCGTAGATGAGGTCGATGCGAACGGAACGGTCACGGCAGGGAATATCTGGTCGTTCAAGCCGGGTCGCGTCGCGTTCGAGGGTGCCGAAGGTTATGGCCGCAACGCCTTGGGTGGCCGCGGCGGCAAGGTGGTGTACGTGACGAACCTGAACGATGACGGTGCGGGCTCCCTGCGCGAGGCGTGCACGGCAGAAATTGGCCCGCGTACCATCGTGTTCAAGGTGTCGGGAATGATTCAGCTGAAATCGCGCCTGGTCTGCAATCAGGATTACGTGACGATTGCAGGGCAGACGGCTCCCGGCAAGGGTATTACCATCAAGAGCGCTCCCATCGGGTTCACGGGCAAGGACATGGTCATCCGCTTCATGCGCGTGCGCCTGGGCTACGGCGCTACCTACGACGGTATGGGACTCACTGGTGGCGACCACAGCATATTGGACCATGCGAGCATCAGCTGGACGATTGACGAAGCCTTCAGTAGCCGAGGCGGCAAGAACCTTACGCTGCAGCGCACGCTGATTTCGGAAGC
>NZ_DFLC01000032.1:0-2437 GCF_002374005.1 Fibrobacter sp. UBA3629 | reverse complement strand
GCGGCGACTATCGGCGGCGATATCGGCAGTTTCCACCACAACCTGCTTGCGCATAATGCGGGCCGCAACTGGAGCCTGGGCGGTGGCCTCGACGGGAACGGCTACTACGCGGGTCGCCTCGACATATTCAACAACGTTGTCTATAACTGGGTGAGCCGCGTGACCGATGGCGGTGCGCACGAGGTGAACTTCGTGGGCAATTACTACAAGGAGGGCGCCGCCACTACCTTGCACGGCTATACATTGCGTGCGCAGTTCGAAGGTACGGGCAAGGGCTCGCAGGCGTATTACTACCACAACAATATTCTCGAGGCTGCGGGCGGCAAGTTCACCTGCGACGGCACCAACGACAATTGCGGTCGCGAGTATTCGCTTTCCGGCGGGCAGGTGCTGGATTGGGAACCCTGGAACAGCAAGCCCTTCTTTGCCTCGTATGCGACTGTCCAGAGCGCGAAGGCCGCCTACAAGGATGTGCTGAGCGATGTGGGCCAGCGCATGCCGGTACTTGACAATCACGACACCCGCGTGATAAACGAGACCAAGAACGGAACCTACAGCATGAAGGGTTCCGTGGGTGGCATGGCGGGTATTCCCGACCGCGAAACCGACGTGAAGGATACGGCGAACATCAAGGGCTGGGAGCCATACCCGAGCGAGATCCGAGCCGACGACTACGACAGCGATTTGGACGGGCTCCCTGACTGGTGGGAAAATATGTACGGGTACAATCCGAAGTCGAAGAGCGGTGACTTTAGCGAAGCGAACAGGGACCGCCTGGGCGATGGCTGGACGGAACTGGAACGCTACTTGGAATGGATGGCCCGCGCGCACTACACCTTCGCGAAGGGCGAAACCCAGGTGATAGACCTTTCGCAGTTTACCCGTGGCTACGACGGCGGAACCTACACCGTGTCGGCCCCGAGCGGCGTGACGGCGACCGTGAACGGATCCAGGTTGACGGTGAAACTCGCCGACAGCTTTGCAGGTGCGGGCTACGTGCAGTTTACGCTGAAGGACAATGCGGGCGATACCTTTAGCCGCTACATTGGCGTGACGCAAGGCCTAGCCTTGAACGCCTTGCAGGGCGAACAGGGTGAAAATGACACGACATCTGTTGTCGCGGGTGATACGACTGCGACGGATTCTTCGACGACTTCGATTGCGACGTTCTCTCCTGTGAAAATTTTCCACTACACCGTTGCGGATAACATCGTGCGCCTCTACGGCATTCCCGCAAATGCACAAATTCGTGTAACGGACTTGAGCGGCAGAAATCCGATGCTCGGCAAGAATGTGCTGACCGCAGACGGAACTGCTTCGGTGGATCTGCAACCCTTCGGCAGGGGCGTCTATATAGTGAACGTCCGCGGAATGGCCC
This sequence comes from Fibrobacter sp. UBA3629, assembly GCF_002374005.1. Taxonomy (NCBI): domain Bacteria; kingdom Pseudomonadati; phylum Fibrobacterota; class Fibrobacteria; order Fibrobacterales; family Fibrobacteraceae; genus Fibrobacter; species Fibrobacter sp. UBA3629. The sequence continues at coordinate 1,059 of NZ_DFLC01000032.1, read as the reverse complement.
GCGACGGTTCCCGCCTGAACAAGACCATCAAGGTCATGCGCAAGTAAACCGCAAAAGAATACATCATGCATCCTCAAAACCTAGGCTCAAACGAGTCTAGGCTTTCTTATTTCAAAAGTTTGTTCTTTCCGATGGTGAACGAATGGCTATCAGCTTCTTTTAAAAAGGGGTCGAATTCGACCCCTTTGAAGTCGGGATTGTTGCGACTAAAGCAATTTGAGAAAGTTCTCGATACTCTTTGTAATGGTCGAAACATTTTCGCCGGTCCAATTCTTGTCGCTAGCGGAGAGCCTTTCGATATACAGTTTATCGGAAAAAATATCTCGCACTCGCTTTACCACATCATTGACGTTATGCTCTCTCATTTGCTTATCGCCAAAGATGTACAAATCTAGGCAAACATGCAGGTTTTTATGGTCAACATGTTTGCTAAGATAGTATATGTCGAAAAGATCCTTGTAGCGGGTCGATAAAGCCCCGAATTTCAGTAACGACCGTAATTTTTCGACCAGCATCTGTTCGTTGGAATTGACCAGCAGACTGACACTCCCGTTGTCAAAGGAAATGTCAAAACAATATTCCTCCTGACTTACATCTAACTTGGTATGCACGCCCAGGTCTATTTTGCTTTCTAGTTCGTAACCGCTAGAATCTTGAATTTTTATGCGGATTCGCCTACCTTTGTATTCCTGTTGCTTCAGTTCTTCGATATCCCCAAACCTTTCGATGCGGATTCCGTCTAGACAATTCATCTTTGCTACAAAGTCATCAATAGCGGCATCTGATAAGGGATAGCGTAGAAAATCTATATCCAAGTCTTGGGTCGCACGACGGATGTTCCCAGTCTTGCTTCTCATAACCACACCGCCCTTGACGGTGATGTTGCGATGCAGAGGTCCCATGGAAATGGCTTTTAAAACAATGTCTTGACAGACTTTCGCGGGGGCAGTGTTTTCGTTATACCCTTTCTCGATTTCTACAGCAACCATGCTTTTGAGGCTAAGCATTATAGCACCTCCGCTTCCAGCACCTTCCTAATCATATCCGCTTTCGGCATTT
>NZ_DFLC01000024.1:63718-64891 GCF_002374005.1 Fibrobacter sp. UBA3629 | reverse complement strand
CCGTCCATCTGGGCAGCACCGGTCACCATGTTCTTCACGTAGTCGGCGTGCCCCGGGCAGTCGACGTGGGCGTAGTGGCGGTTGGCAGTGGTGTATTCCACGTGCGAAGTGTTGATCGTGATGCCGCGGGCCTTTTCTTCGGGGGCGTTGTCGATTTCGTCGAAACGCTTGGCGGCGGCGAGGCCGCGGGCTGCGAGAGTCGTGCAGATTGCGGCGGTCAGAGTGGTCTTGCCGTGGTCAACGTGGCCGATGGTGCCGATGTTGCAGTGCGGCTTGCTTCTGTCAAAATGTTCTTTTGCCATGATTCTATCTCCATTTAGTGAGAGCCCAGATCGGGAGTCGGACCCGAGACCTCTTCCTTACCAAGGAAGTGCTCTACCACTGAGCTACCTGGGCATAAGCCCTATGGCACCATTCAGTACCATAGGGCGGTTTGTTGCGTGGGCCGTCGTGGTTTCGAACCACGGTAGGCGTAAGCCAACGGATTTACAGTCCGTCCCCTTTAACCACTCGGGCAACGACCCATATTTTCAAGCCAAAGATAGGAATCGAACCTACGACCGGCTGATTACAAATCAGCTGCTCTACCAGCTGAGCTACTTTGGCAAGTGAGCCAAATTTAATAAGTTTAGGTGCATCTTGTCAACGAAAAAAGGCGCTTTTTGAAATTTTTTTTGTTTTTTTTCGTCAAAAATGTAAACAGACCCCGCAAGAGATTGTGAATAGATTGTGAATAAGTAAAAATGTTCTCTTTTTCACCCCGGCCATACCCGCCCAAGACGCGAAATCCGCTTTCAATTCGTTGATTATCATTGACATAGCGCACACTCCCTTGTAAAAAAGCGGCCTTTACCCTAGCGATGCCAAATATCCGTAACTATATTTCCTCGCAACACAATCGTGAAACCAATCCCAAGGAGATTGAAATGAACAAGATCAAACTTTCCGCAATCGTGCTCGGCTTTGCCGCCGCTGGCGCGTTTGCCCAGGCTCCTGCCGCCGCTCCGGCTGCGGCTCCCGCAGAACAGGCTGCCGCCCCGGCTGACTCCGTGAAGGCCGCCGAAGAGGCTAAGAAGGCCGAAGAAGCCAAGGCCGCCGAAGAAGCCAAGAAGGCCGAAGAAGCCAAGAAGGCTGAAGAGGCCAAGGCCGCCGAAGAAGCCAAGAAGGCTGAAG
>NZ_DFLC01000024.1:36684-63613 GCF_002374005.1 Fibrobacter sp. UBA3629 | reverse complement strand
AAGAGGCCAAGGCTGCCGAAGAAGCTAAGGCCGCCGAAGAAGCCAAGGCCGAAGACTCCAAGCCGGCCGAAAATACCAACCCGGGTGAAGTCGCGAACGCTGCCGGCAATGCTTTCAGCATGCTCAAGGCCAGCATGAGCGAAGGAACTTCCGCCGCCAACATGGAAGTGAAGTTCTCCGGCGAAGTCGAATTTGACGCCTACACGGGCGACCTCATCAACGAAGACGACGTCAATCACAACTACTGGACCACCTTCGACTTCAATATCGACGTGAAGTTCAACGAGAAGTGGTCCGCACACGTGGGTGTCGAAGCTGACGGTCCCGTCGAAGCTCCGGGCATCGGCTACAACGGCGCTTTCGTGCAGTACAAGCCTGCCGACTTCTTTGCCGTGAAATTCGGTGACCTCACCTTCACGGAAGGCGCGTTCAAGGCCTACTACGGCTACGACGACCCGACCTACAACGCCGCCGGCATGGTGGAACACGATATCCGCGGTCTCCAGATCGAACTCGCCGGACTCGAACTCGGCATCGGCTTTGGCCGTAACGCAAACGACGTGTCTTGCGATGTCCTCGGCGCCTGCGCAAACGGCAAGGTCTACAACGCCCATTTGGCTTACGAATTCGACTACGCCGGTCAGCACCTGCGTCCGTTCTTCGACTACAAGAGCTACCAGACCGAAGAACACAACGAACTGCATGCCGGTATCGATGCCGGTATCAACATCGGCGGCTTCGGCTTCCGCGCTGTGTACGGCTTCCACGCCGACTTCCTGGGCGATGACGAAGATGTCGTACCGAATACCGACCTGACCTCTGTCGCCCACACCATCTTGGCTGAACCCACCTTCGACGTGGCCATGTTCCAGATCAAGACGAGCTTCTTCTTCGCCTTCATCGGCGAAAACGACGCAAACGAAATCGAAGGCCAGAACATTTCTACCTTCAACCGTCTCGCTGGCAACGACTTCGAAATCCCGGAATACATGTTCATCTATGCTGAACCCGCCCTCAAGGTCGGTGGCTTCATGAAGTTCGGTATCCCGGTCGAATTCCACACCAATACGCTTGACACCGATGTGGATGACACCAAGACGATCGACGTTGGCGGCCGCCTCTACCTCACCCCGGTCGAACATCTCGATATCACCCTCCTGGGCATGGTTGACATTCCGGTCGGCGACAACGACAACGATGTCGGTCTGCGCTTCGGTGCAGAAACCGTGTTCAGCTTCTAATCTAGAATTAGACTCTTGACAGAAAAAGTTCCCGGCTGATGCCGGGAACTTTTTTTCTGTAGATCTATAGACTCTTAATGGGCCACGCCTAACGGGCACGCACAAGCCTATCGCACGGAAACACGCCGGGTTGCGCGGCCAATGCGGACAAGGTAATTGCCTGCGCGGCTGACCGGAATGGAGAAATTCGACTCCCCTACCCTGCCGGAACTAAGCACGCGGCCCTGCATGTCGAACAGGGCGAAGGCCGCACCAGGACGGGCTCCGGAAACCTGGAGTTCGCGGTTCATCGCCGTCACACGGAACGAGGGTGCCATGGCGATTGCCGGGATGGCGTCCTTGCAATCCTTGCCCTTGCATTCGGAGCTACTGGATTCCGGTTCCTTGCTGGAGCTGGAACTAGATTTCTCGCTGCTCGAGGAGACGGCAGAAGAGCTGCTTTCTGCGCTGGAACTGGAACTTTCGGGATTGACCGGCGCGAAGTTCGCCGTGACCGTAGTATCGGAAACGACCGTGAGGCGGTACTGCGTGCTCACGAGGCGCACGTCGTCTTGCCAGTTGCTCAGCACGTAGCCGTTATCCGCGACGGCGACAAGTTCAGCCTCTTCGCCATACTTGTAGATTCCATTTTCCTTGAGGCCCCTCACTACGCCCCAGTTCCCGTTGTTCACCTTCACGGTCACCTTGTATTCCTTCGGTTCCCACTTGGCGTAGAAAATCTTGTCGCCCGCATCCTTACCAGAAATTTCGGTGACGACGCTGCCCTGGAAGTTGGCCGACCTGAACCAGCCCTTGAAATCGTAGCCCGTGCGCGTGGGTTCGGGGAACACAAGGCCCTCGCCGTACGTGTATGTCGTGGGAGCGTTCTCGAGCTTGCCACCGTTCAGATTGAGTACGAGGGCAAATTCGGACTTCGTCACGAGAACCGGGTATTCGTCGCCCTGCGTCCAGGCCGTACCGGTAATGCCGTTTTCGACAGCGACTCCTTCACCGTCCTTCTGTACATAGTTGTGGAGCGAATCCGCGACCGTGCCGTCCCTAAACTTTTCCATCGGGAGAATAATTCCGAGCGACGAGGTATCGAGACCTTCGACAGTCGGCGCAACGAAGTTGTTCTCGAAGACAAGATTCGTGCCGTAGGACACCGCCATCACGTAATCGATGGCGCCATACCTCTCGTTTGTCCTGGAGATTTCGCCAATGCTGTAGTTGTTAGCGACAATACCGAAAACATCGCTATAGTAGACACGCGAAATAAGGCCCGCGACATACGTGTTATTCGGGCTCGTACTGCGCACTGCACCCGTATTGTAGTTGTTCGCGATTGCAACTTCCCCACTGCCGGATATATCCGAAATGAGACCCGCCATATAGGCGGAAGGCCCGCTGATTTCACCGGCGTTGTGGTTCTGGACGAACGTGAGCTTGCCATAGGACTGACCCAGGATTCCTGCGACCAGGCCCGCATTGTTGTTGAAGATTCGGGCGACCACCTCGCCGTTGTTTTCGCAATTCATGATGGTCGTTGTTCCCGAAACACCGCCTACAATGCCGCCCGTCGAAGAATAGCCGCCTACAATTTTCGCACTGTTGACGCTATTGGTGATGCTGATTGTCCCGTACAGGTAGCCACCAAAGCCACCCGCATTGGAGTATCCCTGTATCACACCGTCCGACGTGGAATTGGTAATGGAGAGCGTACCGCTACTGTTGGCAACAAAACCGCCAACGACGTTCGAATCGGATTTCAGGAAGCCCTTGAAATGGCAGCTATCCATCTCAAGTATCGCCCCCGGATAGTTGACCCCTCTTGAGCTTCGCGCACCCTTGATAGATGCCACAAAGCCGGCCACTCCATTCTTCACACCGCTAAAGTAGGTATCATCGAGGGTAACTTTCTTGATGACGACGGGCCCTTCGGCCTGCAGGGCCGGGTCGTAGTTCCCTTCGTAGATTTCATTGAAGAAGGCCATAGGCTTCTTGGGTGCGGCAACGCCGTAAAGGCCGGATATCTTGTGGCCCTGGCCGTCGAACTTGCCCGAGAACGACTCTATAATTTCCCAGGGCAGGAACTTCGCCACGTTCGCACTGTCGAGCGTGCCGTCTTCCTTGAGCACGTTCTCGTTCACCACGATATCTGCAGTAAGCTTGCCGCATATTTCGGGATGGTTCCAATACGACATGCCGTGCGTCCCGTTCACGTATGCCGCAAAGCCGTAGAGTTCTGCCGCATTCGAAATCGCGTAGCAGTTGTCCGTTTCGTCAAGTTCCGGCATCTTGAGCTTGAACCAGGCCGCATAATACGTCTTGTCGCCGGAATCGTCCGGGGTAATCGCCGTCACGGGCGTGCCCTCGAGTTCGGCGTTGTCGTACCAGCCCGCAAACAGGTTGCTGTCGAGCCGCACGTCGTTTGGGAGTTCAAGGCCGACACCTTCCGTATAGATAACCGCCCCGCCGGAATAGATGGTACCGCCGTTCGTCTCGTAGGTTACGCCGAAGGTCCTCTGCAGTTTTGCCCAGTATTCCTTGTCACCCGAATCCATGTTGGTAATGGCATAAACTCTTTCGCCCTCGAATTCGGGATTGTCGTACCAGCCCATGAACGAGGCGTTTTCCATGTAGACATCCTCGGGAAGCGCCTTCGAGAAACCCGCGACGTAGCTGTCGAAATACGTGGCGTTATTGCCCTCGAAGGTATGGAACGTCACCTTGTATTCTGCCGCCTGCGAGTTCTCGAGCTTGCCCGAAAGGTTCGGGTAGGCATCTGTACCCACGTTCTGGCCCCAGACGGAACCGTTCTCGCCCTTCCGCAGGACAAGCGTCACCGTGCCGTTTTTGAACAGGCTATCGGCAGCCGGGGTGCCGGCGAGTTCCCTGTAGGCCTGCGTGTTCAGGTAGTAACAGTTGTCAATGCTCACCGTCGATGCGCCCAGGTTCCCGGCAATAAACGCCTTGCTTTCCTTGTACATGAGGGATTTCGACTTCCACACGCTATAGCAGTTGGACATATACAGCGTGGTATTCGAAGACAGGTGAGCCAGGATACCGGCGATATTGTAACTGCGCCCCAGGATAAGGCCGCGGTTGTAGGTGTTCTCGAAATGGGCGGTACTCCTGTAGTTGATACTCCCCAGGATGCCCGCGGCGCCCTGCGCATCCGCGTAAGGCAGGAGCGTCGATTCGTTATATACGCCCGAAAACTTGGCACAGTAACCCGAGCCGTAATTTACACTGAACGGGACACCGACTACCCTGCCGGCAATCGCGCCAAAATAGTCGGCCTTGACCGCAAAGTACGAATCCACGAGCCCGAAATTCTTGAGCTCGGCGAACTTGTCCGCAGTGCCGCCGATGCCCGCGAAGAACCCGAAGCTTGCGTAATACGCGGAATCGGCATAGAACAGGCCCGAAACCACGTGCCCGTTGCCATCGAACACACCGGCGAAACTATCGATCGGGTTCCACGGGATATAATTCAGCGCGGCTTCAGCATCCTTGAGCGTGCCATCCTCTTTCAGCACGTCGCTATTCACCACGATGTCGTTCGCGAGACCCGCACAGGCCGACCTTTCCCGAGTATAGCCGGCGGTTCCGTTCACGATGGCGGCAAAACCATAGAGTTCCGGAGCGGTCTTGATGACGTAGCAGCCCGCATCGTCCTTCGCAGGAGTTTTCATCTTGTACCAGCGGGCATAGAATACCTGCGCGCCCGTCGCATCCGGGTCCACAGCCTGCACCCTGTTCCCGCTAAAGTCCTCCTCGGCGTACCAGCCCACGAAAACGTAGCCATCGCGGGAAACCTTCTTCGGGAGTTTCGCGCCCAAGCCTTCCGTATATTTTTCGACCATGCCGGAATCCACAGTGCCGCCGTTCGTATTGAGCGTAATGGAAGCGACCGCCATGAACTTGCCCCAGACCGTAGCGTCGGTATCTGCTGCGGCGACATGCGAGAGCGTATCGCCCTTGAACTCGGGATTGCCGAACCAGCCGAGGTTCTCGTAACCCGCGCGCTCGATATCGGGAATCCTGACCGCGAAGCCCTTCGGGGCCGCAATTTCAATATTCTCGCCACCGTGCGTATCGAAAGTAACCGTCCTTGCCTCGAAGGTCGCATTCTTCACCTCGCCCGTAAGCACGGGATGGGAATCCGTACCCACGTCCTGGCCCCAGACGGAGCCCTCGAAACCCGCATAGTCATAAGCATGCATGAGGCTTGCAACAGAGCCGTCCGCGAGTTGTGCCGCCGTGACTGCCGTACCGTAATGCTCGTTGCGGCCGGGAGCGACATAGAATACGTTGTCTATCATTTCCAGGGCGTAGCCCTTCTCGCCGACAATGGACTTGACATCGATGGAAGTTTCCTGTTTGTCGAGCTTGACCTCGCCCAAGTTCATCACGTTAACAAGCGCGCCTCCATAGCTCCAGTGTTCGCCCACGATACCGCCGGACGAAGAATCCGACGTGACAGTCCCCAGGTTGTAGGAGTTGACAATCCACGCCCTGTTCATGTAGTAGACGCCACCGACAATGCCGCCTGCACCGCTCCCCGCAAAGACGGAGCCCTCGTTGAAGCTGTTCCTGACAACGTAACCGCCATCACCGCCCGTAGAGCCACCAATCAGGCCCCCCGCAAAGCGCCCACTCACGACCACGCCATCAAAAGAGACGTTGTCGAGAACCGTGGCCACATTCGAATACGCATGGCCGACAATGCCGCCCACTTCGAATTTTCCGCGGAAATAGGAGCCCTGCACACGTAGATTCTTGACGGTCACTTCGGGATAATTGAACCCTTCCCTGTTAGCGGAATTGTACGGGGCATTCGTCGAACCGATAAGGCCGACCGGAGACTGCAAGGAATCGTTAAAATAGAGGCCCGTGATGGAATGCCCCTGCCCGTCGATACTCCCGGTAAACGCGATAAGCGGCGTCCAGGTCGCAAAATTTGCCGTATCCGCCACGTTGAGGTTCCCTTCCGCGTCGAGGACGTTCTCGTTCACCACGATATCCTTCGCGAGTTTTCCGCAGGCGAGCGAATCCTTCACAAAGCCGTCGGTTCCGTTCGCGATAGCGGCAAAACCGTAGAGTTCTGCAGTGCTCGAAATCTGGTAGCAACCATCCTTCAGTTCGGGCGTCTTGGGGGTGACTGTCACCGCCCCCGCAAAGACGCTAGAAAGCGCAAACGATGCGCAAAAAAGAAATCCCTGGATCCTGGACATCTTTGTAACTCCTGATTATAGTTTCCTAACATACAAACTGCTTTTTTATTGCTGTTTTGTGAAGACGCAAGCGTGCTTTCGCGTTGTCAAGCGTTACAATGCGAATTTGGGCGAAAAACGGGAAAAAAGGACTAAATAGGGTTTCGAGATATGCGGCAGCCATGTAAAAATTGGTTGACAGGTGTAGCGGTGCGTCCAATAACTATATTTTGCCCATGCTAGTAAAAGGTTTGAGTTATACGAGCCATATCGAGGTCCGCTACGCCGAAACCGACGCCATGGGGGTCGTGCACCACGGATCCTACCCCATCTGGTTCGAACAGGCGCGCATCGATTTTTTCAAGTCCATCGGAGCCCCCTACACGGCCATCGAAAAAGAGGGATTCCAGAGTCCGGTACTCGAATTGGTTGTCCGCTACAGGCAACCCTGCAAGTTCGGCGACACCGTAGACATCGAAACAACCATTTACAAGGTAAACACGCTGAAATGGAAATTCCAGTACAGGCTGTTCGTTGGCGAGACTCTCTGCGCCACGGCATCCACCCTGCATGCCTTCACCAAAGGCGGAGTCCCGACCATGGAAAAGCCCGAATGCTTCAAGAAGGTAGAAGGCAAGCTTTTCCCGGATAAATAGGCCGGACTTCGCAAAAATTTGTTTGTATATTTAGTTTATGGAAACTTGCACATTCAAGCATACCGCCCGCGTCGAAGTGCGCTATGCGGAAACCGACCAGATGGGAATCGTCCACCACTCCGTTTACGCCGTGTGGTTCGAGCAGGCACGTACCGAATACTTCCGCGAGGCGGGCGCGAGCTACGCCGACATGGAGGCCGAGGGGTTCTCGAGCCCGGTGCTCGAACTGAACGTGCAGTTCAAGGCGCCCACGCACTACGGCGAATTCGTGGATATCGAGACCACCATGATTCGCGTAGACAAGCTGCGCATCCGTTTTGAATACAGGGCAAGCGTGAACGGCAAGCTGTGCACCACGGGCTCCACGCTCCACTGCATGCTCAAGAACGGGCGCCCCACGCGCGAACTGCCCGCAAGTTTCAGCAAGTTCGAATTCGTTAGCGAGGAGAAATAGACGCATGGAAAATCAGGAAGAGACCGTCCAGATTCACATCAGGTCGCTGGACAAGACCGTAGACTTCCCTGTCAGGAGTTCCAGCCCGTGCAAGCGCTGCAAGGGCACCGGGATAAAGGACAAGAAGCCTTGCCCGATATGTTGCGGTTCCGGCAGCATCAAGATGCTCGACTGCATCCGCTGCAACGGCACGAAGCAGATTGAAAATGGCCTCAAGTGCAATATCTGCAAGGGCGAAGGGACTATCTCCGAAGCAAAGACAAACGAGTTCCTCCAAGCCCGCCAGTTCTGCGAAGAATTCCAGAAGAAACCGGCAAAGACAATCCTGATTTGCCTCGCATGCCTCATCGTGCTTGGCGCGTGCTCCTACTTTATTTCGAGTTACCTGTTCGTAGACCTCCGCATGATTCAGTCATGGAATGTCTACATCCCGCTTTTGCTCGGGCTCGGCGCCGGATTCTACGTGCTGGTAACCCTCCACAAGATGCACGTGGGTTCGTACCTGCCCGCACCCAAGAAGTTCATGATTTCAGCCGCAGTCATCGCCCTCGGTATCGCGGCCATTGCCATTCCGGGCCCCGTTGCCGGGCGCTACCACTGGATGGAAAGCGAAGCGAAGGAAATCATCAGCGAAGCCCTTGCAGAAGACAACCTTTCTTGCCAGAGCGTCAAGGTATCCAGCCACGACGGCAACGACTATCACGGAATCGCGACGATTTCTGATGGCGATAAAATCAAGATAATCATCCACTACAAGAAAGTCGAAGAAACGAGCCGCGAAATCGGCTACTCCATCGAAGTGGAACCCGTGGAATAAGATATGGACCAGCCGCTCGCCGAAAGACTGCGCCCGCAGAACCTGGATGAATTTTTAGGCCAGAACAAGATTCTGGGCGAGCAGAGCCTTTTGCGGAAAAGTCTCGAGAACGACAATGTGCCGAGCATGATTTTCTGGGGGCCGCCCGGCTGCGGAAAGACGAGCCTCGCGCACGTGATTCGGCAACATACCAAAAAGCGCTTCGTCGCCCTTTCGGCAGTCGCGAGCGGCGTGAAGGAAGTGAAGGAAGTCCTCGCCGACGCGCGCACGATGAAGAACGCGTTCATGGACACGATTCTCTTCATCGACGAAATCCACCGTTTTAACAAGGGCCAGCAAGATGCGCTGTTGGGTGCCGTCGAGGACGGCACGGTGACGCTCATAGGCGCCACCACCGAGAACCCCGGGTTCGAGGTCAACAGCGCCCTCCTGAGCCGCTGCCAGCTGATACTGTTTGCACCCCTCAGCAAGGAAGACCTGCGCACGCTGATTTTCAGCGCACTGCGCGACCACCCGCGGGGCCTGCAGCTCAAGGACGTGGAAGTCGAAGAGGCGGTTATAGACAAACTAATCGCACAGTCCGACGGCGACGCACGCTTTTTGCTGAACCAGATTGAATGGATTGGCAAGAACCTCGGCGATCGCAAAATCATCGACGAGAAACTGCTGGAAGAATTCCAGTACAAGAAGCCCCTGCGCTACGACAAGAGCGGCGAGGAGCACTACAACCTGATTTCGGCGCTCCACAAGTCGGTGCGCGGATCTGACCCGGATGCGGCCCTCTACTGGCTGCACCGCATGCTGCAGGGTGGCGAAGACCCGCGGTTCATACTGCGCAGGCTGATGCGCATGAGCATGGAAGACATCGGGCTTGCAGACCCGAACGCACTCTTGCTCGCGACCGCCGCCCGAGAGGCATACGACTTCATGGGCATACCCGAGGGCCTCATCGCGCTCGACGAACTTGCGGTTTACCTGTCGCTTGCGCCCAAGAGCAACAGCCTGGAACTCGCCGGAATGAAGGCAGACTCCATCGTGAAGCAAACCGGGACACTGCCCGTACCGCGCGCATTCCGCAATTCGGTAACGAAGGTCGGCGAAAAGCTGGGCTACGGCGTTGACTACCAGTACGACCACGACAGCCCGGGCGCATATTCCGCGCAGGAGCATTTGCCCAAGCAACTCGAAGGCACCGAGATTTACCAGCCCAAGCCCTACGGCAAGGAAAAGGCTCTGGGCGAGCGGCTCGCGCAGCTGAAGCAGATAAAAAGAGAAAAGAAACAGGCCGAGAAATAAATAATTTTTACACAAAAATACGCTAAAATACAACATTTAAACATATTTTAGTGCATTCATAGAATTACTTTTACACACTTTCAACACGGAAACAGCACGCCGGGAGGGGCAAAACCTAGGATTTCCGGGCGCAAAAACCTATTTCTAGCATAGCATCAAAACTGGAGTGTGTTATGCAGAAAAAGTGTATGGGATGGATAGCCGCGGCAGCGCTCGCGGCAGGGATGGGGGCAACGGCCTCCGCAGCGGAAGGGGACGCCTACACATGGCCCGCCTACCGCTCTGACCTCGATTACGACACCAAGTCGAACCTGGGCGAAATCAAACCGCCCACCAAGTTCAACAACAACTGCTCGGGCGTGACCGGCAAGAAGGCCGGCAAGTGGTGGGCCTTCTACTGGGGCAAGGATCGCGACAGCCGCATTACCGACGTGACTATCGACAGCATCCTCAAGAAATACGATACCGACTTCGAGTACCTCTATAACGAGATGGGCTGGGCCCCTGACGCACAGGCACAGGACGGCCAGTACAGCGCCGTGTACTACTACGGCTCGGGCACGTGCGCGGGCGGCGCAAAGACCGACACCACCGGCGGATGGCAGACATGGGTCGCGGGCTACACGGCCGTCGCGGCATCGTTCTACCCGCTGTACAGTTTCAACACGAGCTGCCCCTACCGCGATCGCGTGGCACAGATGGACGCGATGATCCACGAGGGCATCCACTCGATGACGAACGGCTACCCCGGCGCCAAGGAGGCGCACTGGTTCCAGGAAGCGGGCAACACGTGGATCCAGCAGGACATGTTCAGCCACCGCGAAGGCGTCTATAGCGGCATGGGATTCCTGAACGCGGCGACGGTGATCGCGCCCTTCATGCCCATCGAATGCTACTCGGGCTGGCTCATCGACGGCACCTTCGGCGGCCCCGGCGCCCAGGGCGTCACCGGCAAGAACCAGCGCTACCTTCTGGGCGGCGCGCAGTACAGCAACATATTCCCCACGTTCATGGGCACATGGCTCGGCACGGGGTCCGTGCGCTGGGTGTACGGGCACGCCTACGGTAAGACTACCTACCTGCTCGAAACCTACGGGCTCGACATCGGCCTCGGCGACGAGGGCGTGCGCAGGCTCATCACGGAATTCCGCGCAAGGCTCGCCATGCTCGACATGAAAAAATGGTCGAACGAAATCAAGAACCTGCTGAACCAGAATTTCGGGAGCGATACCTACTGGGAACAGGACATGTGGGACAACAACAGGAAAAGCTACACCTGGAAAATGACTCCGTACCAGAGCGTCACCACGAGCAACGGCGACTGGGTGCCGAACCAGGACTTGACTCCGGGATGGTCGGGCTCGAACGTAATCCCGCTCAAGCTCAAGGACGGCGCGACGCAGATCAGCATGACGCTCTACCCGAACGGCTCGCATTCCACGAACGACAACATGCGACTGGTGCTCGCCTACCGCGCCACGGACGGCACGCCGGTGTACAGCGAACCCGTGAAGGGCAACGAAACCGCAATCCTCAAGATAGCGAAGACCCCGAGCACCACAGGCGGAAGCAAGATGGCATTTGCCATCGTGGTAAATACCGACTACAACTACTCGAAGAACCCCGACATGCGCACCTACCACTACGATTACCGCCTCAAGCCCGAGGAAGGAATCAGCGGCGCAGGCGACGCGAATACGAAATACTACAACGACTTCAAGCTCGACTACAAGTGGCCCGAAATCGGCGACGCGCCCGTTGCATCGAGCAGTTCCGTTACTCCGACGTCCTCCAGTAGCTCCGTTACGCCGACATCGAGCAGTTCGAGCAGCATCGCGCCGGCGACGGTCGCAGCGACATACGAAATCAAGGTAACCCTCCCCATCGACGACAACTACGCTCCGGTCACCGCCACCTTCGACGTCGCCGAAGTCGCAGACAAGCTCGGGCTCACCGCGGCAAGCCTCTCGAAGGCGACCTTCTTCGCGCAGGAACCCAGCGGGAACAAGGCAACCGAATCTACCGCGAACGCTCCCGGCCACTGGTTCGGCATGGCGGGCAACGTGGTGGAATGGGGCGAAAACGCCTATGTATTCAGCGAAGCGGATATTGCGAAGGGAACCCTCTCCATCGGGCACTACCCGAACCGCGTGAATAACGGCGATACATACAAGTTCACGCAGGGACTCGAGTACAACGGGAAAACGGTCCTCTTCAAGGTGACAGTCACCCTCACGAACGAGCAGGGCAGCGGAGCCGGCGAATCGACCACAGCACTGATGTACGGCCTCAAGGGAATCGCGACGCACATGGAACTCTCCCTTGCCCGCAGGAACCTCAGCGTGCGCTACTCGCTCCCGAACCGCGACAACGTGAAGATAAGCCTGTTTACCGGATTCGGCGCGCTAATCGACCAGAAGGTGACGGGAATCCAGAACGCAGGCGGGCACGTGCATACCTTCGACATGAGCGAGATGCCCGCGGGCACCTACATCGTGAAGGTATCGACCGGCAGCTACCACGAGGCGCGTCCGATAAACATTACCAAATAACCGGCTTTTCATTCCGATCCAACATGGATAAGGGAAGGCAACCGCCCTCCCTTATCTTTTTATACCCAGCGTTCCAAAAAATCCTTCGCGTCGCGGCTCACGACCAGGCTACCCAGCAGGCGTTGCAAGCGTCCAAGCACTGGGGAATTTTCCGGCTCGAAAACCACCACCTTCTTGAAGCGTTCGCGATGCCGCAGCAAAAATTCCAGGTTGTTCATGTCCGTCTTCGGGAAACCGTAACCCAGGAAGTATATCTCCTGCGCATTCTTGAGGTAATAATCCGCCTTGCTCCAGAGCAGGTTGAAGAGACTCCCGCGCAAAAAGGATTCCTTCGCATGTGCCATCGGGATGTAGATGGGCGTGTCTTCGCGGTAGATGGGGAAACTGCGGTCGCAGGGTTCCACCTGGCACACGTTCTTGAGGTCAAGCGGGTCGGAGGCTCCCTTTACCGGGTACCAGTTGAGCGAACCGTGTAGCTTGATGAGGTCGACCGTGAGCGTCCGCGGGGCACGAACCGCACTCCGGTCCGCAGGGTCAATGCGCACGCCGTAATCCACCGCCACGCGCGAACTCATCTCCGGGTCGGCAGCAATCACGTCCTCGACAAGCGTATCGTAGTTGAACGTGAGCAACAGCGTATCGCGCACGCCCTCGCCCGGGCAGTTCTCGCACCCCCCAAGGAACTTGCGGAGCACCGCGGCCGATTCCGCATCCACACCCTTGTCGTGCCGGATTTCGCTCGCAATAAACCGCAAAAGCTCGAACCGCAGGCTAGAATGGTACAGGCTCTCCCGCACCCCCGGGAAAATCTGCGCCGAAAGAATCGAAGTCGAAAGCCGCTCGATGTCCAGGTAATCCGGCTGGCCGTTACACAGTTCTAAAAAGCGCGTGCAGTATTCGCGCAGATGCGGAAACTCGTCCGGAATGCCGAAGGGAATGCGCTCGTTCAGGTCGCGGAGCGTGGGCATCTGCGGGCAGAAAGACTTGCTGAAGCCGGAGCCCAGCACAAAAATACGGCGGTATGTACCCGATGTAGTATCCATGGTCTAGCGCTCCTTTAATCATTCTTAATGCAACGAACAGGATCCAAGGCTTTTTTATCCATATAATCACCAAAATTGAGTGCAGAAGACTTGTTAAATATAACAGGATAGGCGGAAGTTTTTCTAGAGCTGCGTTCAGTCGACTGCCAAAACGCCGCAAGTTTGGTTCTGTCAGAAACGCTACTTATGGTGTCATAGGGAAGTTCCGGATCGCATGGATTTTGTATATTACGCTTTAGATTTATGCATGTATTCACATTTATGCATAAATTGTAGCAAAAACGCCAACTATAGAACAAACACAACGCCATTGACAGGAGCTCAATTATGGCAACAATTCACATCGACGACTCGAAACCCTTCCCGTACATCCCGGCGGAGCCGAACAACAAGCGCGAAACTTTCGCGGATTTCTGCAAACGGCAGGCGTCTGGGCTAAAACTAATCAGCGACGAAATTGAACAAGAAAACAGGGAGCAGGAGGAATTGCACAAATTCCAGGAAAGGAGTGTTGAGCGCAAGAAGAAACTGCTGTTCGACAACCTCGACATCATCATGTGCCACAAGGACGAAATACTCGCAACACCGCGCTACGCCAACATAGACGTCCACTACGCCATCAAGGGCGGTGGGCTCTACGTAGGCCCCCTGCAAACCTCAAGGGCATTCAACATCGCAGGCAGCATCGTCAGGGTCGGCCTCAGGCTCGCGACACTCCTGCGTATCTGGGAAACCGACCAGTTCATGGTGGAATGCAGGTGCGGCGGCACAGCAGTCATCCGCTCGTTTACGGGCTCGCCCCTTTCGGGAGGTTCGCAGGCGACGGCGATTTGCCCCAGTTGCAAAAAGGAAATCCGCGTCGCGAACCGCAGTTTCGGGCAGTATTTCTGGTTCTTGCAGACCAGCCTTTCCGAAGACGTCGAGGCCGTCGCGAGGGATTTTATCGCCAAATGGACGCTCGCCGAAACGGAACACGAAAAGAAGGTCGCCGAAGGGAAATACAGAGACCCCAGACCAGGCGACGATCTCCACGGCGACGGCAAACCGAGCTCTCTCGAAACCATGATCAACGAACTGAAAATGAAGGAATTTGACGAATCTGTGTATTCACGAACATAAATGACAGTATTTGTCACAAATATTGATTAGATTTAGTCAGCAGAAAAGGAGTAAACCATGACACTCGAAGAAAAGGTAAAAGAACTCTACAACGAACTGAAGCCCAAGTGCGAAGCGGAAGGCCTGAATCACTTTTGGGAAGTCCACAAGGCATTAAGGCGATTCCGCAAAGAACATCCCGATCTGGACGAGCAGTGGTCCAGAGAAGCCGAAGGGCTGTAACTTATAACTATATTCTTGCCATGCTGCACTTGAAATTCGCACTGAACCTGGAAAATCTGGCCGACGAGATGATCGACGCCCTTGGCAAGTGTTGGACGGACCCTTTCGATTCGCCCATCGTGATTTTCCCGGACCCGAAAATCGAGCAGTGGTTCAGGCTGCGCTACATTGCGAAATGCGGCGTCCTTGCGAATTTGGAAATTGTCACCCTCGACAAATTCCTGTTCAGGTATTTGACGCAAGGGGACACGTCCAAGCAGAAGTTGACTGCAGATATCCTGTGCAACGTGCTAATCGCCTACTTGAACGAGACCTATTCCGCAAAGCCGAAATCGATTCCGAAAGAAATCAAGAAGTACCTCTATAAAAAGTCCGGCGAAATCGACGAATCCAAGTTGTTTGATTTTGCACGCACGCTGGCAGGGCTCTTCTTGGAATACGAAACGAGCCGCCCGGGCGGTTTTATTTCGCCCTTGCAGAACAAGCATCACGAAGGCCTGCTTGCCTACTGGAAAGAGGGCGAGTTGCGGGACTTTTTCTCGGACAAGGGCCGTGTATTGCCCAAGGAAAAATGGCAGCGCGACGTGTATGCACAGCTGTTCCACAATGCGGGCGGTAAGTCCCTGCTGACTCGCGTGTTCGAGGCGACGCACAAGCGCACGGGCAGCGATACGGAATACCTCACGATTCCCTACCTGTTTTCGCAGCAGACGGATTCGTCGCAATGGAAAAAACCGGTCTTCATTTTCAGTCTTTCGGGCATGGGACAGTTCTACCGCGTAATCTTGCAGAGGTTTGCGCAGGAACACGACATTTTCGCCTTCATCCAGAATCCGTGTATGGAATTCTGGGAAGATGTGGGCAACCGCGCCGTGACGCGCTGGAGCAAGAAAGACGAGCCGTCGCGAATTGCGCTCCCGGCCATCCAGGATTCCACTACCGAAGAGGGGCTTGCCCAAAACGAGAACTTGCTCCTTAAAAACTGGGGCCGCACCGGCCGCGAAAACATTCGCCTGTGGTGCTTGGCGTCGGACTATACTTTTGATTTTGTCGGTTACGAATACGCTCCGGATTCGCTGTTGCACCAGGTGCAGTATCTGGTTTCGCATCGCTTGAATCGCTTTGACGAATCCGAGGCGACGCCTGAATCCATTTCGCCTAAGGCCGACCGTTCGCTGACTCTTACCGCAGCACCGTCATCGCTGCGCGAAGTCGAGAATTTGCATACGCAGGTTTGCCTGCTTTTAAAGCAGGGCGTGCGCCTGGACGAGATGGTAGTGATTGCGCCCGAGCTGGATGCGTACCGCACTCCGATTGAGCAGGTGTTCAATGCGGCCCCGCGCGACAGCGAGTTTTACATTCCCTACGCGATTACGGACTACCCGGAAAAGGATTCCCTGATTGGCAAGGCCATCGCGAATCTTCTGGATATCCACCAGCAGCGTTCGATTTCGAGGCCGGCATTCTTTGACCTTGTCAAGAATCCGGTGGTCCAGTCTACGCTGCAGATTACCGACAGCGACGTGGCCGCCTGGGAAAAGTGGGTGGTAAACATGAACGTTTACCGCCATACCGTCGAGAGCGCCGAAGATGACTGGAGCCGTTGCATAAACCAGATGCTTTTTTCGCAGGTGACCGACGCGCCGTTCGCCTCGGCCCACGAGCGTTACTTGCCCTACGAAGATATCGAATCTTCAGACGACGGGCTCACCATGAAGTTTATCGCCTGCATCGACGAACTGAACCGCTGGATCCGTTTTGCGCCGGAGGGCATCGAGCCCCACCAGCCGAATTCCCTTGCGGTATTGAAATCGCATTTGGCGCATTGGGTGGCGTTGAACGCCAAGGAAGACCGCTTCGCCGTCGAAAAGAAGATTTGGCAGAGGGTGCAAGATGCAATCGACCTGATGGAATTCCAGTTCGATGCGGGCGCATCTTGGATTTCGTGGAAAATCGCAGGGCAGATGCTTTCGAGCGCCTGTCAGGATTCCCATACCGGAAACACGCGGCTTTTCAGCGGTGGCCTCACCTTTATGCGCTTCGCTGTCAACAGGGTTGTTCCGGCAAGGCATATCTTTTTCCTCGGCGCAAACGCAAGCGTATTCCCGGGACAAAAGAAAGCGAACACCATGGATTTGCGCACCCAGACAACGCGCTGGCCGGGTGACGACACTCCGGTCGACAAGAACTGCTATACCTTCCTGTGTCAACTGATGAGTGCTGCCGACGGGTTCCACATCAGTTACATCAACAGGAACCTGAAAAAAGACGAAGAACTTTTCCCGTCTTCGGTGATTCGGGATTTGCAATTCTTTATTGCCGAAAGCGCTTGCCCGAACAGTGCTGTTTTTAGGGAACGCAAGATTCCGCTGGACGAAACCCGACCGGACGAAGAACTGTTTACGCTCCGCTCCATTCGCAACAAGTTGAACCGCATTCTGGATGCCCGCGCCGAAGATGCCGAAGGAAACGAGCCGGAAGAAGTTCAAATAGCCCTGCCCGACACGGTGAACAATCGCGACTTCAAGCGGTTCTTCGATGACCCGTTCCAGTTCCAGCTGGCGCGAAAGGTGACGTTGCCGTCGGTAGAAAACGACCCCGAAAAGGAACTTTTCGAACCAGTCTCCTTGAACAATCTCGACCGCTCTATTTTGCTCAAGGATTTTGTGCAGTCCGTCATGGATGCCGAACGCATCAAGGATTCCAAGACAGAAGAGGAATGGATTTTAAAGAAGAGAATTCCGCGTGGAGTTTTTGGCGACGTCGCCCTTGACGACATCAACAAGGAATCGGAAGTTATTTACAACCTGGTTTCTGAAAGCGTTGGCTGCAGGAACGCGAAATACCAGGAACAGCTGGAAGTTTCTTTGTCGGAAGGCGTACACAGCTGGACATTGCGCAGCAAGCTTGACTGGCACAATGAACTTGCAAATGGAACGCATGTGCTATTCAGCGTCAAGTCCGGCGATATTTCCAATACAGATTTTACCAAGCTGTTTTTGGACGCCCTGCTGATTGCAGCAGCAAACTCGAACGATGCTGACGGAATCCCTTTTGAATTGAGGGTGTTCTCGAGCAAGAACAAAGTTGCCGAAAAGAAATTCTCGATAGACCGTCGCGGCGCCATGCAGCGCCTGAAAATCATATACCACCGCTGCTATGTCGAAAATTACCGCAAGTGCGTGCCCGCGAAAATGTACACCGAAGGCGACATGCAGACATTCTCCAATTACCGCCTGAAACTGGCGGGCAAATATGGCCCGTGGTCATATTTTGACGGAAAGAATCTATTCGACCCCGAAAAGTTCTCCGGATTTTCGCACGAGGATTTTTCGAAGGACTGGGAAATCGCCGTGATGGAACAAACCCGCTTGCTGGACCCGATTTGGAGGGATGACGATGAATAATGTTTTCGACATAGAATCGTTTACCGGCAACGAGAACCTTTTTATCGCGGCCTCCGCAGGCACGGGCAAGACTTACACGATTCAGCAAGTGGTGGGCAAGCTGGTGACTCAGGGAATGAACCTGAACCAGATTCTGATTGTGACCTATACCGAGAAGGCTGCCGGCGAACTCAAGGACCGCATCCGCAAAAAAATCGAAGAAGAATTCAAGAAGGATAGCGGAAACATTTACCTGCAGCAGGCCCTGCACGATGTCCAGGGCGCACCCATCGGCACCATCCACTCGTTCTGCCAGAAGGTGACGCAGGAATTCGCCTACGAAGCTGATGTGCCCTTGAAGCAGGAACTGATTGACGAAAGCGCCGTAGAAGAACTGATTCAAAAATCGATACGCGACGTGTGGGCGCACGAAGAACTTTTCAAGTGCTTTGTGAAATACAACGGCGACTTGGATAGTTTTACGGAATTGCTGAAGGGCGCCATCGCAAGCTATATTCCCGAAACGGTCCGCTTTGCAGGAAACATGGAACTTCGCCTCGGCACAAAAGACATTGACTTCGACGATGTCGGCTGCATGGCCGAAGCGGAAGACTTTACGCACTTGAGGGAAATCCCCTGTGTAGATGCCGCCTGCGATATCCTCAAGATTCACCAGGACGAACTCATTTCAAAATCCAAGACGGCAGGCGACTTGCTTAAGGCAGTGTCGTCGTGGACAAAGGGCTTCGCCCTATATAACGGCGCGTCGTTCAAGTTCAATGTCGTGGGCGATGGCTCGGAACTGGATTCGGCCCTCGGCGTCATCAAGGATTTGAAGGCTTTGCTCGACGAAAAATCGGGCGGTATCGAAACGCTGCTTTTGCACAAGTGCCTTTACGAATACACGCCCAAGCTTTTTGATGCTTGGCAACTCCACAAGAATACAAGCAAGATTCAGTCCTTCAACGACATGATTCGAAACGTCTACAAGGCAGTCCTTGATGACGATTCTCCGCTGGTAGATTCGTTGCGGCAAAAATACCTGTTCGCCATCATCGACGAATTCCAGGACACGAACCTGTTGCAATGGGAAATTTTCAAGCGCGTGTTCTTTGATGCCGACGATGGACTCCACCATATTCTGGTGGTAGGCGATCCGAAGCAATCTATCTATAGTTTCCAGGGCGCAAACGTCAAGGTTTACGAAAATGCCGTTGACCAGATTGCAAACGGCAAGGTGCTTTCGACAAACTGGCGCTCTTCCAAGGCAATGATTGAAGCCTGCAACGAACTTTTCCCGCCATTCGGTTTTGAATTCGAATCGTCGAAGAGCCCCACCGATGCTAAAAAAGATGCGACCTACAAGGGAAAAACCATCAAGCCATTCTTGGTGAGCGAGCCGAATATAGACCCGAAAGATTATGCCGAAATCGTGGTCAACAACATTGTGGACATGTGCACTTTCAAGGGCGGCAAGACAAACCTCCAGATTCCGGACAAGGGAACGGGTGAACTTCGCAACGTCAAGTTTTCGGATTTTGCCGTCTTGGCGAGAACACGTTCCGAACTTGACAATATCGAATACGGCATGAAAAAGGCCGGCATCCCGTTCTTGCGGTACATGGATGCGAACCTGTTCCGAAGTCGTGAATGCGCCGAATGGACTGCGCTTTTCAGGGCCATCGATGCCGAAGATTATTCCGACAGGAACCGCAGCCTGCTTTACGCGGCGCTCATGACGGACTTTTTCGGCAAGGACATGGACTACATCAACGCGTTCAAACCCGACGAAGACGGCGCGCAGTTTATTACCATCTTTTCGCGGTGGCATGCATTGGCAGAACAGCGCCGCTGGGCCGAACTGCAGGAATGTATTTACAGCGATGCGAGCAATCTTGTGTCGCTCAACGCTCCGGACCAACTCCAAAGCCTGAACAAGATTCGCCAAGTGGGCGATTACGCCATCGAATACCTCTATACCGCCAACGCCTCGCTCGAAGAATTGATCCGACATTTGGACGGCCTCGCTATCGGTAGCGAAGACGCTCTCGAAAATTCAAACATCGTGGCGAAGGGCACCGACCTCGACGTGGTGCAGACCATGACCATTCACGCCTCCAAGGGCTTGGAATTCCCGGTGGTGATTTCGGTCGCGAGCGAGCGCGGGCATGTAGGATCTTCGGGGCCATACGTTTTCAACAATCCATCGGGCGACCTTTCCCGCGTAATGACTTTTGAAAAAGGCGGAAAAGAAATTTGCCAGCATGAAACCGAAGAAGAATGGCGCAGGCTTTTCTATGTCGCATTCACCAGGGCCTCGTACTTGATGATTTTGCCCTGGTTCCCGAAATTCAAGCCTGACAAGAGCGGGAAAATGCGCGCCCGCTGCAAGGCGATGGACTGGTACGTAGACATTCTTGAGGGCTTTTGCAAAAAAGCCGAGAACGCCAAGTTCTTCGATTTTGTCGAAGACAAAAAGTTTAAGGACCGAAAGGAATCCGTACGCACAATTTTGAAGCTGATGCAGAAAGATTCCGAAACGGTTTCGGCGGCAAGTGTCGAATCGGCCGCACAAACGCTCAAGTCGCTTGATGTGTGGCGCAAGTTCCCGCATTCTACCTCGTACTCGCAAATTGCCCACGGTACGCAGGAGCAAGAAACGGACGAAGGCCGCCTGCAAAAAGACGAAGTCGACAGCACGAAGGCAAAAACGGAAACCGAAGCGCCAACGGCCGAAGACAAATACCCTCGCGGCGCCGAACTCGGTAACGCCATCCACAAGATTTTCGAGCTGGTCGATTTTGAAGAAGTCGGCAAGCTCGCGCTCGCAGAGGCCCTCGAATTCAAGCCGTTGCAGGAACTGGTTCGCAAGTCCTTCATTGACGAGAACCTGGATATCGAACACCACCCGCAGTGGCTCGCAAGAACAGTCGAGATGGTTTGGCATACCCTGAACGGCAAACTGGAAACAATCGAGGGCGCGCAAAAGACGGGCGAATCGTTTACCCTGAACGAAGTCTCGTTTGCAAACCGCCGCAGCGAACTTCCGTTCCACATGGCGCTGGATGGCGTAAAGGGGACGGAACTTCTGGACCGTTACTGCAAGGGCTTTATAGACCTTCTGTTTGTCCGCGATGGCCGCTACTGCATTCTCGACTGGAAATCCGACGTGCTGGGCGATTACGGGAACGAATCGATGAAAGAGCACATGGTGTTCAGGCACTACGACGTGCAGCAGATTCTCTATTCTTACGTGCTTATTCGCTGGCTCAAAGGATTCTACCGGAATTTGACGGAACAGCAGATTTTCGAGAAGTATTTTGGCGGCATCTATTACGTATTCTTCAGGGGCTGTAGCGAAGGCGAAACCTCCGGCATCATGTCGAGCACCTTCACCTCTTACGAAGAACTGAATAAACTTTACAGCGGGATTATCTAGCCATGGACAAGAGCAACGAAAACTTGATGAATGCGTTAGTCGACTGTGGCGCCGTCACCCCGTTGCAAAGGCGTCTAATGGATGCGCTTCCTGCCTTCTGCACCGATGCGGGCCCCGAACTGTTTGATCTGCTCGCTCTTTTGCTCTGCAGGCAGAATTTTGGCGACACGCGCATTCCGCTAGATTCTAGCAAACTGGAAGCGAGGCTTTCGAAGACGCTCGAAAATTTCGGCATTCCTTGCAAGCCCTGCTATAAGGAATCCCTGCAGAAAGCGGCAAGAAAAATCAACGACGGCGGTTACGAAGGAATTGTCGGTACAAGTGCGCACGAACATTCCTTTTTCAAGAAGCCCTTTACGCTGAAGGACAATTACCTTTACCCGACCAAGTATTTCTATTCCAAGCTTAACGTCGAACAGAAAGTCCGCGAACTCTTTGTGGCGCACGCCCCGGTAAAAGGGGCCGCGGAAAAATGCATCGAAAATGTCGCCTCGTTCACAAAAGACGCAAACGGAAATCCGGTACGGCTCGAAGCGGAACAGGCCGAAGCGATTGTGCGCGGCGTCAATGAAAATTTGATTGTCACGGGTGGCCCGGGCACGGGCAAGACGACCGTCATATTCTTCTTGCTTCGGGAACTTTACTGCGAGCATCCGGAAAGGCTTGCCTACCCGCTGTATCTGGCAGCCCCGAGCGGCAAGGCCGCCGACCGCATGAAGGAAAGTATCGTGAATTCCGTGAACCTGGTCGGCTCCAAGGAATTCGAGAACCATCTTGAGATTTACAACAAGATAACGAATGCGGAAACGTACACCCTCCACCGCCTGCTGGGTTACAAACCGAACGAAAACAAGTTCTTTCACGACGAACAGAATCCGTTCCCCGAAAATGCGGTTATTGTCATCGACGAAACGAGCATGGTGGATATCTCGCTTTTCGGGGCTTTCCTGAAAGCGGTTCCCAAAAGCGTGCGACTGTTCTTGCTGGGCGATGCGGACCAGTTGCCGCCTGTAGATGCGGGCGCCGTGCTTGGCGACTTGCTCGGCGTAAAAACGAATTCCACCGTCAAATTGACTGTTTCGAGACGCTTCGACAAGAATTCCCAAATCGGGAAACTCGCCTCGCTCGAAAACGCAGACACCCTTTTTGGCTTCAAGGATTTGAACTCGTGGGTTCTAGGAAGCGCTGTACAGATGCTGGGATTGACTGCCGAAAATTACTGTAACGAAGTCGAAGCCTTGCTTACCCGCTGGTTCGAAAATTACCTCTCGGACTTTGTAGATGCGGCAAGTCAAATCAATCCGCAAAAGCAGTGTTCGCCGCAAGATGCGGAGTACGCAAATTGCCAGAAGGTGTGGGAATTTTGCACGCAGTCAAAAATTCTTTCTGCCGAAAGGCAGGGCGGCATCGGCACGGACTTCATCAACCAATTCATGGAACATCTCGTCCTTGAAAAATGCCATGGCAAAAGAACATGCAAGATGCTCATGCTCGTCAAGAACCAGAAAACCTTCCGACTCTACAACGGCGACATGTGCATTCTCTGTTACGATAAATCGGGCGAAGGCTATCTGATGTTCAAGAAGGGGAACGACTTTGTCTTTTACCCCACATACCTTTTCCCGAAAGACGTATTCGAACTCGCCTACGCCTCGACCGTCCACAAGGCCCAAGGGTCCGAATACAATCATGTGCTGATGTTCCTGCCGACCCGACTGGGGCACCCCCTGCTAAATCGCCAGATTCTTTACACGGGCATCACCCGCGCCAAGAAAACCGTGACCATCGTCGCGACTCCCGAAACGTTCAAGGCCGCCTGCGAAACAGTCATCGAACGCGATACGGGAATCGAACTATAAAAAAGAGCGCCGAACGAGCACTCTTTTTTTCAAAAACAGTCCGCAGCATAGCGACGGTTAGATGAGTTTTTCCACCTTCGCGCAGAGTTCTTCCGCTTCTGCGGCAGTCGGCGCCTCCGCAATCACACGAATCACCGGCTCCGTATTGCTCGCACGCACATGCACCCAGGACTTTTCGCTCCCGAGCCACAGGCCATCGCGCTCGTCGCTCTTCCAGCCGGCAAATTCCGCCTTCACCTTCGGGAGGATATCCGCCACCTTCTTGTCGCCGAGTTCGAACTTCTTCTTCGGCATCACGTAGGCGGGGTTTTCAGCCACAAACTTCTCGGGGCCGCCGTCATGGTGCGCCATCCAGCTGAGCACCAGCGCCGCCGCCACCAGGGAATCGCGCCCGTAGTGGAGCGCCGGCAGAATCACGCCGCCGTTGCCCTCGCCGCCGATGATGCAGCCGTTCTCGATCATCTGCAGGCTCACGTTGATCTCGCCCACCTTCGCGCGGCTGAAACCGCAACCGTACTTCGTGGCAACATCTTCGTTCATGCGGCTCGTAGAAAGGTTCACGCAAACGCTTCCCTTCTTCTGGCTCAGCACTTCTTCAGTCGCAATCGCGAGCGTGTATTCCTCGCCGATACTTTGTCCTAAACCGTCCACGAGGGCGCAGCGGTCGGCATCCGGGTCCACTGCAAATCCGAGCGCGCAACCGTTCTTCTTTACGGCATCGCGCAGGTCACCCAGGTTCTCCGGAATCGGTTCCGCACCGCGCGGGAACGTGCCGTCGGGTTCACAATGCACGCGCACCACCTCGCAGCCGAGTTGTTCCAGCAGGCGCGGCACAATGTAGCTGCCCGCACCGTTCACGGCATCTACGGCCACCTTGAACTTCTTCGCGCGAATCGCCTCCACATCCACGAACGGAATCTTGAGCGTCCCGTCGATGTGGATGCCGTCGGCATCGGGCGCCACCTCGTACTTGCCCATCGTGCGATAATCCGGATAACTGAAGTTGTCCGCATCGGCGAGTTCGAAAAGCTTCTTCACGTCATCGGGCCCGAGGAAGAGCCCCTTGCTGTTGAGGAA
Source organism: Fibrobacter sp. UBA3629 (assembly GCF_002374005.1). Classification (NCBI taxonomy): domain Bacteria; kingdom Pseudomonadati; phylum Fibrobacterota; class Fibrobacteria; order Fibrobacterales; family Fibrobacteraceae; genus Fibrobacter; species Fibrobacter sp. UBA3629. The sequence goes on along the minus strand of NZ_DFLC01000024.1, from coordinate 39,254 downwards.
CTTGAGCGCGTTCCATTCGAGCGGGTTGTGGCTTGCGGTAATGATGATGCCCGCATCCGCCTTGAAATGCACCGTCAAGAGTTCCACCGAGGGCGTCGTCGAAAGGCCAACATCCACCACGTCCACGCCGGAGAGGCGGCATATGCCCGCGACAAACTGCACGATGGCATCGCCGGTGGGGCGGCTATCACGCCCGATGACCACACGCCTGGCCTTCGTAATCTCGAGGAAGGCGCGCACATGGCTCTTCAAGACTTGCGGGGTGAGGGTATCGCCCACGATACCGCGGATACCCGAAATAGAACGCATCAGTTTAGACATCTTGTATACTCCGTTTTTTTATCCCAGTTCCGGAACGCACGCGTAGAACACGAGCGGCTCCTCGTTCTCGTTAATCAGGCTGTGGCTGTGACCCTTCGGGCAAAAATGGCACTGGCCCGCTTCCACGTATTCCACGCCGTCGTCAAAGAGCACCTTGCCCTTGCCCGAAACGAAGAACATGATTTCGCTGTTGGTCTCGTGCTTGTGATAGCCGATAGATGCGCCCTGTTCGAGCGTCCCGTGCATAATGCGAGTCGTCCCGTCAAAGTACATCTTCGCCTTGTATTCCTTCTCGCCACCCTTGAAGTTCGGCAGCACCGTCGTTTCCATGCCTTTCAAATCGATAATCATTTTTACACCCTTAAAGACTTATTGCGCCATGAAAAATAGCATTTTAGAACGGCATCTATCCCATCGCTTCCATAACACCGACAGTCATAGCGAGCGCCGAATAAACCAGGCCCACGATAATGGCAATCTTTTCCTTGCGCCGGAATTCTTCCGCATCGTACTCGGGCGCATCAATCTTCATCTTCCACGCTCCACATGAAGTTGCCCACCGGATGCTTGTCGGCAGCCTTCTGGCCTTCAACTTTTTTAATATCGCGTTCATTCTCTGCTATAGTACAGGAAAAATACAAAAAAGACGGGCCGGGGTTAACCGGTCCGCCTTGAAATTAGATCTGCCTTCAGATCAGGGAACTAGTTCCTGACGCAACGGACATACAGCGGGCTGCCCTTACCAAACGATTCATTCAGAGTAACACCGTTAGTCGCATTAATCATCAAAGATGCGGCTCTTGCTGCAGCATTTTCCGTAGACCCCCACATGGTATATCCGGAACCTGTAGACGGAATAACCGCATTGAATCCCAGATTGTTGGAAACACCGCTCCAGGATTCATCCATCAAGGCTTCCTGTGCGGAGACACCAGTGATACTTGCAAAGTAGTTCGCATGTTCATTGAGGGCGCTCAATTCATCATAGCTAGGCAGATGCCAACCGTCAGGGCAGATTCCTTGACGGGGTTCCGTCGGATTATTAAGGGTCGACTGATATGTACCATCGATATCCATCGCTGCCGACCACTTGTAAAGCATTCCGTATTCCTCGCAATTCTGCAAATTTTCCGCTCCGGCAGAACCTGGGCAACTCCAAAGCCCCTTCAGGTTCGGCGTAGCAACAGAATCAGCATACGCAAGGTTCTGCGTCATCCAAATCTGTGTTCCTATTTTCTTGAAACTGTAAAGTTTGTTTTCCCTATAGTCGCAGAAGTGAGTCGTTGTGTTGAATTCCTCGCCATTGCACTTTTCAACGATTGTACCATAGAGGCGATTGGAACCTTCAGGAATATCGCAGAAATGCGTTTCAGGATTGTAGAAATGACCAGATGCGTTGCTAAAGGTAAAAAGACTATCCGCATCATTGATAAACGAATATATTACCATAGATGAGTTCGAAGCATAAGTCGAGCTTAAGCCATGATAGCCAGGAGCACCCGGAACATATTTAGCAGAGCCACAGTAAGCGCGCTTCTGGACTTCAGTCGAGGACACGTAAACATACAGCATCGAATCAACATCCGACTGCCTTTCAAAGCCATCGCCAACGGGAATATGGTCAAACACCAAATCCCTATCACCAAGCGTCTTGCTGTGCAGGCACTGGGCCTTGGTTGAATCGTAATACCAATGCCACTTCGGGTCATCCTTATCGCCGCAGAGGGTAAGGATTACGCCTTCTTCGCACTTCTGATCGTCGTAGTATGGCTTGCCGCCGCAGAGGGGCACAACAATGTCGTTCTCACCGCAAGCATGGGTTGTGGGGTCATAATCCTTGGTTTTTCCTTCGCACAAGGCGTAGGTCTTTCCGCCGACGCAGAACTGTTCCGCAGGGTCGTATGCCATAGTACCGCACACAGCCTTGAAAAGCGTCGTAGAGCTTGCGCCGCAGGTCACCGTCACGGTACCGTCGTTGTTGTCCGTCAACACGCAAGACACGCCGTCATCACCGGCATCGCCCTTGGCGCCCTTCAGGGCCGCGAGCCATTCGGCTTCAGTCCCTTCGAACCCGGCCGCCACTGCAAGTTCATACGCGCTCTTGCCGTTCGTGCCGTCCGTTCCGTTGGTGCCGTTCGTACCGTTCGTGCCGTCAGCACCCTTCAGCGAGGCGAGCCACTGCGCCTCAGTACCCTCGAACCCAGCCGCCACAGCCAGTTCGTAAGCGCTCTTGCCGTTTGTACCGTTGG
>NZ_DFLC01000024.1:36481-36631 GCF_002374005.1 Fibrobacter sp. UBA3629 | reverse complement strand
TTGTACCGTTGGTGCCGTCCGTTCCGTTGGTGCCATTCGTACCGTTCGTGCCGTCAGCACCCTTCAGCGAGGCGAGCCATTCCGCTTCGGTCCCTTCGAACCCAGCCGCCACAGCCAGTTCGTAGGCGCTCTTGCCGTTTGTACCGTTGG
>NZ_DFLC01000024.1:0-36381 GCF_002374005.1 Fibrobacter sp. UBA3629 | reverse complement strand
TTGTACCGTTGGTGCCGTCCGTTCCATTGGTACCATCCTTACCATTAGTGCCATCAACGCCATTCACGAGCACGCCTACGGAGTCGCCGGCGCAAAGCACCTTGAAACCGCCATCGAAAGGCTTCACAACACAAGAAGTTCCATCCTTACCGTCGGTGCCGTTCGTACCATTGGTGCCATTTTTACCATCGGCTCCGTTCTTGCCGTTGGTACCATCTTTACCGTTAGCACCGTCTTCGCCGTTCTTCACGGTACCGACACTCTTGCCTCCGCAAATCATGTCGAAGCCGGAACCATCCTCGAGCGCCTCGGCAACGCAGCTCGTGCCATCGGCCCCGTCTGCACCCGGAGCACCGTCCGTACCGTTTTCACCTGAACAGGCCACAAGCGCCAATCCCGCCGTGAAGCCAACTGCGTATGTCCATTTTTTGATAGTCATGCTATCTCCTTTTTTAGGGGTTAGAATCTTCTTACTTTTTAATGTAAGAAAAAAAAAACATTCGTCAACACTTTTCGTAAGTTTCGTAATTTTGTGCGGAATTTGGCACGGCAGGCGGTTTTTTCTAAATTTGCTCCCGTGATCCAGATTCAGAACGTCTCCAAATCATTCGGCGTGCAAGTTTTGCTCGATGGCGCAAGCCTGCTCGTGGGCGACCATGAGCGCGTAGGGCTCGTAGGCCGTAACGGTTGCGGCAAGTCCACGCTGTTCAAGATGATTCTCGGGCAGGAATGCCTTGACGGCGGTTCCATCGACATTCCCAAGAAATACACGCTGGGCTACCTGCAGCAGCACCTGAACTTCACGCACGCGACCGTGCACGAGGAGGCCTGCAGTGTCTTGAAGCCCAATGAAGACGGCTGGCTGGAAGAACACAAGGTAGAAGCGATTTTGTTCGGTCTCGGATTCGACGAAGAATCCATGCACAAGAGCCCCTCGCTCCTCTCGGGCGGTTTCCAGATTCGCCTGAACCTCGCGAAGGTCTTGGCGAGCGAGCCCGACATGCTATTGCTCGACGAACCGACAAACTACCTCGACATCGTGTCGATGCGCTGGCTCAGCCGTTTTCTGCGTAGCTGGAAGGGCGAAGTGCTCCTGATTACGCACGACCACCACTTTATGGACGAGGTCTGCACGCACACCGCCGGGATTTTCCGCCATAAGATTCGCAAGGTGAAGGGCACCGTAGAAAAGCTCCGCGAGACGGTGGCCGAAGAAGAGGAAGTCGCGCAACGCACGCAAGAAAACGAGGCGAAAAAGAAGGAACAGCTCGAGAAGGTTATCGAGCGTTTCCGCTACAAGGCCGCGAAAGCCGCGATGGTGCAGTCCAAGATCAAGGCCGCCGCAAAGCTTGCCACGAGCGAGCGCCTCACGCACGAACGCAATCTGGAATTCAGCTTTACCGAGGCAGGTTTCCCCGGCAAGAGGATGCTGCAGATTAAGGGACTCTCGTTCGCGTACCCGAACAAGGGCGAAGACGGCACCGTGCAGGGAATGGGTCCCGAGCTCATCACCGACTTGACGATGGAAGTATTCAAGGGCGACCGCATCGCAGTCATCGGCCCGAACGGCCGCGGTAAAACGACGCTTTTAAATCTGATAGCAAAGGAACTGCAGCCAACCGCAGGCGAAATCAGCTACAACCCGAACCTACAGATAAACTATTTCGGACAGACGAATATCAACCGTCTGAACCTCGACAACACCGTCGAAGAAGAAATTGCATCGGCGATTGAAGAAGTATCGCAGAAGAGCCGCGCCCGCGGGCTTGCAGGCCTCATGATGTTCAGTGGCGACAACGCGCTCAAGAAGGTGAAGGTGCTCTCCGGTGGCGAAAGGAGCCGCGTGCTCCTCGGGAAGATTCTCGCAAGCCCCTGCAACATGCTACTGCTCGACGAACCCACGAACCACCTCGACATGGAAAGCATCGAGAGCCTCATCGACGCGCTCGAAGACTACGAAGGCACAGCGCTGGTGGTGACCCACGACGAGGAACTCCTGCACGCGTTCGCCACAAGGCTCGTGGTGTTCGACGGCGGAACCTGCCGCATATTCGAAGGCACGTACGCCGACTTCCTCGAGAAGGTGGGCTGGGCATCCGAAAAGAAGCCCGGCGGTGCAAACTCCGCGAACATCAAGGTATCGAACATCGACGTGATGGGCGACTCGGAGAATGCCGCACCCCGCGCCAAGGAAGACCGCAAGGCCCGCGCCGACTACATCGCCGAACGCAGCAAGGTCATCAAGCCGCTCGAAAAGAAACTTGCAAAAATCGAGGAAGATATCGCGAAAGCCGAAGCCCTCGGCGGCGAACTCGAGGCAAAGCTCGTGACCGCCTCGGAAAGCGGCGACGGGAACGCCATCACCGCCATCGCCAAAGACATGGACGACAACAAGAACCTTGTCGACAGCCTCTACGCGGAATGGGAACGGACTAGCGCCGAACTCGAAGCCGCGAAGGACAAGTACCCGATATAAGCAATTAACTCAAGAAACGCTTATTTACCCAGCCTCGTTTCCATAACCAGACGGATCGCTAGCTTCCTGCAAAATGGGGCGTTTCTGTTTTAGTTCTACAACGTTCATTTCCGGAGCGGTGTATTCTTTTTTCTGTTCCATTGCGTTATCCATAGTTATAACCTCTACTTCCTTATGTACATTCCCTTCGCCTTGGGCGTCCCATTCACATTACGGCCCTTAAGGTCGAATGTGCGCGCCGGGCGATTCAATATAAACTCTCCCGTGCGGGTATTGAAATGCCCAATAACGGTAGTCTCTTCACTGCCATCCTCCCTTTCGTAGATGATTTCGACTTCAATCTTTTCGGGAAGGTCCTCGTCTGCAACACTAACCTTGGCATTCTTGTTAAGTCCTCTTGCGAAGCTCCGATCAAGCGGCTCATTGATGAGGTAGGCACGCATCGGGCGGATCCATGCACCATTGGTAAACTTTACGAAGTCTCCTGCAGAAACGCCGGTAGCATTACCCGCAGCATACCCATATACCTTGCCAACCTCGCCGTCACCGTCATACCACTCACGCCTTTCGAGCGCGCCACGGAATACCCAGTCACCCACGCGGGTTTCCGGAGTTTCCGTCGGCAAGAGTTTTTGCTTACCATGGAATGTGAGTGTATTGTCAGCAAGCTGAATTATGTACGGTGTGTACGCCGTCAGGTTTCCGGAAAGCGACGAACAAACCTCATTGACGTCATTCTGGCACCAGACCGCCCTCATCTGAACCTTCTTCTTGCCATTTCCATCGACGCCCATGCCGTCAAATTTCAATACCTGCCTCAAACCATCAATACTCGACCCATTGATGTCAACGGGCAACACGATAGTGGAATAGCCGCTAGTGGTAAATTCTCGATTGAAGATAAGCGTATCAACAGATATTTCCTCAGGAACATATACACCATCATAGCCATTATACATTCCATTAACAGTAGCTACCGTATCTCCATCTTCGTTTACTTCAACAGAAATTGCAGCATAGTGGACAGACTTCACAAGCGTCACAGTCAAGTCGAGACCGGAGTATGTCGAGGCGCTATAATAGCACTCCTTGTCATTATCGCATCCCCGGAACCTTATTTCCATGTAATCGCCCATAATGGCACCAACATCAGTTGCGAGGCCTTCTCCCGTACTCGTTATCTCATGATTAGTATAATCTCCATTATTTTCAACATCAATTAAAAGACGACCCGTCGCTGTTGCGGTCATAGAGCCAGTCAATTTAAAGACGTATCCACCGGGAGCATGCATAGAAATCCTTCCATTAGCAGACGTAGTATAATTGCCATCACTACCACCATCATCGTATATCTTGAACGACTTGACATTACCAGGAATTGATGCATACAAGTCATTCCATTCGTTGCTTGGCATATTGATAAACAAGCCATCCTCTGCAGTAAGCTTATCCGTAAATGCCGGGATAACCGTAATATTGGTCGAAGGCATGGTAAACGACGGATTACCGTAATTGTACCATGTCGCTCCAAGCTCTACAACGGAATTGCCATCAGTATCCTCAACTCGGATGCCTTCCAAAATGTGGGTTGCATCGTGACGTATTTCGAGATTAACGGTTTGTCCAGCGAGGGCTTCGTCCTTGCTACTAGAAACAGTCCCGCCAACAGCTTCTGCAACAGCTACCGTATACTTTGTAGCAACACCACCAACCGTCACTGTCAAATCAAGACCTTCACAGCGGTTGTAGGATATCGTTACCGTGTCGCCGGTACTCTGATACTGCCCTATATCTGTTGACTGATAGCCCCAATAGTATCTATCCTGCGGAGGATATTCCGTCCATTCTATCTGTCCGTCATGGATATTCAAGTGCGAATCCGAAGAAATACTTCCCGCAATCAAGAATCCACTTCCGTCAGTAGAAGCAAGTTCAATGATATTATCACTATAATCGCTTGTGCAATGATATTCATCCACATCGGCTGCATAGAGTTTGAACGATGTCACCCCTTCGGGCACAGTAAACTGCATCGCATTTCCACCAGACGGCATCCTGATATAAAGCCCACCTTCGGCAGTCAAGTTATTCGTAAACTGGGGCATCACCGTAACAGCATTGTTCGGCATGACAAATGTTACGGTGTTATCCGCATCCCACGTTGGCTCGCTCGTCTTTACAGGACTATTTTCCGAGTCCACGACATTGACTCCGGTAAGGATGTAGCCCGTCGCCGAATGAGCCGTCAATGTCACCGTTTCACCAGGATAAGCTGTCGCCTTGTCGATAGAAGCCGTTCCGCCTGTATACTCACCCAAAGCAACTTCGTGCGCCTCAGCCGCAACAAGCGTCACCACCAGCTGCATATCGGCCGGATTTCCAAAATCCTTCCCCATCATAGGGTTACATGAAAAATCTAGAGTCATCACATTTCCAGAACTCGTCACAGTCGCGACATTCTTCGTTCCGCCCATATATTCAGAATTAACCTCACTAATTACAGATGCAGAAGCATCGCCATCGTGAATAGACAATCTCGCTATTGCCATATAACGACCAGTTATTGAACCCAAAGCCTGCAATCTATACCCAATGGGCGCCCTCAATACAAGATGTCCATCCGCACCCAAGACACTGCTCGCATTCAATCCACCATCATCATAGACCTTGAACGAGGATACACCTTCAGGTATATCTACGGTCATATCCCCCGACGCAGGCATATTGACAAACAGCACAGACGAGGTCCAGTTATCTGTAAAGATAGCCTCCGCACTAACATCCGAATAAGGCATCGTAAATGTTGCCGTATTCGATGTCGCCCATGTACCGCCGGTCACCTTCTTAGAATTTCCATTTGCATCCGTAACGCGGATTTCCTTTAGCAAATAGTCGCTCCTTGGAACCGCAGTCAATGTAACAGTTTCACCCGTAGCCGCAGTTGACTTATCCGAAGAAACGGTTCCCCTTAGGTTATTATAGGTAAGCGCTATTGCATGCTCTATAGAGGCATCCACAAGTTCTACAGTCAAGTCTAAGCCATCAAACGCAGTCCCACTATTGCCGGTATTGAACATCAATGTCATCACTTGACCCGAACTATAATAAGTTCCAACATCTTTATCGTATCCGCTCAAGCTACTCAAAAGAATGTCTCCAGAACGCTCTCCGTCAATAATACGCAGATAATCATTGTCCGACCCCGTAGACACGGTACCCGTCACGCGGAAAACAAATCCCTCAGGCGCATGCATCACTAGGCTATTGATTCCGCTGGACTTCGTATATTCGCCACTCGCACCGCCATCATCATAGACCTTGAACGAGGTAACATTGGCCGGAATATATGCCGCTATTTCCTGATCTTCGATAGGCATGTTTATAGATAGGTCATTAAAGTTGCCCGTAAATGTCGGAGAAACGGTAACGTACATGGCCGGCATTTCGAACGATGCCTGATTGCCAGAATACCATAAGCCACCATCAACTTCTACAGAATTGCCTATAGAGTCAATTACATCCATAGACAACAGAATCTTGCCTTCTTCAGGGGTCGTCTGCAGGTAGACGTATTCCTGAACAACAGCAGAAGCCTTATCACTTTGAACTGTTCCTCCAGTAATGTCTTCCGCAATTTTCACTTCGTGCGGCGTACTAGCATCTATGAGAGTCACTGTCAAATCAAGGTTGTAACTGGCATCGTCAGAATCATATTCCAATTCAATACTAGAGGTCTGACTGACTACGACATCCTTATCTGTACCGCAATAACCCCACAGGCATTTACCGCCATATTCATTTTTCCCTTCAATCCTAAAAACATTAGCAAGTTCGTCCGACAACCCACTCACCTGCATAACATACCCATCTGGGGCTTGCAATTCTAATGTCCCACGACCATAATAATCGTTAAAATTATCACGATAAATTTTGAACGATGTGACTTTACTCGGGATATTTACATCAATTCTACTTCCATCCGTCGGCATAACAACATAGAGTCCTCCTTCCACAGAGAAGTTATTTGTAAACACCGGACTAACTGTTACATCCTTGTTCGGCATAACAAAGCTGGCCTGATTATTCGAATACCAGAGCCCGCCACTGACCGCAACGGAATTATGGCCTTCTGTCTCATAAACATCTACCCGACTCAAAAGATAACCTTGTTCCGGAGTCGCACTCATCTGTACGGTTTCTCGATACTGAGCAGAGGTCTGAACATCCAGTGTACCACCCACTGACGGGGAGTACGTTATCGTAAGCGCAGGAGGTTCGTCGAGGACAGAAACTGTCAAGTCAAGGCCTTCAGCGACACCGTCATTACTCGTTCCAAACTTTAACGTCAAAACATTTCCTATGCTGGAAACAGGCTCAATCTCGGCCCCTTCCGAATTGCCCCAATATTCCAAGTAGGCAGAACCATCTTCATCGCCCTCGTAAATGGAAAGAGAGCCGCTCCAATCCTTTCCATCGCTATATGACCGTTCATAACCCGTTACTTGAAGGATTTTCCCTTCTGGTGCAGTCAGTTCAAGGATTCCCTCTATTCCTTTACTGAAATTGCCATCCTTGCCTCCATCGTCATACACCTTGAACGATGTTACTCCATCCGGAATCGTTATATACTGCTTGCCGTTCTTAGGCATGTTGACATAAAGCCCCCCCTCGGCAGAGCGCGCCGTCGCATAATCGGGAGTAACCGTAACGTCAGCATAAGGCATTGTAAATGTAGCCGAATTGTTCGTGTACCAGGTACCGCCTTCAACAACAACATCATTGCCATTTTCGTCTACAACATTAAGTCGATTCAACCAAGAATCTTCAGACAAATCAACGTTCAAAGAAACTGTTTCTCCGATTGTTGCGGAGGCCTTATCCGAGGTAACCGTTCCTCCCGATACATTAGCAACAACAATATTATGCTCTGTGGTGTAGTTCACCAAGGACACCTTCAAATCAATACCAGAACGTGTGCTACCATCATCCGAATAGAATGTAAGCGTTATCGTGCGTGCCGCGCTGGCAAAAGAAACGTCAATATTTTCACCGCTATAATCCTCTAAAGATTCATAATTATTCGGAACACCTTCATAAATCTTTATTCCGTCGTAACCACCTTCCGTATTCACCGTCCCCGTAATCAAGAACGAAAAACCATCCGGCACAGTCAGGATAATAGAACCATTGGCACCATCGCTATAATCCCCATTTTTACCACCATCGTCATAGACATTGAACGAAGCAACGCCTGCGGGAATAGTTATTTCCCTTGTCTCATCATAAGACATATTGATATACGCTCCACCCTCCGCTGTAATGTTATTAACAAACGTTGGCGTTACCGTAACACCGCTTCCAGGCATCGTAAATTTTACAGTCCTATCATCAGAATACCATTTGATTTCGGAAACGCTAACAGGGGATCCATTCTCGTCAACAACAGAAACGCCACCAATAAATTTGTTTTCGTCGGGTGTCAAAGTCAATGTTACTTCATCGCCAAACATTGCTTCAGTTTTGTCGCTAGCAACGGTACCTCCACCCGCCTGATTCAGCACCACCGCATGCGATGCCGAGAAGTCAACAACGGACACAGTTAATTCGAGGCCAGAATATGTTTCACTTCCATCCGAATTAAAATAAAGCACCATTGATCGTCCCGTACTACTAGTAGAGACATCAACATTTACACCATCCAGAGATGCCACAAACTCATTATCATCCAAGTCACCATTATAGATGCTGAAGTAATCACATTTCGGTTCCGTATTTAATTTTCCCGAGATTTGCAATATATGTCCCTCTGGTGCCGTCAATACAAGATATCCATCCGCATCATTACTATAATCTCCATTCTTGCCACCGTCATCATAAATCTTAAACGATGAAACTCCTGCCGGAATAATGATATTTTTCGTTCCCGAAACAGGCATATTGACAAAGGCTCCGTCAGCGGCAGAAATACGCCCCACAAACTGAGGCGTTACCGTTACTTTACTACCAGGCATAATAAACTTTGCCGTATTAGTACCAGAGTACCAGTTGATTTCGGAGGTCTTCACAATGTTTCCACTGGCATCAACAACCGATACGCCCTTTATCAAGTTACTACCGCTCGGGGCCAGAGTCAGAGTCACTTCTTCGCCAAAGGTCGCAGTTTCCTTGTCGCTAGTAACAATCCCTCCTTCCGCGGTATTCAACTCCACTGCATGTGATGTCGAGGCATTACCTACAGAAACATTCAACTCAAGACCAGAACGTACTTGACTCCCATCCGAATGAAAATAAAGTATCATGGTACGTTCCGCACTAGTAATCGAAACGTCTATACCCTCTCCCGACATTTTACCCAAAAGGTATTCACCTTCCTCCCCGCTCTCCGACACCTCGTTTTTATATATCTTTAAATAATCATAACCTTCTTCCGTATTCACAGTTCCGGATACAACAAACGACAGGCCTTCCGGCACGATCAAGACTAGATATCCATCCTCATCATTGTTATAGCTTCCATACTCTCCACCGTCGTCATATACGGTGAATGATGTTGCACCCTGAAGGATCAGGGTGTCATAATCGGATTCTGGCATATTGATATACTTTCCGCCAGTCTCCGGACTAGTCTGCAAATTCACCTGCCCGGCATTTGCCACCGAGGCAAAGAAAGCTATCAGAGTAAATAGGAAAAACACATGAAGTTCCTTTTTCATGCCAGACCTTCCTTTTTTAATAATTATATAACATTATTATAAACTTATACTGAAAAGGGGCTAAAGTCAAGAACCCCAATTCTTGCAATAAGCAGAATCACGTAAAAATGATACTTTTTGTTATCTCGTAAACAAAAAGTTACAACTAACGCTATTTAGAACGCTTCACGCCCAGCGTAAACGTGTCATCGCGACTGCCCACCTTCTCGGGGCCAGCCATCACCTTCCATTCGAGTTTCGAGATGTACGCGCCCGTACCCACGAGCCTTCCCTTGTCGCTACGGGCATTCCACGCGAGGAACACCTTGCCCGGATTTTTCCGACAGTCCCCGCCAAAGATATCCACATCGGAACACGCCACGGAGCCCTTCGCCCGGTTCACGAACTGCCCGAGGCTCGAGAAGTAACTCACCTCCCACACGATGCGTATGGAATCAATCGACACGGAATCGCCCGCAGTGAGCGCCAGTTCCTGCATGTCGTAGTTCAGCAGTTGGCCCGGGAGCCCGTGCTGCTCGATGGCATCCTTCAGCGACATCTCCGGGTCAACAACTACGGGCTTCACGCCTTCCTGCCAGGCAAGCGTTTCAATCGCGCGTTCTTCCGTGAGGGTCACCAGGCCCGCATCCTCCACTAGCAGGCGCTGCCCGCCGATGATTCGCACCCACGGGTTTTCAAAATGCGGCACGTTGCCGTTCAGGTCGCGCAACACGCCCGGCATAAGCCGCACGGAATCGCCCACCGCAGGAACCACCGCATCTTCACCTCCATAAAAATGGAGATCGTAACGTACGCCATTCTGCACCCTGGAAATACTGGATGAAATCAGTTGCGTAGATGCCTCCGCACCCATACGCCATATCTTGAAACTAAACATGTCGGCCGCAGCGAGATTCGTGTCGAGCGTCCCTTCGCTCAGCAACAGCGTAAGCGTCGTGAGCTTGTCCGTCCCCGGAGTCACGATGGCGCTCATGAGTATCGGGCCCACCCTATCCTCAATCACGCCGTTCATCGAAAGCGAAATCGAGTCGCCCTTGTCCTCGTCCCAGTAGGTGTAGTGGTAATGCAGGCCTCCCTGGTAGATTTCCTTGTTCCCGCCGGTGAATCCGCGAACATCAAGGTCTCGAACATCGACGTGAAAACGGACGCACCCTCGGCAGCCCCGCGCGCCAAGGAAGACCGCAAGGCGCGTGCCGACTATATCGCCGAGCGCAGCAAGGTCATAAAGCCCCTCGAAAAGAAACTCGCGAAAATCGAAGAAGATATCGCGAAGGCCGAAGCCCTCGGCGGCGAACTCGAAGCGAAACTCGTGACCGCCTCGGAAAGCGGCGACGGGAACGCCATCACCGCCATCGCCAAGGACATGGACGACAACAAGAAGAAAGTCGACCAGCTATACGAAGACTGGGAAAAGACCAGCGCCGAACTCGAAGCTGCCAAAGACAAATATCCGATATAATCCGAAGTCTACGCCGGGTCGTTCACCGGTTTGGAGTAATCGCGCTCGCCGAAGAGGGCCGTGCCCACGCGAATCATCGTGGAGCCTTCTTCAATCGCGACTTCCAGGTCGCCAGTCATGCCCATCGAAAGCTGATCGAAGTGGGCAAACGCACCGCCACGTGCCAAAAACTTGTCGCGCAATCCGCGTAGGAATGCGAAACATTCGCGGGAATCTTCGGCGACACCCGTGTTCTTCCCGATGGTCATGAGCCCGCGGAAACGCAGGTGCGGGAAGTTTTCGCTCTTGCCGTCGGAAGCGGCGCCCGCCTTTGCGGCAAGGTCGTTCAAGAAAGCCTCGGCCTCGTGCACGTCGAGCCCGCTCTTCGTCTCTTCTTCGCCGGCATTCACCTGGAAAAGAATATCGAGAATCTTGCCCTGCTCGCCACTTCCGCCGTTGCCGGGGAGTGCCGCGCAAACGCGTTCCAGCTTTTCCACCGCCTCGATGCTCGCGATGGAATGGATGCAGTCGGCAACGATGGCCGCCTTCTTTAACTTGTTGCTCTGCACGGGGCCAATCACGTGGCAACGCACGCGGCTCCCGTCCTTCGCCATGCGCGGCGAAGAGAACTTGAGTTCGGCTTCCTGCACGCGGTTCTCGCCGAAGTCGGTAGCGCCCAGGCTGATTGCATTTTCCACGGCTTCGGCCGGGTGGAACTTGCTCACCCAAACGAGCTTAACCGATTCACGGCTGCGGCCCGCAATCTTGCAAGCCTCAGAAATCCTTGCTTCGAGAGCTGCAAGGTGCCCACGCATTTCTTCGAGAGTGAATTCCATTTTACGCCTCTAATTTTCCAACGCTCAAATATATAAAACGAGTTATCGTCTAGCAAGAAAAAGGCCCAGTAAAACAATGAGATAGCAAGCCAAGAAAATAAAGGACGGTAAACCAAGAATCCCCACCATTTCCCATTCCCACTTGATAGACAACCAAATAGCGCAGCCCAATATATACAGCCATCCTGGAATAAACGGAACAAACGAAATCTTGGCAATGGTAAAGAAATCATGCGGCGTGCGCCAAAGTTTTCTATAGACGCACACAAAAGGGGCGCACAAAGCGAATGGAATAAAAGGCCAAAACACTGCAGAAAGAATCCACGCCCGTTTATCCGGACCCGTACCATAATCTACATAAAAACCCAAAGCAATCGCTGCCACAGTTAAAATTGTCGGCAAAAGAAAAAGAACAGTTTCTGCAATCACAAAAAAGAGAACATCTCTTTTTTCAAGCGTATATAGTGGCTTATCTTTCGACATATAATTTGTCCGTCAAATTTCTTTATTCAAAATACAAAAAATCCCCGGAGCGCACCGGGGACAATAAATGTACCTATCGCGCTTCGCGCTCCAGGGTGACACTCAGGCTACCTACTTCTTCGCCTTCTTCTGCACGAACAGAATCTTCACGATTTCATCGATGTGCTTGTGCGTGTAGATCTTGAGGCCCTTCTTCGCGGGTGCCGGGAGTTCGTCAACGTCCTTCTTGTTCTGGGCAGGCAGGCGAAGCGTCTTCACGCCGGCCTGGAGCGCGGCAAGCGCCTTCTCGTTGAGCCCGCCAATCGCAAGGCATGCGCCCGTGAGGCTCACCTCGCCGGTAAACGCGACGTCAGGCGGTACGGGAATCCTGGTAAACGCAGAGAGCAGGCACAGCGTGAGGGCGATACCCGCGGAGGGCCCGTCCTTCGGCACGGCGCCTTCGGGCACGTGGATGTGGATGTCCGTCTTCTTGACAATCGCCGGGTCGATGCCGAATCGGTGCAGACGTTCGCGCACCAGGCTCACTGCAATCTGGGCGGATTCCTTCATCACGTCGCCGAGCTTTCCCGTCATGATAATCTGGCCCTTGCCGCTCAGGAGCATGCATTCGATGGGGAGAATCTCACCGCCCACGCTCGTCCAGGCAAGGCCTGTAACCACGCCGGGGCGGCCCGGTTCGGGCAGCTGACTGTCGAGGAATCTCGGGGCGCCAAGGTATTCCTGCAACTGCTTCTCGGTAACGGCGGGCTTGATTTTCTTGCCCATCACGATTTCTTTCGCACGGTGGCGCACCGCACTCTCGAGGGTGCGTTCCAGTTCGCGCACGCCCGCCTCGCGGGTCCAGCCGCGCATCACCTGGTTGATAATAGCATCGTCAAACGAAACCTGTTCGCCGAGTTTTACGCCGGTGCGTTCGCAAATGCGCGGCACCAGGTACTTGCTTGCAATCTGCAACTTCTCGTGCGGGTAATAGCCGGGCAGGCGCACGATTTCGAGCCTGTCGCGCAGCGCCTCGGGGATTTCGCCTTCGCTGTTCGCCGTCGCGATAAACAGCACGCGGCTCAGATCGAGGCCCACTTCCATGAAGTGGTCGGTAAAGTCGTGGTTCTGTTCCGGGTCAAGCACCTCGAGCATCGCGCTCGCAGGGTCACCGCGGAAGTCGCTCGCCATCTTGTCAATTTCGTCGAGCAGAATAATCGGGTTCATGCACTTGGCACGGCGCAGCGCCTGGATAAAGCGGCCGGGCATCGCCCCGATGTAGGTGCGGCGGTGGCCGCGGATTTCGGCCTCGTCACGCACGCCGCCAAGCGTAATGCGGACAAAGTTACGCTGCATGGCGTTCGCAATCGATTCCACGAGCGTCGTCTTGCCCACGCCCGGAGGGCCGACGAGGCAGAGAATCGGGGATCGGCGTTCGGTGCCGGTAAGCTTCAGCACCGCGACGTATTCCATGATGCGTTCCTTCACCTTGTCGAGCCCGAAGTGCTTGGAATCGAGTTCGCCCTTCACCTTTTTCATGTTGAGGACGGTGTCGGTGTACACGCCGTAAGGCAGGTTCAAAAACCAGTCGAGGTAGTTGCGGCTCACCGCATATTCCGGCGAGGTCGGCTGCATGAGCTTCATGCGAGAAATCTCGTCCTCGAGCTTTTCCACGATTGCCGGGGTAAAGTTCTTCGCCCTGATTTTCTTCAAGAGCTGTTCGGGTTCCGAGGCCCCTTCGCCATCACCGTCCAGTTCATCCTGCAGCTGGCGGATCTGTTCGGAGATAAACCATTCCTTCTGCTGTTGCGCCATCTTCTGGCGCACGCTCTGCTGCACGCGCACGAGCACGTTCTCGTTGTCCTCGGAAACGTCCATCAGCGCAAGCAGCTTCGCCGACATCTCGTCGAGCGTCGCTATCTCCAGAAAGCTCTGCTTCTCGGCAAGCGACACCTGCAAGAACGGAATCATACCGTAATAGGCGTCCAGCTGGTTTTCCATGCCGAAGAACGCATCGACCATGCCCTCGGCGATATTCCTCTTTGTCGCGTAATCGCGGAAGCGCGTGAGCACCTCGTCGAAGGATTCCGTCTTCGCGTTTTCCTTCAAGGGCTGCCGACGCGGAGAAACCGTCGCATGCAAGAATCCGTCCTGCACCATGATGGAACGCAGGTCGATAATCTGCACGCCTTCGAGCACCGCCTTCACGCAACCGTTCGGGAAAGGCGTCACGCCGTTCACGTTCGCAATCACGCCCACCGAATAGAGGTCGAGCATCGGATTCTGGATTTCTTCAGCCGTCACATCCTTCTGGGCAACGAGGATAATCACATTGTTGTGGTTCTCCGCGAATTCCAAGGCACGGAGCGACATTTCGCGACCCACCAGAATACGGCGGGTCGTATGCGGAAACACCACGGCATCCCGAAGCGGGAGCAACGGATACGTTTTCGAAAAATCAAAATTCATAGCGCTAAGACGCCTTCTTGCGGGTTTTCTTAGCTGCACCGGAAACCGCAACACCAACGGAGCTCAGGCCGCTCTTCACCATCTCGGCAGTCAGCACGAGCTTCTTCACGTCGGAACCGGGCATCGTAAACATAGCCTTCTGCAGCGTCCGCTCCATCACGGAACGGAGCCCGCGGGCCCCCGTCTTGCGCGTCATGGTTTCGTGCACGATTTCCTTGAGCGCCTCGTCGGTAAATTCGAGTTCAATCCCGTCCATGGCGAACAGGCTCTTGAACTGCTTCACAAGCGCGTTCTTCGGCTGCGTGAGAATATTCAGGAGGGCAGCCTCGTCGAGTTCCTCGAGCGCCACAGCAATCGGCAAGCGGCCCACGATTTCGGGAATGAGGCCGAACTTGATAAGGTCATCGGGTTCGAGCTGCTTGAACAGCTCGCTGAGCGTATTGTCCTTCTCGCTACGGATGTCCGCACCGAAACCCATGCCGCCCTTGTTCACGCGCTGGGCGATAATCTTGTCGAGCGTCTCGAAGGCGCCACCGCAAATGAACAGGATGTTTCTCGTGTTCACCTGCACCAGGGCCTGTTCCGGGTGCTTGCGACCGCCCTTCGGCGGCACAGCCGCCACGGTACCTTCCAAAATCTTCAGGAGGCCCTGCTGCACGCCTTCACCGCTCACGTCGCGGGTGATGGAGGGGTTCGCCGTCTTGCGCGCAATCTTGTCGATTTCGTCGATGAAGATAATGCCGCGTTCGGCCTTCGCCACATCGTAATCAGCGGCCTGCAAAAGGCGCACGATGATGTTTTCGACATCCTCGCCCACGTAGCCCGCCTCGGTGAGTACCGTCGCGTCTGCAATGGTAAAGGGGACATCGAGGAAGCGCGCCATCGTCTGCGCCAAAAGCGTCTTGCCCGAACCGGTAGGCCCCACCAGGAGCAGGTTCGACTTTTCGACTTCCACATCATCCTTGGAATCCGCATGGGCCTGCCTGTAGCGCAGGCGCTTGTAATGGTTGTAGACCGCAACGGAAAGGGCCATCTTCGCCTGGTCCTGTCCAATGACGAACTCGTCCAGGTGCGCCTTGATTTCGGTCGGGAGCGGAAGCGGCTTTTGCACGGCAGCCTCGGTAGCCGCCTTCTCCTGCATCGCGCGGGAGCGGTCTTCCTCGATAATCCTGTAGCACATCGTCACGCAGTCGCTGCAGATATGCACGCCCGCGCCCGTAATCATCTTCTCGACGCGTTCTGCGGGCTTGCCACAAAAGCTACACGTCACAGTAGGATGGTTTTTCCCGCTACGATACATTAAATTCCCTCTTTACGCGGAACAAAGATTTCATCGATGACGCCAAAGGCCTTCGCTTCATCGGGGCCCATGTAGAAATCGCGGTCGGTCTTCGCGCGGACCTCGTCTATCGACTTGCCCGTGTGCTTCGCGACGATTTCGGTAAGCGTATCCTTTGTGCGCACGATTTCCTTCGCAGTAATCTGGATGTCAGTCGACTGGCCGGTAGCGGCACCCGACGGCTGGTGCAGCATGATGCGCGAATGCGGGAGCGCATAGCGCTTGCCCTTCGTACCCGCAGCGAGAAGCACGGCAGCCATGGAGGCGCAGCTTCCGATGCAGATGGTAGCGATATTCGGGCGCACGTGCTGCATGGTATCGTAAATGGCAAGCCCTGCCGACACGTAACCACCGGGGCTGTTGATATACAGCGTGATATCCTTCTCCGGGTTCTCGTATTCAAGGAAAATCAACTGGGCCATGACGTTGTTCGCCACTTCGTCGTTGATGGGCGTGCCCAAGAAGATGATGCGTTCCTTGAGGAGGCGCGAGTAGATATCGTAGGCGCGTTCACCGCGTCCGGTGGTCTCGATGACGGTAGGGATGATCATTAACTAACCTCTTTTACTTGGATTCTTCGGCGGCAGGGCGGATACCCACGATGAAGTCCGCTGCCATCTGGACGCGGAGTTCGTCACGCAGCTGGTTGATTCTGCCGCTCTGGCGGAAATGGTTCTTCAGATCTTCGAAGCCGATGTGGTAGGCATTCGCCATCTGCTGCAGGCGTTCGTCCACCTTGGCCTGGCTCGCCTTGAGCTTTTCCTTCGTGGCGACGAAGTCGAGGATGCGGTGCTTCTTGATTTCGCGGATGGCCTCGGGGCCGAGTTCCTTGAGCTGTTCCTCGGTGGGTTCCACGGCGTCCTTCTCGTCCTGCACGTTGCGGTTGAGGCTCCACTTGATGAGGTCGCGTACGCGTGCATTCGGCACCTCGAACGGGTTCGCCTCGATAATCTTGTCGATGGCCTCGTTCACGGCCTTCGTCTTCGCGGCATCCTGCTTCTGGTTGCTGAGGCTTTCGGCGAGGTTGCTCTTGAGCTCTTCCACGTCCTTCACGCCCACCTGCTTGCAGAATTCCTCGTCGAAGGTCGGCGGCACGATTTCGCGCACGTCGGTAATCTCGACGTTGAACTGGGCAGTCTTGCCGCGGTAGCGTTCGTCCTTGTGGTCATCCGGGTACTTGAAGTTGATTTCCTTCTTGTCGCCGGCCTTCACGCCAACGAGGCCCGCATCGAATCCCGGGGAAGCGGATTCGCCGAGGAGGCTGCGGAATTCCTTGTTCTCCGGAAGTTCCTGCTTCTCGCCGTCGATAACGACTTCGATGTAGTTGCCCACCACGACGTCGCCGTTCTTCGCCTCGCGGTCCACGTGTTCGTCCTTGCTCCACATCTGGACAAGGCGGTCGAACTCGGCCTGGACTTCTTCTTCATGCACGGCGGTAGCCGGAACGGTGATACCGGTATCGGCATAGCCCTTGATGTCGATTTCCGGGTCAATTTCGACTTCGACGGTCATCTTGATGCCGGATTCCTTGTCTTCCTTGAACTCGGTCACCTTGAGCTGGCCCACGGGAATGATGTTAGCCTTCTTGAGTTCTTCGCCAATGACCTTGTCGACCGTCTCGTTCACGACTTCGTGACGGATGGCGTCACCGAACTGCTTCAGGACCATGGCCTTCGGAACCATGCCCTGGCGGAAACCCTTGAGGGCGACCTGCTTCTTGTACTGCGCGAGCTTCTTCTCGAAGGGGGCAGCGAGGTCGGATTCGGGAATGGTGACATCGAGGGTGCGCACGGTAGCGCTTGTTTCTTTGATTTCAACGGGCATACAAAACTCCGATATGCTTGTTTTGGTTTGTAAAATTCTGCGAGGGGTGGGAGTCGAACCCACACACCGAAGTACCAGATCCTAAGTCTGGCGCGTCTGCCAATTCCGCCACTCTCGCGTTTCAGCACCCAAAGTTAGAAAAAAAAAGCCAACTAAATTCTCCATTCACTCTATATATCGCCACCAGGGGCGATTTTGTCAACCGGAATCAACCGATTTCTATCACGCCGTAAAAACGCGAAGGAATGGCCTTGGGAACCAGGCCAAGCCTGTTCGCGACCCGCAAGGGGAATCGTACCGCGTAACCCAACGGGCCCTTCAGGTACCGACCGAGCAGGGACAGCGCGAGCGAAGGGAACAAAGGGTCGCCCAGTTCCAGCCGGTAGGGCTTTCCAAAAGAATCCAGCATGGATTTCATTTCTTCGTTGGAAAAATGCCAAAGGTGGTCCGAGACCGCGACATGCGCATACGAAAGCCCAAGACCGAACAGCAGTTCAAAATCATCCGTACACGGGAGCGTAAAAACGACCCGTTTGCGGGCGGCCGCAATCGCAGACCCGAGGAACGCCTTCGGGTCGGGAACATGTTCGAGGACCTCGATCAGCATGACCGTATCCGCGACGCCTTCGCCAACGCTCTCGCCCGGCTGCAAAAGCCGCGTCGAGAGTCCGTTCGCCTCGGCAACCTTCAGGGACTCGGAATTGATGTCGGCAACGACGGTATCGTAGCCCGCCTTGGAGAGTTCCAGGGAATAGGCCCCGCGACCGCCGCCGATGTCGAGGACGGACTTTCCGCGGGTTTCACGGAGCAAAAAATCTACAATCGGCCTGTGGGCTTCACCGGGCAATGCCGGCGGCCCCGGAACGAAAAATGCGCTCTGACCTTGCAGTTTTCCCATAGGTCAAATATATAAAAAAAGCCTGCCGCAGGCCTACTCCGGCAAGTATTTCTTTTTTTATCTTTATCGTGTGCCTCTCGTTCTAAAAAGCATCAAGATTGGCGTGTTCATCGCGTGCGCCAACTTCCTGATTCAGGGAATCTCGTTCCTTGTCCAGAACTTCATCGCACGGAACCTCGGGACATCCGGCTACGGCTTTTTCGGAGTCCTGCAGACGGACTATTCCATCTTCTGCACGATTGCGGATTTCGGCATGGGCACCCTGGTGCTCGCCTTCTTCGGGAACCGGGCCACGAAGGGGAGGCTCTTCCAAAGTATCTTCCAGCTCAGGATCGCCTGTTCCGTCGCGGCCGCGATCGCCATGGTCATTTTCGCCATTACGGTCAGGCGCCACCACCCCATCTTCTACGGCGAACTCATACTGACCCTTGGGCTTGTATTCCAGCACGCCTTCTTCGACTGGTATTTCATCTGCGGCAAGTTCTGGAAAAAGCTGTTCATCTCCAAGCTGCTGCATTCGATTTCGTATTCCGCCGTCATGGGAGTTGCGCTCCTCTACTTCAAGGTTTCACAGATCGAACTCGTCGCGCTTGCCATGGTGCTTGCAGCACTGCCCGCGTTCACCTTCGGCGTCACGCAGGCCCTGAGCAGCAAGCTGCTCAGGCTGACAAGGCGGACCTTCCTCTTCTTCAAGCTGATGTTCAAAGCCGCAGCCCCCTACGCGATCTCGAGTTTCGCCACATGCGCCTACCTGCCCGTCGGCCTCTATGTTGCAGACAAATTCGCATCTGCGGAATTCCTGAGTTCATACAACTTCGGCCACAAGATACTCGTCCTCTGCTCGGGAATCATGGTCCACTTCATTTCGTCGAACCTGGTCGCCCAGCACATGTCCAACGACAAGTTCGTCCATGTCAAGGAAATCGCCATATTCACGGCATTCATCGCCGCCTGTTCCTCGCCGCTGTGGCTGTTCCCCCGCCAGTTCCTGCAGATCCTCTTCTTCGCCGTCCACTGGACTCCCGATTCACTCGAATGCAGCGCGTCGATCCTGAAAATACTTTCCTTCTCGCTCCTTTTCCAGGCAGCGAGACTCTCCATGATATCCACCCTGCTCAAGAACAAGGCGACATGGACCTACGCCATCATCGTGAGTGCGGCAGGGGCAACAAACGTCGTCGCATGCTCGCTCGCGGGAGCGTTCCTCGCGAACCGTTACATCCCGCTATTCGCGCTGACCGGCGACGTCGTCATCACCGTCATTCTCCTGTGCTACTACATCCGCAAGGGAACTCTTCGCTGGTAGCACGCCACGCCCCCTGCTAAGCAGGCACACCAGCGCAAAGAAGAATCCCCAGACCCAGTACATGCTCTGCTTGTATCCCGTCGTGAAGTTCCAGAGGATAATCCACATCATGAACATGCACATGAACAGGACAGGCATGGGAGTCTTGGCCGTAGCCATGTAGCGGTAGTTCCACGAGAAAAAGATCCCGAAGAAGAACGGCAAAAAGAACAGCCCGACCAGGCCGAAATCCTTGTAGGCATCCCACAGGTAGGGAATCGTGTTCAGGCTCTTGATCTTGACCACGCTCTCGTTGAAGGGTGTATCCCAGCCGAAACTCTGCTGCAGGCCGTCCCCTATCTGCAACAGGTGCGTCATGCCGTAGAAGGCGTCGATGCCGTAGGTCCACTCATGTTCCGCGGCATCGACCGGCTTGTTGAACGCATAGTCGAGATTCCAATAGTTGTTCGCCACGTACATGTACGGGAGCAACGCCACCGTCTTTACCATCCCGTTATTCATGAGGTCGTCCGTCGACGAGCCGCCATATTGCCCCTTCAGGGACGCCACGGCCACAAAGAAAACCAGGACGAAGGCGACCGCGACCATGATCAGCTTCCACGAAAACCGCCTGTGCAGATAGTTATACAGCAAGAAGATGAAGCCGATACAGAGCATGTTGATGCCGCGGCTCGGGAATGTCAAGAAACTAAGCACAATCGTGAAAGCCACCATTCCCCTGGACGCATAGCGGACCCACCGCACCGGGTTTATCGACTTGAACGATGCAACACCGAAAAGCCCGACCACCATGGCGCCCGATGTAAAATAGTCCGCGTACTTGAGCGCCGGGCTATCCCCGGAAAGCCAGAACGAAGGGTTGCCCGTCAGGAGCACGAGGTTTCCCGCGACAGAGACAACGCCGGCCACGCCTATGAAGAAATAGGCAAAGGCAAGGAAGCTTAAACAGAAATGCGTGGGCCAGCTATACTTCCCCTGCAGCGACAGCGTCTCGGGCATGCGCGCGCCGCCTTTCGATGTCCACGCCATCTCCGCAAGGACGGCGCCCCCGATAAAGGCAGCCATGCCGCCGCCCCACACGAGCCATGTCGTATACCTGAAATCGGTCATGGCCGGGACAAGCTTGAGGTAGGCGACCCCGAGCATCACCATCTGGACCAGAAAATAGAGAACCGCCGGGCGGAAGTAGTCGCTCCTGCGCGTGGAAAGCACAAGCAGGACAATAGCGGCCAGCGAGAACATCACGCAGGATTCCGGACACACCGCCAAGTTGATATCCATGATGGACCGCCTAGGATGCTACTTGCGCCAGAAGCAGATTCCATGCACGAAGTTGGCCCATTCCGCGGAAGTGCCCGTGTTCTTCTCCTTCTCGGAACGCATGAACTCCAGGAAATTGCACAGGAGCGTCGCCAGCAAAAAGGACATGAACGCCGTGAACATGAGGATAATGCCGCGCCTCGGGAACACTTTCTTGTCGTTTTCCCAGGGCGGTTCGAGCACATGCAGGTTCGTAAGCATCTTGGCCTCCTCGAGCCGCATCTGCTCGCTCTGCTGCCGCAACAGCTTATACATGGCTTCCTGCACACGGATTTCGTTTTCGCGGCGCATGTATTCGGCGCCAAGCTCGGAGGACTTCTGCAAGGCGACCATGCCCACCTTCTCGTGCTTGCCCTTCAGCGTCCCGTTCAGCGCCGCGTTAATTCCCTGGTAGCGCTTGGAAAGTTCCTCGTAACGCTTGCTCTTGCCACGGTCAGCCTTCTCGAAGGCCATCTCGATGGACACCTCCTCGCGCTTCGCCTGCAAGGCGCTCAGGTACTTGATCGTCGATTCCAGCTGCACCTCGGGATCATAGAAGTTGTTCTCGACCTGGAACTTCACGAATTCCTTCATCAGCGAATCGAGCGCATGTTCACAGGAATCCAGCCTGCTCTGGAAATAAATCCTGGACTGCCGCGCCTGGGACGTCTTGAACACGTTGAACGCGGAATCCGCCTTCGTGAGGATAAACGAGACCATCTTCGCCGCGAGCCTGTAATCCTCGTCCTCGACCGAAATCGCGAACATGTCTTCCTTGTTCATCTCGATCCCGAAATTCTTCCGGAACTTTTTCAACAGGTCCGCATGGAACTTGCCGTCGAACTCGTAATGTTCCGCCAGGTTGAACTCGTCGATGACCTGGTTGTGCAGCTCCCACGAATTCAGGATAGTCCACACCGCGTTCGCGTCATCGTTGTTCGAAGACAGCCCCAGAATCGAGGAGACCCCGGACATGCCGCCGATCATGGAACTCAGTCCATCCAGCGAGCCCTGTGTCGACTTGGGCGGAGTCACGACCGCCTGCGCGACATACGTCGGCTTGATGACCCACATCACCAGGACAAAGGCCGTAAGCGTCGGCAAGAGCACGATAAAGGCGAACAGCTTGAAATGCTTCAAGTCGCCGTTCAGCAAGCGAAGGCAAATCTCGACAAATCCTACCGAATCCTGTTTTTCCATACGAAGCTACTTGTAATTGACGTAAATGATGAATGCGGACGACACCACCGTGAGGAGCGAAGCGAGGAAGAGGGTGAAATCCTTGAAGGACTCGTAACGGCTCTTCGGCACCTCGATGTAGTCGCCGGGATTGATCGGATCCTCCGTGACGCTCAGGCTGAGCGCTTCCGGGGATTTCCCACGCCACACCTTGACCTGGTTCCAGGAACCCGAAATCGTATTCAGGCCCGCCGCAGCGATATAGTCGATGGCATGCCAGGAAGGATTGTAGTCCACCTTCCCGATATGGTTGAGCGCGCCGCCGACATAGACGGCCATCTCTTCTGCAGAAAACTCCACTTCCGTATTCGGCGAGACAACCGTGCTCTTCATTTCTTCAAGCGGAATCCAGCGCGGCGTCTTGCCCTGTTCCTTCACGCAGGCGGCCTTGTACCCGAAATTGTGCAGGCGTTCCCCGCCGGCAAGTTCAAAGTACTCCTGCAGGGTGCGGCCCTCCTTGTAGGTGACGCTCGTCCTGAATCCCGGAAAAACCATGACGACGTTCTCGCCCATCGGAACGAACGGGACATAGATCTGGTCTCCCTGAATCAGCATCACGTCCTTTGCAAAGTCACCCTTCACCGAGACGTCGTTGTAGTTCACGTGCAGGGTGTCGCCGTGGCGGATAATCATCACGTCCTCGAGATTCGCGCGCGAAACGAAACCGCCCACCTGGCGGAGGAAATAGCTCAGGCGCGTCTGGGGCTCCAGGAGGTGCTGTCCGACATTCATCAGTGCACCCATCGCATTCACCTTGTATTTTTTCAGTGCGGCAAGCTGGACGAAGCATTCCTCGCGCTTGAAGCGCTTGGCTGCAAGATCCAGAATCAGTTCACGGGCCTCGGCAAAAGTCTTTCCGCCGACATTCACGGAACCGCATTCCTCTATGGCGACAGAACCGTCGGGATAAACCTGGACCGACAAGTAGGCATTTTCCAGCATCAGGTCCAAAAAATCACCGGGGCCAAGGATATAGCTGGAATCGACCGTAGCTTCCGCATAGGCCGGGGTCAACGCGATGGAACTGCGCGAAGACGGCCCGTGGTTCCCACCAATCGCCGAGCCGGAAAAAAGATCCATCTCACCTGCAGAAAACGCAAGCGAGATTGTCAGAAGTATAAGAGCAATAAGACGTTGCATGTTTCCATAAGATACAAAAATAGACACCACCAAAAAAGGAAAAATCAAAAAAAACGGGGCCGACAAACGTCGGGCCCCGTTTTTCTCACAGCAAAGACTAGTTGGCAGACTTGCTCTCGCCTTCGACCATGCTCACGGCATCGGACTTGGCAGGTTCGGCAGCCTTCTTGGCCTTGGCAACGATCTCGTCTTCGACGAGGCCGATGAGGGCCATTTCGGCAGCGTCACCAGCGCGGTTCGGGCCGAGCTTGATGATGCGAGTGTAGCCACCGTTGCGGCCAGCGTAGCGCGGTCCGATGGTAGCGAACAGGTCCTGGAGAACCTTCGGGCTCGTGACGAAGCGTGCAGCTTCGCGACGTGCAGAAAGGTCACCCTTCTTTGCGTAGGTAATCATGCGGTCCACGTTGGAGCGGACAATCTTCGCCTTGTGAAGCGTCGTGCGCACGTAGCGGGCGGACTGCTCCGCTTCCATACCCTTCTCGATGATGGAGGTGGTAAGGGCGCGGAGGATGGCACGCTTGTGTTGGGCATTAACACCCAGTTTCTTGTTTTTTACACCGTGTCTCATTGTTAATCCTTCAAGTAGTCATCGACGTCCATGCCAAAGGAAAGGCCCATGGAGGTCAACACCTCGTTAAGTTCCACCAAGGACTTCCGACCGAAGTTCTTGTATTTGAGCATATCGTTTTCCTTGTTGCGCACAAGTTCACCAACAGTATGGATATTCGCCATACGGAGGCAGTTGCTGGAACGAACAGAGAGTTCGAGTTCGTCCACGCGAGTGCGCAGGAGGGTGGCAATACGCTGACGTTCTTCGTCCATCTCCAGCTCTTCGGGGCTCTCGAGGTCGCCTTCGAAGTTGATGAAGATTTCCAGGTGATCGACGAGGAGCTTCGCAGCGTAGGCGAGAGCGTCTTCGGGATCGATGGAACCGTCAGTCGTGATTTCCAGCTCCAGACGGTTGTAGTCCGTCTTCTGGCCAACGCGGGTATCGCTGATGTGCATAGCCACCTGCTGCACCGGGTTGAAGTTCGCATCCGTGGCGATAACGCCGATCGGAGCGTCCTTGTCCTTCAATTCGTCGGCACGGACGAATCCGCGGCCACAGGAGACCTTCACGTCCATGGAAAGCGATGCGTTCCCGTTCAGGGTCGCGATATGGACGTCCGGGGTCAGGATGACCACGTTCGGATTGTCCATGAAATCCTTGGCCGTGACTTCGCCATCACCGGACATATCCAGGTGCAAAGTTTCGTCATGGTCGGAAAGGAGCTTCACGCGGATGCTCTTCAGGTTCAGGATGATGTCGGTGACATCTTCCTTCACACCCGGGACCGTAGACATTTCCTTTTCAACGCCTTCGATTTTCACGGAGACGATTGCCGCACCCTGCAGGGAGGAAAGGAGCACACGGCGGAGCGCATTGCCAAGCGTGATGCCCCAGCCTCTTTCCAAGGCCTCGACAACGAACTTAGCTTTACGACCGTCTTCGCTAGTTTCCACTTTCTGGAAGCTACGCGGCATCTGAAGTGATTTCCACATCATTGGCGATACCTCTTTGGATTAGACTCTTCTCTTCTTTTTAGGACGGCAACCGTTGTGCGGAATGCCCGTCACGTCTCGAATGGAGAGAACTTCGAGGCCCGCATTCTTGAGAGCGCGGACGGCGGACTCACGGCCACCACCGGCACCCTTCACGCGGACGTCCACCTTGCGCATGCCGAGGTCGAAAGCCTTGTGAGCGGCAGTTTCGGCAGCGAGCTGAGCGGCGAACGGAGTGCTCTTGCGGGAACCCTTGAAACCGGAGTTTCCGGGGGAACCCCAAGCCACGACGTTACCGCGGGCATCGGTGATAGAGACGATTGTGTTGTTGAAGGTAGCGTTGACGCAGGCGATACCCTGGATGTCGATACGCTTCTTGCCCTTCTTGACCTTAACTTCTTCAGTAGCGGCTGCGGCCGGAGCTTCGGCAGCGGCAGCGGTTTCCTTGATTTCTTCTTCAGCCACGACGAATCTCCTTACTTCTTCTTGTTAGCCACAGTCTTCTTGGGGCCCTTGCGGGTACGGGCGTTGGTACGGGAACGCTGACCGCGGACCGGCAGGCCCTTGCGGTGGCGGATACCACGGTAGCAACCGATATCCAAGAGACGCTTGATGTTCAGGGTAACTTCCGCGCGGAGCTGACCTTCCACGGAATATTCGTCTTCGAGGAGATGACGAATCTTACCTTGTTCTTCTTCGGTGAGGTCATCGCACTTCTTGTTCTTGTCGATGCCCAGCTGAGCACAGACCTTGTTTGCGGTGAACAGACCGACACCATAGATTGCCGTGAGACCGTACTCGACAGTCTTGTTCTTCGGCAAATCGACACCAGCTATACGTGCCATACGATCTCCTTATCCCTGCTTCTGCTTGTGACGGGGGTTCTTCGAACAGATGATACGCAATACACCCTTGCGACGGATGATCTTGCAGTTTTCACACCTGGGTTTGATGGAGGCTTTGAGTTTCATAGGTTAGACCTTCTTTTGATACCTATTACTTGTAACGGTAAGTGATTCTCCCACGATTGAGGTCGTAGGGAGAAATTTCTACCAACACTTTGTCGTCCGGCAAAATTCGGATGAAATGCCGACGCATCTTTCCTGAAACGTGAGCGAGAATCTCGTGGTCATTTCCAAGTTTCACACGGAAGAACGCGTTGGGAAGAGCTTCCAACACAACACCTTCTACCTGTATTCCTTCTTCTTTAGCCACTAGGACGCCATCCTGCCGCGAATGCGGCCATGTTTCAAGAAACCTTCATAATTCTTGGTATGCAGTTGGGCTTCGAGTTGACGAAGCGTGTCCAACGCCACACCGACCACGATGAGTACCGAGGTGCCCCCAATATAGAAACTCATATTGAGCGCGTCTTTCAGGTGGAGCGGTCCGACGCTGATTAGAGCGAGGAACAGCGAGCCCGGAAGGGAAATTCGGGTCAACACATGGTCAATGTACTCTGCCGTCTGCTTACCGGGACGCACACCAGGGATAAACCCACCAGACCTCTTCAGGTTTTCGGCAATGTCGTTAGGGTTGTACTGGATTGCCGTGTAGAAGTAGGTGAAGAATATGATGAGGAGAGCGTCAATCACACTGTAAGAAATGTGACCCGGGATGAACATGGCAGCAAAGGACTGCATCGCGGAGACGTTCGGGAACCACGACGCGATCATGGCCGGAATGAACATGATGCACGAAGCGAAGATAACGGGAATCACGCCAGCGGTGTTCACCTTGAAGGGCAAATAGCTGGACTGACCGCCCATGACCTTGTTTCCGACAGTCCTGCGAGGACTTTGGAGTGGAATGCGACGGTTCGCCTGCTCGACGAAAACGATAAAGCCGATAATCACGACCACGATCGCCAGGATGAAAATCTCGATGGCGAGCGGCTGGATCTCTTCTCTAAACATTTCCAGTTCGGCAAAGAAAGCCCGCGGAAGGCCTCCGACGATACCGGCGAAAATGATAAGCGAAATACCGTTGCCCACACCGTGCGAAGTAATCTGTTCGCCCAGGTACATCACGAGCACCGTACCTGCGGTGAAGGTCAGGGTAGCAAGTAAACGGAAGCCGATGTTCCCCGCACCGGTAGCGAAGTCGTCCGCGAGGACGGAAATGCCTGTACCGGCAGCGGCGGAACCCACTTTAAGGGAGGAAAGCCATACGGAAATGCCCCATCCCTGCAAAGCGGCAAGAACCACCGTAAAGTAACGGGTGTACTGGTTCAGCTTGGCGCGCCCTTCCTGACCTTCCTTCTGTAGCATCTGGATGGCCGGGATAACAGAGCCCATCAACTGGATGATGATGGATGCGCTGATGTAGGGCATGATACCCAGGGCGAAAATCGTCGCTTTCGCAAACGCACCGCCCGTGAAGGAGTCGTACATGCCGAACAAGTTGTTCGAGTTCTTGAAGTACTCCGCGAGGACCGCGGCGTTTACTCCGGGGATAGTGATGTGCGCACCGATGCGGTACACGATGAGGATGCCGAGCGTGAAGAGCAACTTCTTGCGCAGGTCCTCAATCTTGAACGCATTGATGAACGCATCTATGGCTTTCTTGAGAGCTTCCATTAGACGATCTCGACTTTGCCGCCAGCAGCTTCGATGAGGGCCTTGGCCTTCTCGCTGATGGCGTTAACCTTTACGTTGATAGCCTTGTCGATAGCACCGAACGCGAGAACCTTGACCGGCTTCTCGATGTTGCGGATGAATCCGAGGTCGAAGAGAACCTTGGCGTCGAATTCGGTAGCGGAGACCGCTGCGAGACGCTTCAGGTTCACGATCTGGAATTCGATACCGGCGTGCTTGAAGCCACGCTTCGGGATGCGACGGTGGATCGGCATCTGGCCGCCTTCGAAAGCGACACGGCCGGCCTTGGCACTCTTACGAGCGCCGGCACCCTTCTGGCCACGACCAGCGGTGGTGCCCCAACCGGAACCCGGGCCACGGCCAATGCGCTTGCGCTTGACGACCTTGGCTTTGCCAGGATTGAGAGTATTGAGTTCCATTATTAGATCTCCTCGACCTTCACCATGTCACGCACGGCATTGATCATGCCCTGGATGCTGGGGGTCAAAACGTGTTCAACAGATTGTCCGATCTTGCGGAGACCGAGGGCCTTCACGTTGGCGCGATGCACCGGAAGGCGACGGACGGTACCCTTGATCAAAGTAATACGAACTTTCTTCATGGTGTATTACTCCTTAGGCTTCAAAACCGCGCAGCTTGGCGCAGTCCTGCTTGTTCATCTGGGACATCAGGCCTTCGAGGCAAGCGCTGACAACAGTGCTCGGGTTGGAAGAACCGTGAATCTTGGTGAGGATGTTGCGCACACCGGCGAGTTCGAGAACGGCACGGGCAGCAGCACCGGCGATAACGCCAGTACCAGGAGCAGCCGGCATCAGGAGGATGCGGGTGGAGCCGTTCTTGACTTCGATGTCGTGCGGGATGGTGCCGTCGAGCAGCTGGACTTCGACAATGTTCCTGTGGGCAGCTTCAGTGCCCTTGCGGATGGCTTCGGAAACTTCCTTGGCCTTGCCGAGACCCACGCCCACCTTGCCGTTCTTGTTGCCAACGACAACGAGAGCGGAAAAGGACATACGGCGACCGCCCTTGACGGTCTTAGCGCAACGGTTGATGTGTACAACCTTGTCTTCAAATTCAGAAACTTGAGCTTCGCGTTCCAAAGTGTACCTCACTAGAATTTGAGTCCGCCTTCACGAGCTCCCTCAGCGAGAGCCTGAACGCGACCGTGATAGATGTAACCGCCGCGGTCGAAGACCACGGATTCAATGCCCTTGGACTTAGCGACTTCAGCGACCTGGAGACCGAGCTGCTTAGCCTGCTCCGACTTCGTCATGCTGCCGAACTTGCTCTGGAATTCCTTCGCAGTCGTTGCAACCTGCACGAGAGACTTGTTGTTCGCGTCATCGATAATCTGGGCGACCATGTGAGACAAGGAACGGCGAACGGCCAAACGAGGGCACTCTGCAGTTCCGACAACAGACTTGCGCACACGTTCGTGGCGTGCGATTCTGGACTGGATTCTTTTTTTAGCGATTGCAGTCATAGTTTACCCTTATTTACCTGTCTTCTTACCCTGCTTGCGGCGGATGATTTCGCCTTCGTACTTGATGCCCTTGCCCTTATACGGTTCAGGCTTACGGTACTTGCGGATTTCAGCTGCAGCCTGGCCGACCTTCTGCTTGTCGATGCCGGAGATGGAAATCTTCAGCGGGTCGACAGCCTTGAGTTCGACGCCTTCCGGAGCCTTGAAAATGACCGGGTGCGAGAAACCGAGCACGAGGTTCAGGTCCTTGCCCTTCTGTTCGACGCGGTAGCCGACGCCCACGATTTCGAGGGTCTTCTGGAAGCCCTTCGTGACGCCTTCGACCATGTTGTTGACGAGGGCGCGGGTGGTGCCATGGATAGCGCGGGTGAACTTCTGATCATCAGGACGGGAGAACGAAAGCTGGTTGCCTTCGAGCTTGATGGAAATGAGTTCGTGGACGTTCGTCTCGAGCTTGCCCTTCGGGCCTTCCACCTTGATGTTCTGACCATTGACGGCGACTTTCACGCCAGCCGGGATATTGATAATAGCTTTTCCGATACGGGACATCGTTACCTCACCAGACCTTCGCGACGACTTCGCCACCCACCTTCTGTTCGCGGGCTTCGTGGTCGGTCATCACGCCTTTAGATGTGGAGATGATAGCAAAGCCGAGGCCATTGCGGACGCGCGGAAGCTTGGCCACGTCAACGTAGTGACGAAGACCAGGCGACGAAATGCGCTGGATGCCTTGGATTGCGGGAACGCCGTTGGTGTAGCGGAGCAGGATCTTGAGCATGCCCTGCTTGCCGTCTTCAACGACGACGAACTTCTTGATGAAACCTTTTTCCTGCAGAACGCGAGCGATTTCACGCTTCAGGTTGCTGGCAGGGATGTCCACCACGGGGAGCTTTGCCTTGCAGGCATTGCGCACGCGGGTGAGCATATCGGCGATAGGATCTGTCATTGCCATTTTATACTCTCCTTACCAGGACGACTTTGTGATACCGGGGATTTCGCCGGCGAGTGCCATTTCGCGGAAGCAAATACGGCAAAGGCCAAAGCGGCGCATAAAGGCGTGCGGCCTACCGCAACGCTTGCAACGGTTATACCCGCGAACGGTATACTTCGGGGTACGCTTGCATTTTTCAATCATTCTTCTGCTTGCCATGGTATTACCTTACTTCCTGAAGGGGAGTCCAAGTTCTTCGAGAAGGGCACGGCCTTCGTCGTCCGTCTTGGCGGAAGTGACGAAAGAGATGTCCATACCGAAAGTACGGGAAACCTTATCGATATCAATTTCGACGAAGATCGTCTGTTCCTTGATACCGAGGGTGAAGTTGCCCATTCCATCGAAACCACGACGGGCGAGGCCACGGAAGTCGCGGACGCGCGGGAGGTTGATGTTGATGAAACGGAAGAGGAAGTCCCACATGTTGTCGCCATGGAGGGTGACCTTGGCGCCGATTCCCAGACCTTCGCGGAGGTGGAAGTTAGCGATAGCCTTCTTGGCGGTGGTGACGACGGCCTTCTGACCGGTAATGGCAGTGAGAGTGTCGGCAGCTTCGTCCAGAATCTTACGGTTCTGGGCAGCGGCGCCCACGCCCATGTTCACCACGATCTTTTCGAGACGCGGGATTTCCATTACGTTCTTGTAGGCAAACTTTGCTTGCAAGGCCGGAACGACTTTTTCGAGATAGAATTGCTTCATCTGGTTCATGGTTACACAGCCTTTCCAGTCTTGACACTGGTACGAACGCCCTTCTTACCCTTTTCGCGGACGATGCGGGTACGGACAGGCGTGTTGCCTTCGAGGAGCATCACGTTGGAAATGGCGATAGGCATTTCCTTCTCGATGATGCCGCCAGTTTGATTGGTCTGGGACGGCTTCTCGTGACGCTTGCAGACGTTGACGCCCGAAACGGTCACCTTGCCATCCTTGACACTGATCACGGTGCCGGTCTTGCCCTTGTGGGCGCCGGAAATCACCTTGACGTTATCATTCTTCTTGATGTTAGCCATTAGAGAACCTCAGGTGCGAGGGAGATGATCTTCATGTAATTTTTTTCGCGGAGCTCACGAGCCACCGGTCCAAAAATACGGGTTCCGCGCGGTTCACCATCCTTGGTGATGAGAACCACAGCGTTGTCCGAGAAACGAATGAACGTTCCGTCCGGACGAGCGATTTCTTTGCGTGTGCGCACGACGACGGCGTCGGCCACGGAACCCTTCTTCACCTTGCTCTGGGGGATAGCGTCTTTAACGGCTACCTTGATGACATCACCGATGCTAGCATAGCGACGGTTGGTGCCACCCAAAACACGGATGCAGGCGACTTCCTTGGCTCCACTGTTGTCAGCCACGACGAGTCTGGTTTCTTCTTGAATCATAATTCGCCTTACTCCAGAATTTTACTTCTTCTTTTCCACGATACGGACGAGGCGCCAGCGCTTCGTCGCGGACAGCGGACGGGTTTCCATGATTTCCACCAGGTCGCCCTCGCCCGCTTCGTTGTTTTCGTCGTGGGCCTTGAGCTTCTTGGTGGTGGTCATGATCTTGTTGTACATCGGGTGACGCTTGCGGTTTTCGACCACAACCGTGATAGTCTTGTCCATCTTGTCAGATGAAACAACACCCTGCTTGACTTTACGAAGGTTTCTATCCATTTCCTGCTCCTGCCGGCTTATGCCTTGGCCTTTTCGCTGAGGATGGTCTTGATACGGGCGATGTCCTTGCGGGTCGCACGGATCACAGAGGGTTTTTCCAAATTACCGAGCTTCGCAGTCATGCGGTAATTGAACAAATCGAGATTCAACTGAGCCAGTTTTTCCTTGAGCTGGTCAACGCCCAGTTCCTTCAATTCACGTGCTTTCATTAGATCTCCGATTCTTCGATGATTTTGCATTTGAGGGGGAGCTTCTGCGAGGCGACATGGAGGGCTTCCATGGCGAGTTCGCGTTCGACACCGCCCATTTCGAAAATGATACGGCCCGGGAGGATCACGGCGACCCAGAATTCCACGGCGCCCTTACCCTTACCCATACGGGCTTCGGCAGGGTGACGGGTGATGGGCTTGTCGGGGAACACGCGGATCCACACGCGACCGCCGCGCTTGATCTTACGGGTCATGGCGATACGAGCCGCTTCGATCTGGCGAGCCGTCAGCCAGCACTTTTCAAGAGCCTGAATGCCGAATTCGCCGAAGGCCATGGTATTGCCGCGGGAAGCGACACCCTTCATGCGGCCTTTCATCTGCTTACGATGTAATGTTCTTTTAGGACTCAGCATATTACTTCTCTCTCTTGTTGTCGTTCATGACATCCTTGCCGATCTTTTCGCCGTGCATGATCCACACCTTGATACCGATGGCACCATAGACGGTCTTAGCAATGGAAGTCGCGTAGTCGATGTCGGCACGGAGAGTGTGCAGAGGCACGCGGCCTTCGGCATACTTCTCGACGCGGGCGATTTCGGCACCGCCGAGGCGGCCACCGCACTGCACCTTGATGCCTTCCACACCCATGCGCATGGCGCTCTGGATGGCGCGCTTCATGGCGCGGCGGAAGGAAATACGCTTTTCGAGCTGACGGGCGATGTTTTCGGCGACGAGCTTAGCATCCGTTTCCGGGCGCTTGATCTCGTGGACGCTGATAAAGATTTCCTTACCGGTGAGGAACTGGAGTTCGCCCTTGACGCGTTCCAGCTCTTCGCCCTTCTTACCGATGACGATACCCGGGCGGGCGGTAAAGAGGTTCACGTTCACCTTCTTGACGGTGCGTTCGATGCCGACCTTGGAGAGGGAGGCATGTTCGAAACGCTTCATCAGGTAGCGACGGAGCACGATGTCTTCATAGAGAAGATCGGCAAAGTTGTCTTCGGCATACCACTTGGATTCCCAACCGCGGATAACGCCAAGACGAAGACCATTGGGATGAGTTTTGTGACCCATTGTTATTTCTCCTTGTCTGCGACGACGACGGTGATGTGGGAGAGCGGCTTCTCGATGCGGAAGGCGCGACCCTGGGAACGCGGGTGGATACGCTTCATGATGGTGCCACCATCGGCAGTGATAGTCTTGACCACGAGTTCCTCGGCGGAAACCGGGGCGGCAGACTTCTGCTTGAAGTTGGCGACAGCGGACTTGAGGGCGTTCTCGACGAGCGGGGCACCCTTGGTCTGCGTGTGCAGGATGGAGAGCATCGCGAAGGCTTCGTCGACGGACTTGCCACGGACGAGGTCGACAACGCGACGGAGCTTGCGAACGCCGTAGCGGACGTTTTTCACTTTAGCAACAGCTTGCATTATTTCTTGCCTCCAGCAGTTTCGGTCTTGCGATGGCCACGGAACGTACGAGTCATAGCGAATTCGCCGAGCTTATGGCCAACCATGTTTTCGGAGACATAGACCGGCAGGAACTGCTTGCCGTTGTACACGGAGAACGTAAGTCCGACCATGTCCGGAACGATTGTGGAACGACGGGACCAGGTCTTGATCGGCTGCTTCTTGTCGGAGCCAGCCATAGCCTGGGCTTTGCTGAGAACGTGGGAATCCACGAACGCACCTTTCTTAAGGGATCTCGACATGAATT
This sequence comes from Fibrobacter sp. UBA3629, assembly GCF_002374005.1. Taxonomy (NCBI): domain Bacteria; kingdom Pseudomonadati; phylum Fibrobacterota; class Fibrobacteria; order Fibrobacterales; family Fibrobacteraceae; genus Fibrobacter; species Fibrobacter sp. UBA3629. The sequence continues at coordinate 2,756 of NZ_DFLC01000024.1, read as the reverse complement.
AGGCCCTCTTCTGACGACGGCGCACGATGTACTTATCGGTACGCTTATTGTTACGAGTTTTGGCACCCTTGGAGTTCTTGCCCCAGGGAGAGCACGGATGACGACCACCAGAGGTACGTCCTTCACCACCACCGAGCGGGTGGTCGACCGGGTTCATCACGACACCGCGGACGGAGGGACGCTTGCCGAGCCAGCGGGAACGACCGGCAGAGCCCGAGGATTCATTCATGTGGTCGATGTTGGAAACCTGGCCCACGACAGCGAGGCAGTCTTCGGAGATGAAGCGAACTTCACCGCTCGGAAGCTTGACCTGGCAGAGCTTGCCATCCTTAGCAACGAGTTCGGCAGCGGCACCGGCGGAGCGGACCAGCTGTGCACCCTTGCCGGGCTTGAGCTCAATGTTATGGATCATGGTGTTCAGCGGAATATCGCGGATCGGGAGAGCGTTACCGATGCGGAACTCGGCACCTTCGCCGGAGTTCAGCACGTCGCCGACCTTGATGTCGGCCGGGGCGACGATGTAGCAGCGCTTGCCGTTCTGGTACTTGACCAGGGCGATACGTGCGGAACGGTTCGGATCGTACTCGATCGTCTCGACAGTGCAGGGGATACCCGCAAACTTGCGCTTGAAGTCGATGATACGGTACAGCTTCTTGTGACCACCACCGCGACGGCGGGAAGTGATTTCACCGACGTTGTTACGGCCGGAGCTGCTCTTGATGCCCTCAGTGAGGGGCTTGTACGGCTTTTCCGCAGTGATTTCCTTGCGGTCACCAATCTGCTTGTAACGCAGAGTCGGGGTAAGCGGGCGATAAGATTTCAGACCCATGATTATACTCCTTCGAACTCGGCAATCTTTTGCCCGGCCTTCAGTGTGATGTAGGCCTTCTTCCAGTTGGGTTTCTTGCCAGCAGCCATGCGCCTGCGAACAATCTTGCCGCGGTTGATCAACGTGTTGACCGAAGCGACCTTCACATCAAAACGCTTTTCGATAGCGGCCTTGATGTCGTCCTTGCTAGCGTCCAAGGCAACCTTGAAAACATACTTGTGCACATCGTTACGCGGATTCACCATGTTCTTCATGGTTTCTTCGGTCACGTGCGGAGCAATGAGGATTTCGTGAATTTCCTTCATTAGCGGCCTCCTTCAAGTTCCGCGAGAGCGGCCTGAGAGATGACAACGTTGTTTGCACGGACGATGTCGTAGGTGTTGACATCTTCGACGCGGGCGCAACGGCACCAAGGAATGTTGTTAGAGGAGAGGTAAAGGTTCTGATCCTTCACGCTCACGACAAAGAGAACGTTGCGCTGTTCGATACCGGACTTGGTAAGAACGGCGAGCAGGTCCTTGGTCTTCGGGGCATCGAAGCTGAGGGCTTCGAACACCTGGACCTTTCCTTCCTTGGCCTTGTCGGCGAGGGCGGAACGGAACGCGATCTTCTTGACCTTCTTGTTCACCTTTTCGAAGTAGTCGTGGGACTTCGGACCGTGGGCCTTGGCACCACGCACCCACACGGCGGAGGTGTTCTGACCGGCACGGGCGCGACCAGTACCCTTCTGCTTCCACGGCTTCTGGCCACCGCCGCTAACTTCACCCTTGGTCTTGGTCTTGGCGGTGCCCTGGCGGTTGTTGTTCAGGATAGCCTTGATGTGAAGGTACATGCAGACCTTGTTGACTTCCTGGTCGAACATAGCCGGGAGCTGGATATCATTCTTAAAATCGCCTGTTGCGGCGAAAAGCTTTGCACTAGCCATTAGTCTTTCCTCACCACGATAATGCTGTTCTTCGGGCCCGGGACAGCGCCGCGGACGAAGATCAGGTTGCGGTCGCCATCAACTTTGACGACCTGGAGGTGCTTGACGGTCACTTTCTTGTTGCCGTATTGACCAGGCATACGCTTGCCCGGGAACACGCGGCCCGGATAGGAGTGAGCGGAGGTACCGCCCGGTTCACGCATGTTGTGCGTGCCATGGGAGCGGGGACCGCTGTGGAAACCGTGGCGCTTGATGGCACCAGAGAAACCGTGACCCTTGGAAATGCCGGAAACGTTCACCATCTTTGCATCGGCGAAGTCAGCGGCACCGAATTCCTTGCCAACCGGCCAGGATTCGAGATCAGCTACGTCAAATTCGGCGAGGTGTTCACGAACAGCAACGTCAGCCTTCTTGAAGTGGCCGATTTCAGCCTTGTTGGCACGCTGTTCCTTCTTGAGACCAAAGCCGATCTGGACGGCAGTGTAACCGTCCTTTTCTTCTGTCTTGTGGCAAACGACCACGCACGGACCGGCTTCGAGAACCGTTACAGGGACGCATTCGCCCTGTTCCGTGAACACTTGGGTCATTCCCAACTTCTTTGCGAGAATACCGTTCATTGTATTAGACCTTAATTTCGACTTCGACACCAGCCGGCAAGTCAAGTTTCATGAGGGAATCAACAGTTTGCGGCGTAGCATCGAGGATGTCGATCAGACGCTTGTGCGTACGGGATTCAAACTGTTCACGAGAAGTCTTGTCGATATGCGGAGAGCGGAGCACCGTATACTTCTGGACTTTCGTCGGGAGGGGGATGGGTCCCGCAATGCGGGCACCCGTTTGCTTAGCTGTATTCACGATGTCTTGAGCGGAGCGGTCGATCATACGATGGTCGAAGCTCTTCAAGCGAATACGGATGCGTTCACCAGCCATGATTATTCCTTACTTGATGATTTCGGTGACGGAGCCAGCACCAACAGTACGGCCACCTTCGCGGATAGCGAA
>NZ_DFLC01000029.1:0-6934 GCF_002374005.1 Fibrobacter sp. UBA3629 | reverse complement strand
AGACCAAGTTCACGGGCAAGGTCTCTGGCGACTCCGGCGCGTTCAAGGTAGAGAAGATCGTTCTCCCGAGCCAGTACGCGCTCGTGGAAGTCTCCGGCTACTACCAGAACGAGGTGACGGGCAAGAAGACTAGCGGCTCGAAGACGACGCTCTCTGCCCTCGTGGACCTGAGCGAAGGCAAGACCGTGAAGGCGAACGTGAACCTGTTCACGGATCTCGAGTACGCCCGCGCGAAGCACCTCGTATTAAAGGAAAAGTTCAACGTCCCCGCGGCGAAGAAGCGCGCGACGAAGGAACTTTTGGCCGTGTTCGGCAGCAAGGGCGACGACGACCTGACCGCGACCGCGCTCAGCCTCTCCGACACGACTTCTGCAGGCCAGGCCCTGCTTTTCGCCTCCATCCTTTTGCAGGGCGACCTTTCGGCCAGCAAGTTCGGCATCCTCCTCGGCGGAATCGAGGAGTTCTTCGGTTCGACCGGTGGCCTCGACAGCGCGGAAGCGACCGCCGCCTTCGCCGACTGGGCGAGCAAGGCGGACAGCACCGACAACTTCGCCGCGATCCGCGAGAACGTGAAGGCGATGAAGCTCGTGACGGCCGTCCCCGACTTCGAATCGGCACTCTATGCGTTCTGGACAAAGGAATACGGCCTCGGTGCCTGCACCGACAGCCTCGAGGAAACCATCAAGAAGAACGAGAACAAGCATAGCGACAACTACGGCGCGGGCTACGCCTGCACGGCGAAGCGCTGGCACAAGGCGACCGCCCTCGACACGGAACTCGGCCTCTGCACCGGCAAGATGGAAGGCCAGTTCAAGGAATACAAGGGCGGGAAGTCGACCGAATACTACGTGTGCAAGGCCGGCTCGTGGAACAAGATTACCGAGACCCAGTTCGAGCTCAAGGAATGCACCGAAGACCGCGACAACGAGTATGTGATGACCAAGGACAGCAGCTATTTCGTCTGTTCGGACAAACAGTGGATTGAACTGGACGCCGTCACCTACGAACTCAAGCTTTGCACCGAAGACCGCAACATGGAGCTTGGCAAGACCGGGAAATCCGGCAGCTACGTATGCGAATGGGACGGCAAAAACGGCAACTGGCGCAAGGCAAGTGACGCGGACGTCGAACTGGGTGTTTGCGGAACCGAGTCCGTGACTGCCGGTAAAATTTACAAGACCAAAGGCGGAGACTATTACTTGTGCGCATCGGGTGAGTGGAAAAAATCGGACCAGCTGTCTTACGAACTCCAGGATGCCGGCGAGTGCTCCGCCGAAAAGAACCTGACGACTTTCGAAACGGAAAATATCGGGCTCTATGTATGCGACAACAAGGAATGGCGCAAGGCTACCTCGTTAGAAGCAGACCTCGGAGTGTGTGGCGCTACTGAATATCCTAAGGGATCTTTCAAACAGAAGGGCGGAAAATACTACGTCTGCAAGAATGAATGGAAAGAAACGGATGCAGTTTCCTTTGAACTTGAGGCGGAATGCACCCAGGACAGTGTTTTCAAGAAGTCGGATGCGGGCAAGTATTATGTTTGCATGGATGGAGAGTGGCAGACCACCAATGAATTGACTTATACTCTAGGTTATTGTACGACTTCTAATGCGGGCTACATGAAAGCGGCCATGGATAAGTACTGGTACTGCAAAGATTTGAATTGGGAAGAGATTGACAGGGGAACCTATTCAACAGGGAGGTTCTGTAATAAGGACATTGATTCCACTCTGGTGGAAGGATTTGCCTGTGTCCATACGGGCTCGGGCAGCAGTGCTGTTTATAGCTGGAGGGAAGAGACTGCGGGAGAAATGGCGAACAACGCCTTCTGTAGGCCAGGATTGAATGATAATGTGGTCCATGAAGGCTATGTGTGTGAATTGAATGGCTCCGTTTATGCTTGGCGAACTGCCACGACGGCCGAGAATATTACCGGAAAAGTTTGCATTTACGAGAATAAGGGCGTGGATGGTAACTATGCCTGTGATAAAAGCAATGGTTCGTACGCCTGGAGGAATGCAACGACTTTTGAAAAGGCTGTCGGTTTTTTGTGTGAATCACGTAAGTCGGGAATCTACGGCAACTATGCATGTGATTATGACGGCTCAAAATACCAGTGGAGAAATACTACCGCGGCAGAAATTGCGACGGGGAGTTTTTGCGTAGAAAATTTTAATACAAGAATAGTAAATGGCTATGTTTGTCAATACGGTAATACGAATTGGAGAACTGCTGATCCAGTTGAGTTGGAAACGGGCAAAGTCTGTGGAAAACTTAGCAGAAACGATAATGGTGCTGTTACGGAAACTAATAATATCCTGTATTCAGGGAAATATGTTTGTTCTGCACACACTAGTACTAGTAGCTGTCTGTCAAATAAAATAAATGGTTATTGCTGGCGTAATGCAATGGCTATGGAGAAAACGTTGAATACACCTTGCGAAACTAGGAAAAATTATGAGCGATTCGGCAAGTATAGCGGCGACATGTACCGCTGTGTAGATACCACGGCTCATACGTGGTCAAAACATGGTTATGCGACTATGACCGATACCCGTGATAACAACACGTATCGCATAGTGGATGTCAATGATGATACGGTGATGGTTGATAACCTGCGTTACCGCCATGATAATGATTCCAGCTCGAACTGGACGTGTTACCAGAATAAGATTGCAAATTGTAACAATTATGGAGTCCTATATACTTGGACTGCGGCGGCAGGACAGCCACAGGTATATCTCGATAGTTATCTAGATTTGAGCAATGTCGTTAATCAGGGGGCCTGCCCCGCTGGGTGGCATGAACCGACATCTAGCGAAGACGACTGGGTGTTCAAAGAAATGAATGAAAAAGGATTGCTTCCTGAAGACGTTTTCGGTCGCTATGTAGGAAACAAGTATGAAGAAGCCCCCTGTTGGTGGTCTGCCACAAATAATATTACCGATGCGGCTTGCTTTATGAATGCGGACTTGACGAATACCAATGGTAAGTATGATAAGATCAGCAAAAGGTCGTACGCATACCTCCGCTGCATCAAGAACAGACAGTAAAAATCACCCTAAAACATTCTTTCCCGATGGAGTCCGGTATGGATTTGCTAAAAAAAACAGGCGTCGTGGCAGGTGTGCTGCTCGCGGCTCTTACCACCTTCGCTCTGACCGCCTGCGGCGACGACGGCAGCTCCGGCAAGCCCGCCCCGGAAAAGGACGGCACGGCTTCCGTCCCGACCTACGACGACCTCGCACACTGCACCAAGAGCCACTACGGCGAAATCGTGTTCGTGGAAGAGGAAAGCGCCTACTTCGAATGCACCAGCGAGGACTGGGCCGAGGTGGACGAGTCGAAACTCGACAGCCTGCTCGCTGCGGCAAGTTCCAGCAGCGAGGCCGACGAAGACAAGCCTAAATCTTCCAGCAGCCTGAAGGCCGACAGCACCGAGACCGCCGACGTGGAGAAGGTGGAGGTCGACTCCATCACGGTGAAGGGCTTCGCGCAGAAGGGCCCGTTCGCGAGCGGCACCGCGGTGACCGTCTACGGGCTCGACAGCCTCCTCGAGAAGACGAAGACCAAGTTCACGGGCAAGGTCTCTGGCGACTCCGGCGCGTTCAAGGTAGAGAAGATTGTTCTCCCGAGCCAGTACGCGCTCGTGGAAGTCTCCGGCTATTACCAGAACGAGGTGACGGGCAAGAAGACTAGCGGCTCGAAGACGACGCTCTCTGCCCTCGTGGACCTGAGCGAAGGCAAGACCGTGAAGGCGAACGTGAACCTGTTCACGGACCTCGAATACGCCCGCGCGAAGCACCTCGTGCTCAAGGAAAAGTTCAACGTCCCCGCCGCGAAGAAGCGCGCGACGAAGGAACTTTTGGCCGTGTTCGGCGGCAAGGGCGACGACGACCTGACCGCGACCGCACTCAGCCTCTCCGACACGACTTCTGCAGGCAAGGCCCTGCTTTTCGCCTCCATCCTGCTTCAGGGCGAACTTTCCGCGAGCAAGTTCGGCATCCTCCTCGGCGGAATCGAGGAGTTCTTCGGTTCGACCGGCGGCCTCGACAGCGCGGAAGCGACCGCCGCCTTCGCCGACTGGGCCTCGAAAGTCGACAGCACCGACAACTTCGCCGCGATCCGCGAGAACGTGAAGTCGATGAAGCTCGTGGCGGCCGTCCCCGACTTCGAATCGGCGCTCTATGCGTTCTGGACAAATGAATACGGTCTCGGCGCATGCACCGACAGCCTGGAATCCACCATCAAGAAGAACGAGAACAAGCATAGCGAAAATTACGGCGCGGGCTACGCCTGCACGGCGAAGCGCTGGCACAAGGCGACCGCCCTCGACACCGATCTCGGCCTTTGCACCGGCAAGATGGAAGGCCAGTTCAAGGAGCACAAGGGCGGGAAGACTGCCGAATATTACGTGTGCAAGGCCGGCTCGTGGAACAAGATTACCGAGACCCAGTTCGAGCTCAAGGAATGCACCGAAGACCGCGACAACGAGTACGTGGCTACCAAGTCCAAAGAATACTTTGTCTGTACCGGCAAGCAGTGGCTTGAAATCGACGATATCACTTATGAACTCAAACTCTGCACCGAAAAGCGGAACATGGAAGTCGCCAAGACTGAAAAGTCCGGAAGCTATGTTTGTGAATGGTCCGATGGAGAAGGCGTATGGCGCAAGGCGACAGATGTGGAAGCGGAACTTGGCGTGTGCGGTGGCAAGGATATAAAGGCCGATGGCGTCTACAAGACTGAAGCTGGTGACTATTATCAGTGCTCGGCGGGTAAATGGGAAAAGTCAACCCAGTTGTCGTATGAACTGCAGTCCGTAGGAACCTGCACTGAAGACAAAAACCTAACATCATTCGAAACTGCTACGCTTGGTCTTTATGTGTGTGACGCTAAGGAATGGCGTAAGGCAAGTGACCTTGAAGTGGAAATTGGTGTGTGCGGAAGCGAAAGTAAGAAGGATTCTTCTCTTGTTCAAACGAAAACTGGAGCATACTATGCGTGCTTAGCCCAAAAGTGGACCACAAGCGATGCGGTGACTTATAAACTTGGATTCTGCAAGGCGACCATGCAAGATGTCGTGGGTTGGACGGGTGAATTCCTTGATGTTGGATTGGGTAATATACCCGATTCAAAGTCGGAAGGCAATTACTACCATTGTGATAATCTGCATTGGGTTGAAACGGACAAGCTCAACTACCTCTATGGCGCAACATGTAAAAATGCATCCAGTTATGTTAACTATGGGTGGAATAATGAAACATATGTAATGGATGTGCTAAAGAAAGATTCGTATAAATACGCTAGGTTCTTTGGAGAAAGTAACACGACTAATCTTAGTGCCAGTCAACTTTCTGCGTATGAGACTATGGCTGCAGTAGGTGAAAAAACTGCAGATTATGTCTACTGTGATAATGATGAGTGGTCGATTATAACAAGGGCTGATTTTGAAATGCGCTCTTTCTGTAATGCTGATAACGTTAATCATCATGGTCAAGGCTTAACTTTGGCTTCGAATACAAAGTCTAGTATATATTGGTGGTGCGAAAGCAGCGGAACATCGCCGAATGTTTCGTATAGCTGGCGTGAAATGAATGAAGGTGAGATTGCGAATGATCAATTATGTACATCAGCACTGAATGATTATAAAGTTCATAATGGGTATATATGTTTGTCGAACGGATGGCGAAAAGCTTCTACCGCAGAAATTGCAACAGGATCGTTATGCTATAGTAGTGTTGAATATACAGTGAAAAATGGATATGTTTGCGAATATAATAGTGGTTATAAGTGGCGAGAAGCTACGGCAATTGAAAATGAAGTGGGAAAAGTATGCAAATCAATGAATGGCTGTTATTATCTAAAGTCAGCTTGTGACATTGAGCGTGGTTACGTGTGTATTTTGGGAGAAGGTTGGCGAACGTTAACTGTGGCGGAAGCGGCTACTAATAAAATTTGTACTTTCCAAAATGCTGCTACATATAATGGAAATGCAAATGCATATAATGCTGCACCAGGAACAACGATTAGTGGGTACACATGTACCGCAACAACTACAGGTAATACTACAACTTATGCTTGGAAAAAGTAATTTTAATCCCTAGCCCTTTCAAATAATCTTCTCGCCCTGTCGTGCTCCGCATGACGGGCGTTTTCTTTTGGTATTCCCCTTTTTGGCCCATAATGGTCCATTTGGAGTATGTTTTTACGAAAAAGGTAACCTCGTTCGGGGTGCCTTTTTTCTTTTTTTGGTGCCACTATGGCAAAAATTCTCTTTAAAAAACAGTTATCTCCTGCGGTATTCCAATTCCGCGTCGAGGCCCCGCTGATCGCCCAAGAGCGTAAGGCCGGCCATGTTCGTGGAGCTTGCCCTAGTGGATGGCTCGTCCCGAATACAGTCGAAGCGGAATGGCTCATGAGGTTCACCGATGACATATACTATCGTGTTAACGCAATAAATGGGAACACCAATGCCTCTAAAAAAGCATGGGTATCTTACGATGTTGAACGCCTTTGGCCCGCAAAACAACTAAACGGGGTGTGGATTAAATACCAAGATTACGTATGGGTATGGGTTCCAACGGACTATATTTCTTTCAATTTCCAAAACGATGCGTACAAACAGACCGATTATTTCTACGTTTACTGTATAAAGACGAATTAAGCCTAAACCATTAAACTCAAAGCCGCTTCGGCAGATGCACCGGGAGCGGCTTTTTTATATATTTAAATACAGGGAAATTAGGAGAAAACCTGTAGAGAGGATTTATCATGAAAAAATTTGCAGGAATCTTTGCTTTTGTATCCGTCGTGTTCCTTGCCGCCTGCGGCGACGACGGCAGCTCCGGCAAGCCCGCCTCGGAAAAGGACGGCACGGCCTCCGTCCCGACCTACGACGACCTCGCTCACTGCACCAAGAGCCACTACGGCG
>NZ_DFLC01000011.1:0-38048 GCF_002374005.1 Fibrobacter sp. UBA3629 | reverse complement strand
TAGTGGATGGCCGGGAAGATACGCATCGGGACCTTGTACGGGTCTTCGTCGGTAATCTTTTCGTACATCTGGAAGAGGTTGCCGTACTTGGCAGACACGCCTGCAACGCCCATGCGCTGGATAGCGTCGGCGAAGTCGAGATAAACGGCCTGCTTGGTGGAACCCACGCCGAGACCTGCGTCGCAAACCTGCTTGGCGTTACGGGATGCCACGTCACGCGGCACGAGGTTACCGAAGCTTGGGTACTTTTCTTCGAGGTAGTAGTAACGTTCTTCTTCCGGAATCTGGTCCGGGCTGCGAGTGTCGCCCGCCTTGCGCGGAACCCAGATACGGCCATCGTTACGGAGAGATTCACTCATCAAGGTGAGCTTGGACTGCAGGTCGCCGTGGCGAGGAATGCAAGTCGGGTGAATCTGCGTGTAGCAGGGGTTGGCGAACAGAGCGCCGCGCTTGTAGGCACGGAAAGCAGCCGTCACGTTAGAACCCTGAGCGTTAGTAGAAAGGTAGTAGACGTTACCGTAACCACCGGTGCAGAGGCACACAGCATCTCCCACGTGGCTTTCGAGTTCGCCAGTGATGAGGTTACGGACGATGATACCGCGAGCCTTGCCGTCGATCACGACCAGGTCCATCATTTCGCGACGGGGGAACATCTTCACCTTACCGGCGGCAACCTGGCGCATGAGAGCCTGGTAGGCACCGAGCAAGAGCTGCTGACCCGTCTGACCGCGGGCGTAGAACGTACGGGAGACCTGCGTACCACCGAAGGAACGGTTGTCGAGAAGGCCACCGTATTCACGACCGAACGGAACACCCTGGGCGACGCACTGGTCAATGATAAGGTTGGAGTTCTCGGCCAAACGGTGCACGTTGGCTTCGCGAGCGCGGAAGTCACCGCCCTTCACGGTATCGTAGAACAGACGGTAAACGGAGTCGCCGTCGTTCTTGTAGTTCTTGGCAGCGTTGATACCACCCTGGGCGGCAATGGAGTGTGCGCGACGGGGGCTATCCTGGATGCAGAAAGACTTGACATTGTAACCAAGTTCGGCGAGGGATGCGGCAGCAGAAGCACCGGCAAGGCCAGTACCAACCACGATCACGGTGAACTTACGCTTGTTGGCGGGGTTCACGAGCTTGAGTTCGAACTTGTGCTTGGTCCACTTTTCTTCGATGGAACCACCGGGGATTTTAGAATCAAGAATCATTAGTGGGCTCCTTAAAATTAAGCGTTAAAAGAAACTTCGACGGTGCCGACAGAAGGAATCACGTAAGAAGTCTTGGCGGCTTCCTTGGCCTTCTGCTGTTCATACTGCTGCTGGAGTTCATGAGACTTGGTGCGCAGGGCTTCCGTTTCGGGCTGGTTAGCGAGGTAGAAGGCGGCGATAGCGGTGATACCGAAACCGGCAGCAACGACAACACTGTAGATGATGCCGCAGACATCGATAATCGGGGTCCACTTCTGGTGAGCAATGCCCATGGTCTGGAAAGCAGAAGAAATGGCGTGGAACAGGTGCATGCCGATAACGAACATGCTGATCACGTAGAACACAGCCCAGAAGGGGTTGGCGAACATGTCGATAGTGGTGAGCCACATGTCGCGGACGATTTCGCCCTTGTCGTTCAGGTACAGGTAGTGTTCGCCGAACTTGAGCATCATGAGGTGCTGGATGAGGAAGCCGAGGATGAAGAGGCCGGACCAGATCATGGTGAAGGTCGCGAAAGTCTTCTTGCCCTTACGAGCGTTGACTTCGTAGTCGATTCCACCACGGGCCTTCTTGTTCTCGATCTTCAGCGTAACCGCGAGGAAGATATGGAGAGCGAAGCAAGCCACCAGGCCGAGTTCGACGAGATAGATCAGCTTAATCGGGAAGTGGAGCGGATTGAACCCGGTCAGGAACTCGGTGTAGGCGTTGTAGGACGCCTGGGCCGAAGCCTGATCGAAATTCAGAAGCTGGAAGTTACCACACATGTGGCCGAAGATGAACAGGGCGAGTGCCGCACCGGTGCATCCCATGATCTGCTTCTTACCGATGGAGGAGGTAAGATACTTGATGATCCATTGCATTGAGTTGTGTCTCCTTGAGGGGTTTTTGTTTTAAACTTAGAGGACGCAGCAAGCCTTGAGGCTCGGCATTTCGTAAGCGTAGCGTTCGTCTTCCTTGAACCAGAAGTCCAGTTCGCGCTTGGCGGATTCGGGACTGTCGGAGCTGTGCACGACGTTTTCGGTCATGGAAGGGGCAAAATCGTAGCGGAGGGTACCGGGTTCCGCCTTAGCCGGATTGGTGGCACCGTTGATGGCGCGAACCTTGGCAATGGCATTTTCGCCGCCGAGGGCGAGCATCACGGACGGGCCCTTGGTCATGTAGGCTTCGAGTTCCGGGAAGAACGGCTTTTCCACGTGTTCGGCGTAGAAACCGCGAGCATCGGCAGAGGTCATCTGGTGCATCTTCACGGCGCAGACGGAGAGGCCTGCAGCGATGTAACGGTCGATAATGCGCCCGATAAGGCCGGACTTGACGGCATTGGGCTTGATCATTGCAAATGTCATTTCCATAGTAGGTACCCTTTTTTGAAAGTATGAGAAATATAGATAATTATGGTTCTGCCTCGATCTTTTTCATCAGGTCTTCGGCGAGTTTTCCGCCCGACTTGATGTTGTCGACGAGCCAATCGACGGATTCCTTCAGTTCGCTGTTGGGGAAACGCTTCTGGAAATCTTCCAGAACCTCGAGCGCAAGCGTGTCCCTATGCAGGTTTTCGTTCAAAATGAACCCGCGGCTGAAAAGCGCCTTCTCGACATCGGGACTTTCGGGCCACATGTGCAAGAACACTTTGTATTCCATCTCGGCCTGGGCAAACTGCTCGGCTTCGGCCGCCAACTGCGCAATCTGGAAAGTCGCCTTCGCGAACAGGCTATCGTTATTCGGATTGTAATCGCGCACCTTCTTCCACATAGCGATGGCTGCGGAATAATTGTGGGCATTGGAGAGCGAATCCGCATCCTGTTCCATTTTCGCGACATCGGTCGTCGGGGACTTGATGTTGAGAGTCTTTCTCATGACGGTGACCTTCGCGGAATTCCACGATTCCGCGCGCATGCGTTCGATCTTGTCCTTACGGATCCGACGGATATTGTTGCTGAACGCCTGCTTACGCAAGTCGTCCCACGAGCGGTTCTTGTTGGCTTCGTAATTAGAGAAATACTCGTACTTCACGATATTCTGCGGGAACTGCAGGTAATCGCTGATGTCCTGTTTGGACTTCTCGAAGCTCGCCTGGGGATGAATGGGATTGCCGTTCTTTTCAAAGTAGGCCTTGAGCGAATCTTCCGGAAGGATAGACTCATGTTCAAGCATTTCGGAATAATGGGCCGTAATGTAGTTCACGCGCGTCTGATGGACAAACGCCCTGTATTCCCAGGACTGGTCGAGCTTAAGGGCGCGAGCCTCTTCCGCAAAGGAGAAACATTCGGCCAAGCTAGAAACGAGGCGGCTTCTCGTACGGTTAACCTTGGGAATCCCGGGTTCCTCGTCTAGAATCTGGAGGATATCCCTTTCCTTCACCACCGGAGCCCCGTTCCTGGAAACAAGCACGTAATCAGAATCCAAATCCAGATAGCCGAACGACTTCATCTGGTTGATCACCTCGCCCTTCACACGGTCGAACGGCTTGACTTCGGGAGGAATTTCACGAACAAGGTAAAAGACATGTCGACCAGGAGTCCTTGTCGTCGCAAGTACCGGAGAAATCGAGCCTTCGGGCTTTCCCGCGAACGCTGCGGCAAGACCGTTTACCATGCCTATCCCATACGGGAACGAGAAGCCATCCTTCACGACTCCCACATAGCCACCGTTCGCGGCAGTCTCCTTGTTCTCGCTATGCTTTGTCGCGATTTCCTTAAACTTTTCCAGACTGGTTACGGGCTTTTTGAACAACTTAGCAAGAGCGGCGGAATCTTCCATCTGCACGTGATAGACTTCGAACGCATGCGCCGTCTTGAATTCTTCCTTATGGGCTTCATAATAACCTTCCGGATTGGGAGGGACAATCTTTTCGACGGTCACCGGAAACTTTTCCCTGATAGCCTGGGATGTCGAATCTATCATGCGGCGTTTGAATTCGCCAAGGAAGAGGAGTGTGTCGTTGTTGGCCGCAGCAAGAGCCTCGGCGGAACGGGAAAGCAGCAAGGCCTCGGCCACCTTCCCACGGACATCCAGGAACTCGACACTGCCCGTAGAATCCGCGAAATCGGCCTTGTGCAGTTCGAAATAGGAACGGAGTTCGGATTCGGGGAACAGTAGACATTCAGTCGCAAAGAAACGCTGGTAGACGACCGTAAGTAGACGTGTTTCTAGGCTCTTCGAATACGCCTTCCACTGCGATTCAAGTTCAGGATGCTCGGCGACCGCCTTGGAGACAAAAGCGGACTTCGCAAAAAGTTCGGATGCGATCCGGTCTACCTGCGGACGCCCCTCTGGGTCAAGCTTCACAGCAAGGTCCAGATCTTCGGCATAAACAGTCTCGTCACCGATCCGTGCAATGACCTCCTCGCTTCCGCCAACATTGTTGCATCCCGCGAGAGCCAGTCCCAAAAGAGCGCTTAAGAAAAGAGCTTTCCTGTTCATTAAATCCTCATAGATTTGCTTGTTTTCGACAAAATATAGTCAAAAACACCCATTGCTAAGGCCAGGCGCCACACGAGAAAAAAACAACAAAAAAGCAGATTTTACGTAATTCGTTGACAATCAACGAGTTAGAGGCATTCAATCGAAAACTTTCATCAAGGAAATCTCCCTTATTTTCTATAATTATGCGCGTTGAAGAAACCGACTTCGACATTTCCGATAACCGCCGCAATAGTGACGGTGGTTGTAGGCGTTCTTGCCCTGAGCGCCTGGTTTGCGCGTATTGCGCTCATAACCTTCCTATCGAGCCCGCACACCTTCGGCGATGTAGAAATCACCCCCCACGGCTACAAGCTGGGCGGCCTCCTCACCCATTCCTGGGATTCCATCTCCGTCAAGACCGGCGAGAACACCTTCTCCGTCAGCGATCTCGACCTTGACATTACCGTATTCGGCGATTCCAGCAAGGTAAAGCTGAACCTCGGAAGCTTCAAGGCGGATATCCACAGCGGCACCCCCGAAAAAGCGGAAAAATCGGAACCTCCCGAACTATCGTTCCCCGAAAAGGCAAAATTCTACCTTCCCACCGAAATGTCCGTCGGCGAAATCGACATCGACATTGACAAGGGCGAAAAAACGGCCAAGCACTGGCAAGCAAAAGACCTGAGCGTCCGGAGCACAGGAACGCAGGCCGTAAAGGTCAAACTCGACGGCATCCAGGGGGACTTCGTGCAGGGGACCGGAAGCTTGGACGTTGCGGCGGACTTCTCGTCCGAAAACGTAAAGCTGAAAGGCAAGGTCAAGGTCGGAAAGGACGAAGTCAAGCTCGACGCGAGCACCCCGAAAACGAACATGGCAGCCGTAAAAACATCCGTGGAACTTGACGTCGCTGACCCGACCCAATGGATTCCCGTCAAACTTCCGCCCGCAGTCCCTGACATCGGAGCGGCCCATGTGAAGGCAACGGCAAGCCTCGACCCCAAAACGGGAAAACCCCGTTACGACGCCACCGTCCGAACGAGAGTCGGGGCATTCTGGCCGCTCATGGCCTGCAACGTCACGGCACGCATCAAGGGCGACGACCGGGACTACCACGTGGAGGCAGACCTCAACAACAACGAAGGCGGCCACATCAAGCTCGAAGGCGACTTCGACAACAACCTCAACGGAGAGCTCCAGGGCCGCGTCGAATACATGAGTTCCGTCTTCGGGCCACAGATGATGCCGCTAGACATGGTCATCCATTCGCTCCACAAGCAGGGCGATATCGTGGATGCGGTCATCGAGACAAGGCAGGGTTCGGCCATCGAGGCGACGATTGACCTAAGCGGCCCCCCGAGCATCAGCTTCACCGGAGACATGTCCCCCTACGAACCGTGGGCGCTGGACTGGAACTTCGGGAACCTCACCCTCAAGAACCGGTTCAACCTCGTGGGGTCATTCAACGGCAGCAAGCTACACGTGAAAGCAAAGATTCCAAATGTCGCCTACGCCTACCACATGAAAGCCGATTCGCTCGAAGTGGAACTCGACCTCGACAAGAACGGCATCGAGTTCACTAACGGCATCATCTACACGGAAAAAGAGACATTCGACTTCTTCGGCGACGTGATGTGGACGCACGAAGAACCGCACACGTCGTGGGACGTCACGCAGCGCCACGGAGGACACGCTTTCGCCTACATCACATGGACCGATTCCATCACCATCCAGGCAAATGCGGACTCCGTCGATATCACGACCATTCCCTTCGCCGATTTCTCCATCAACGGAGACATCTACGGCGAAGTTTCCGGACGCTGGCACCACAACCTGACGGACAATGTCGGATTTCTGGACGTATTCGCCGAAGGCCGTTACGAACCGTTTGACCTGCAAGGGCGAATCCAGGCGCGACAGAACGGCGACACCATCTTCATCGACAACTTCCACGCCATCCAGGACAAGAACATGGTGGAAGCCGAAGCGACATTCGTCCTTCCGAACGATTCGAACCCGGACTTCAAGCCTACCGGCTATCTGCCAGTGCAGGTGCAGCACGCATGGGCGGCGGCAAAGAACTTCAGCATTCCCATCCTGCTCGAAGCAATGAACGACTCCACACTCTCCAGCGGCATGATCACCGGCGACATCGCATACGAAGACAGCCACGGCATGCTCGGGAACATCGACATCACGAACATCGAACTGCGCAAGATATCGAAGGACCTGATCGACATCAACAAGTTGAACATATTCGCCGAAGGCGACAAGGTCGAAGTCAATTCCTACGTAAACATCGGCAAGGGCGGATGGGCTGGCAAATCGCAGATTATCATCAACAACATTTTCCAGGACAAACGCCACGTGACCGTAGACTACAGCACAGACACCGGCGGCGACCTGAACGTCGAAGGCGACATCGACTCCGCCTTCGTATTCACGGGAAAGGCGGCCGTCGCAGGTTCCTGGTTCATTCCCGGCACCACAAGCGAAATCAAGAAGACAGACCTGCAGGCTGACATCACGGCAAACATCAAGGAAGGGCTAAAGGGAATCTCGGCAAAAATCTACAGCGACTCGACATTCTTCCAGCCTCCCAAGATGACAAGGCTCGTCCCCATCAAGTTGCGGGGCTCGCTCGAGAACGGGCTTGTCGAGATAAGCGAACTTTCGACGCACAACCACGAACAGGAAACCATCAACGTTTCCGCAGCCTACAACCTCGACAGCATGACCATCGAGCGGTTCAACATATCGTCCGAACAGTTCAGCCTGAGATCCGGCCCTCATTCCATCATCGTGAGGGACGTGTCCGGAACCGTCGACGACTTCGATAACGAGATGACCATCTCCGTGAACCTTCCCTACATCCAGTACAACTTCTACGACGAGACGTTCGGCGATGGCGAAATCCAAGCTCAGAGCAACCTCGACTTCATCATGCCCCACTCCAAGGGAGACAGGCTGCAGAACAACACCATCGCAGGCAAGCTCGTCGTTGACAAGATGGTCTACCACAAGGCGCTCGAATTCCAGATTACGCCGGCTTCGCTCGACCGCATTCTCAACATGTTCAACAACTTCATCGCCAAGTTGCGTAAATCGGAAATCCAGGAAACAAAGCTTTCGACGGCAAGTCCCATCAACCTCATGATTCACGTGAACGACTCCCAGAGGGACTCCGTCGAAATCGTGACCCCGTTCGCGACCTTCCCCTTCACCTTCGACATCTGGGTGCTCGGCAACACGAACCGTCCGCTATTGCGCGGCGATGTCATCAACGCGAACACCGGATTCATCGGCGTCCAGGAACTCTACGAGTTCGAACTCAACGCCTTCAGAATTTCATGGATGGACGTCCCGTGGCAACATGGCGAAGTCGACGTATCGAGTGCGCAGAACCTCCCCTACTGCGACGACACCGGCAACCGCGAAGGAGAGACGTGCCCCATCAATTTCGACATTACGGGAACCATTACCAACCCGCAGCCGACCCCCAGTTCCAACTGCGGAACCGAGGCTAGTGCGGCGGCCACCTACTACAACATCATTCTCGGATGCATCGCCGACAACAACGACGAATCGACCGACTGGAACAAGATTGCAGGCAAGGCCATCGGCAAGGTGCTGTCTTCGACGGCGAACAAGACCCTCGGCGGCGAATACATCGGCGACATCGACATGAAGGTGATGCTGTTCAACAACAACACCACAAGCGACAAGGACTCGAGCTACTTCAAGTTGCCCATCTCGCTCGACCGCTGGGTCAAGGACCTGAGCCTCATCTTCGGCTACACGCAGGACCAGAGCGAGAACCCGACCTACGACCAGGCGCTCCAATTCGGCGTGAGCTACAAACTGCCCGTATTCAAGGATTCTACCTACTCGCACAAGAACCATATCGCACCTTCGCTCAACCTGAACGGCCAGCTCATCTCGAAGCAATACCTTACCAATACAGGTACGGGCGGAAACGAAAACCGGCTTGAGAAGAACATCGGTCTCAACTACGGCTACAAGTTCTGGAACCCGTGCCTCCTCGGCATCGGCCATTGCGAGACGGTATCGCCGGGCGAACGCAACAAACCGCTCGAGAGCAAGCAGGAGGACAAGAAATGAGATTCTTTCTAGGCATCCTTTTGCTATGTGCTACATACCTTTTCGCCGAAGAAGGCGACAAGCATCCCTGGTACGTGACCCTCGACGGCAACTCGACCTTCTCGAATTTCCAGTTGCAGGAGCAGCTCGAGATTCCCGAAGAATTCGGACAGCTCGACACCATCAAGCAAGACTTCATGATGGGACTTGCGATAGAGAACATCAAGGCCCTCTACTATTCACGCGGGTTCTTCAGCCTCGACCTCAAACTCGAAATCCAGCGCGAATTCATCCGCCCTGACAGCGTGCAGCGCGGCTACATCATTTCGTTGCGCGAAGGCGAACGCTACCATTTCGGCGGGACAACCATCCTTGTCCCGGACAGTTCAAAAATCGAAATCGACAAGAGCGCCCTGCGGACCAACAACAAGGAACGACTTTTCAACCACGACGACATCGCCGAAGACATCCAACTTATCCAGCAGACCTACCGCAAGGCGGGCTACCTGCACACATACGTGAGCCCGGCCGAACTCATCGACACCGTCAGGAAGTGCATCATCGTCGAAGTGAGCGTTAACCCTGGAGCGAAGGTCATCATGGGCAACATGATCAGTACGACCCAGAAGGTCACCGACAAGACGAACCGCAGCAAGGAAGCCGGACTTTCCGACACGGCGTGGCTATCGTCCTTGTGGAAAACGCCACAGGGAGAAATCATCGATGGTAACAAGTTCAACTCGTTCAAGAGCAAGTTGCTTTCGACACAGCTATTCACGCAAATCAAGCTGAACGACTCCCTGAGAGCCGACGGACTTTCGGATGTGCACCTCGACGTGACCGAGCGCATTCCCGGAGAAGCGAGATACGGAGTATTCTTCGAAGAAATGTACGGGTTCGGCGCCATCGCGTATGCAAAGCACAAGAACTTCTTCGGAACGTTCAACGAATTCTCGACCTCCTTCCAGATAGCGCAGAACAAGCAGGAAATTTCTCTCGGCTACGCGAACCCGCTCTTGTTCGGGACATCGTTCACGTTCATCCCGACAGCTATCCGACTGGAAGACCGTTTGAGCTTCAACCACGAAAAGATTGCCCCCCCCGCCTACCCCGACAGCATTGAAGAACGTTACGAAATCATCAACCGCGGAGACTTGACCTTCGGCATTACCGACCACATCCGTTTCCGTGGCACCATCGATACCCGATTCGTGAGCAAGAATGGCGAGGACATGTACAAGGTGAAGGGAGAAATCGCACTCACCTTCGACTACACCGATGACTATTTCAACCCCACGAAGGGCATACGTATCGCGCCCACGGTCGGTGCAGGCACCAACCTGAACGCCAACCTGGAAAAGCTGACTGTGATAGGGAACCCCTACACCTATGGCGAAGCGACTGTCAACCTCTACCGTCCGCTGTTCTGGACATTCTACGGAGCATTGAGCGGAAGCGCGGGCAAGTTCTTCGAAACAGCGCTCGAAGACGATGCGCGCGTATTTTACCAGGGTGGCAGCCGTTCGGTGCGTGGTTACCGCTTCCGCAGCATCTATACCAGCTACACTAGCACCGATGACGAAGGGAACGAAATCATCAACACGGGACTTACGCCGATGTATCTTCGAATAAACGAAGAAATCCGCTGGTCGTTCCCGTGGAAAAGCTGGAGCCACTGGCAAATCGTACAGTTCTACGACTGGACGCGCATCATGGACCAGGACAGCGAACAGTTTCCATCCAAGACAAGCGAATCGCTCGGACTCGGGCTCCGTTATCGCTGGCAGTTCCTCACGTTCCGCCTGGATTACGCGTTCAAGAAGAACCTGGACAACTGGAACATGGAAAACTTCGCCTGGGGCAGGTTCGCGTTCGACCTATCGCAGACGTTCTAGAATTTTATGCAATCAGACGGTTTCGCGGTAGAGGCGAGAGAGACTCGACTGCGCGGGAGCAACTTCGGCTTCGATTCCGGCGGCTGCAAGAATGTCGCGAATTTTTTCAGGTGTCAGAGTATTGCCGCGGACCTCTACCTTGAACGTCGCGGTTTCGCTCGCGATGTCGGCGACCCGCCCGCTCTTCAAGACGTGCCCGCGGTCGATAATCGCGAAGTCAGTCGCCTCCTCTTCCATCTCGGCGAGGATATGCGAGCACACGATGGCCGTACCGCCTTCCTGCCTGCGCCAGTCCGCAATGAGTTTCCACACCGTCTCGCGCGACATCGGGTCGAGATTCGCCACCGGCTCGTCCAGAATCAAAAGGCGCGGCGCAGGAGCCATCGCGCGAAGCAACTGCACCTTCTGGCGGTTCCCGAGCGAAAGCTTGCCCATGCGGGTATCGAGCGGCGGGAGTTCCAGGCTCTTCGCAATGCGGGCAATGCGTTCGCGGGCCGCCTGCTCATTCCACCCGGGAATGCGGGCCGCATAGAACCCCACGAAATAGTCCACGTACTCGTTTATCGAAAGTTTCGGATATACGCCCGGATTCTCGAGCAGTATACCGCAGGCAATCGGGTCGAGGAACGAACCTCGCGAACCCGAACCTGCAACCCCCTTCGCGCCAGAATGCGTATTAGACCCGCGCACGTCGCCAGCAAGTTCAATCGTGCCCGAGAATTTCGCGAAACGCCCGCACAGCAGGCGGAGTAATGTAGTCTTCCCCGCCCCATTCGGGCCCAGCAGCGCAAAGAAACTCCCCCGCGGGATTTCGATCGACACGCCCGAAAGCGCGTCCACGCCCGATTTCGGGTAACGGAACGAGACATTCTCGACTTTTACCAGCGGGTTTTCCATCGCGCGCCCCGCAAAACTACTTGCAGAATTCCTTGACCGCCTCGGCCGGGTTCTTGATGAGCGCGAAAGCGTCCTTCGTCTGGCGCACCGCCTCCATCTGCACCTTCTCGGATGCACGCTGCAGGTACTGGATGCAACGCCAGTCCGTACGCACGGCGGCAAGCTGCACCGGCTCTGTACGGTCCTTGATGCTCACGAACTCAAAAGCATGGTAGTCCTGCTTCACCGCGGCAATCACGATGGCTGCCGACGGGCGCACGATATCTTGCAGGGCATGCCAGTCGCGTTCCACGAGCGCCGCCTGGATCTTTTCGCCCATGAAGGGCACAGCCTTTACGGCTTCGGCACTCGCGCGCACCGCCTCGGCCCACAGGTCTTCGCCCGCGTTGTCAATCTTCTTCACGATTTTCCAGTCACTGCGCACCGCTGCCTTGAGCAGGTCGGGGTTCGTCACGAACTTGAGAATATTCGGGTCGCCGTTTACCGCGGCAAGGAGCGCGGGCTCGTCAAGGGCGTTGAGCGACTCCTTCAAATCTTCGCAAAGGCCGTTCTTGATGTAGAGAATCGCCTGCACGTTCTTTTCGAATGCAGCCTTCTGCACCGTTTCAGTCGGATTCTGAATTAAGCTAATAGCGTACCAGTTCAGCTTAATAGCTTCAAGCTGTTGTTCTTCTGTGGGGTTCTCAATATTCTTTATTTCGGTCCAAGACTGCATAAAACCTCGTGTTATCGAAACAAAGATAATAATAGCTATGAGGTGTGAGGTATGAGGTCGCCCGCTGTAGCGGGCTTTGAGGGAAGATCAGTGAGGTTTGAGGTCAAAGGCGACACTCAATCTTTCACACAACGGACAGACAACCCGAATTCCTTGAAGGTTCCGTTCAGGACCGCAGTCTTAGTGGGGCTGACCAAGTGCAATTTGTACGCTTGTGCGTTATTGGCGAACTCGCTATTGACCTCAGTAGAGCTCCAGAACTCCGCATAGAAGCCTTCGTAGTTGTAATACACTTCCTTGATGCCCGCAGGCAACGCAGTAAAGGAATAATCATCCGTTCCGTTGCTGCTTATACTCAAGTCACTCAAGTTTTTCAATCCATCTTTGGACTTGATGTGAGCAGGCATCGCTAAGGCCAAGCCAAAGGCCAAGCCTTTCGCACTGCTTTCCCAACCGCTAGTGGACTTGAGCTTGGTGCCTGCTCCCATCCATTTTTTTTCATTTTCCTTATCCTGTGTTCCGCCCACGGCCTTAAGCAAGGTCTCGAATTCAGCCTTGCTGGGAAGGTGCCAATCGGCGGGGCATGCACTTCTTGCCGCATTCCACGAATAAAGCCTTCCGTATTTCTGGCAGTTCGACTCCTCGTCTTTAAAGCACCAACTGCTATCCGTTTTGAAATAGAGGTTCTCCGCCATCCAAACCTGATTGCCGATTTTCACAGTCTTGTAGGTTTGACCATCGCGGGAATCAGTCATCGCTCCTACCTCAGAATTGGAGTCACAAGCGTTTATCGCAAACGACAACGCAAGCAACAGGACTATTATCAACAAACGCTTCATATACACAAATATAAAACAAAAAGCCCCCGGCTTTGAACCGAGGGCCAATTTACTTTAGCCTATTTGGTCAAAAAAGGTATTTTAGACACCACATTATACATTGACAGAATGATAAAAAGCCCCGGCGGAATTAGTCTCTAACGCAACGGACAGACAACCCGAATTCCTTGAAGGTTCCGTTCAGGACCGCAGTCTTAGTGGGGCTGACCAAGAGCAATTTGTACGCTTCAGCGTTATTGGCGAACTCGCTATTGACCTCAGTAGAGCTCCAGAACTCCGCATAGAAGCCTTCGTAGTTGTAATACACTTCCTTGATGCCCGCAGGCAACGCAGTAAAGGAATAATCATCCGTTCCGTTGCTGCTTATACTCAAGTCACTCAAGTTTTTCAATCCATCTTTGGACTTGATGTGTGCAGGCATCGCTAAGGCCAAGCCAAAGGCCAAGCCTTTCGCACTGCTTTCCCAACCGCTAGTGGACTTGAGTTTGGAGCCTGCTCCCATCCATTTTTTTTCATTTTCCTTATCCTGTGTTCCGCCCACGGCCTTAAGCAAGGTCTCGAATTCAGCCTTGCTGGGAAGGTGCCAATCGGCGGGACATGCACTTCTTGCCGCATTCCACGAATAAAGCCTTCCGTATTTCTGGCAGTTCGACTCCTCGTCTTTAAAGCACCAACTGCTATCCGTTTTGAAATAGAGGTTCTCCGCCATCCAAACCTGATTGCCAATTTTCACAGTCTTGTAGGTTTGACCATCGCGGGAATCAGTCATCGTTCCAATCTCAGAATTGGAGTCGCAAGCGTTTATCGCGAATGACAACGCAAGCAAAGCAAGAATGGCAAAAGTACGATTCATAGAAACTTAATCCTTGACGCAACGGACAGAGAACCCCTCAAACTCAACTTCCTTTTCAAGAAGTGCTGTTTCGAAGGGCGTCAAAATCACCTCATATGCGAAATCATTTTTATAGGCCTTATTTTTTTCGATGTCGTCATCACACTCAACAGAACTATGAAAGTACGCAAGGGAACCCTCGTAGCCGTAATCTATTCGGGCGCCGGAACCAACACCGAGCGCAGAGAACCCAAAATTATCCGTACCAAGATCGTCACTAAGCCAGCCAGAAGCTGTCTTGAGTTTTGTGCCGGCACCCAAATAGCCACCGACTGCGGTGAGCAAAGTCCTCCATTCTGTCGTATCGGGCAGGTGCCAGCCCTCGGGGCAAACACCGCGCACAGGGTACGTCGGCGAACAAGCCACATCGTAGCCACACCCCTTGCCGTTTGAACTCCATGTACCCACGCTATCCATCGCAGCGCTCCACAGATACAGGCGACCATATTTTTCGCAATATTCGGCAGAATCATTGTAGCAGAAACTACTTGAATCTAGTTCATCTGTGGGTTGCAAATAAGCATAGTTCAGGTTTTCCGCCATCCACCACTGGTCGCCGATTTTCACCGTCTTGTAGGTCTGCCCGTCACGATCGTCCACCAACTCACCGTATTCGCAAGTATCCGTACTATCGGTCTTACATGGAATCGCTAAAGTCACAGAACTAGAAGAAGGCTTTGCCGAACTGCTTGACTTAGCTGAACTGCTTGATTTTACACTACTACTCGACTGCGGTGCGAGACTCGACGAAGATTCCTTCCCGTCCGGACGCGTCGCAAAATCGCTGTTGTCGTCACCGCAGGCGACAAACATCGCCGCACAAACAAGAACACCAAACCAAAGGGAACGCATATTTTCTCCTATTGTTTACTTGATAATATAAACAAAATTCACACCATTAAACAGCACTTTATGGTATATAAGAACGGCTTGTTAGGGACTCCTACGGAGTCCCTCGCTGCTCGGCTCGGCAATGCAGAAATGCAAGCATTTTTGCGCTGCACTCACCTCACTGCTAGTCTTTTACGCATCGGACCGAACTCCATCCAGTGTCAATGTGCCGGAGGTAGCAGCGTGCGCACCCAGCAGTGTTGGACTCGACGTAAGAAAAAGGCATTACACTTGCGGATTTGCCATTCTCCGTAGTAGAGCTCCAGAAGTCCGAATGTTCACCCTCTTCGCCATAGGCCGCAGTAGACGCAATACCAACAGGAAGTACCGAGAATGAATAGAGATCGGTTCCGTTTTTTTTGTTTTGCCACCCACGCTGCGATTTGAGAACCTCGTTTGCAACTGTTTGTCCGCCGACAGCCTCGACCAAAATTTCCCATTCTGTTACCGATGGCAAATGCCACCCGCTGGGGCAAACTCCACGCACAGAAGATGTCGGCGAACAATCCTCTTTGTAGCCACACCCCTTACCGCTAGAACTCCATGTACCCGCACTGTCCATGGCCGCGCTCCATAGATACAGGCGACCGTACTTCTCGCAATATTTGGGAGAATCTTTATAACAGCGGCTACTTGAATCTAATTCGTCTGTGGGCTGCAAAGAAGCATAGTTTAGATTCTCCGTCATCCACACCTGACCACCAATCTTTACAGTCTTGTACGCATGACCGTCCCGGTCATCCACCAACTCTCCATATTCACATGTATCCGTGCTATCAGTCTTACACGGAGTCGCCACAATCGCCAAACGGCTGATGGACCCATCATCGCAGTCTTCGCACACGTTCAATGGATTATCCTTGATGCAGCGAACGGACAACAAAAAGAACTTAGCGTAGTCCTCAAAAACAGCACTATCAAGGTCGCTGTTAAAATCAATGTCTAACGCATTAGTAGTACTGTACTCGGTAGAAATCCAGAAATGAGTGAACCCTTCATAATATACTCTCTCACTGGCGGACCACCAGCGACCATGGCCGGCAGGGAGCACAGAGAACCCGAAAGCATCCGTTCCAATCCAATCACGAGACTCGCTGATAGATGACCTGAGCACCTTGGCAGCCGTCAATCGTCCACCAACAGCCGAGAGCAAAGTCTCCCATTCTGGTTTCTTGGGCAAGTGCCAACCGCTGGGGCATACGCCCTGGATATTTCCCGGTGGCAAAGAACATCTATGGGCATAGCCACATTCGTCTTCCGATTTGTCTACTGCCGAAGCCCAATAGTAAAGCCTTCCGTACTTGGTGCAGTAGATTTCTTTGTCCTTGTAGCAAAAACTAGAGTCCGTTTCATAGTTGAGGTTCTGTGCCATCCACCACTGGTCACCAATCTTCACCGTCTTGTAAGTCTGCCCGTCGCGGTCGTCCATCAACTCGCCATATTCGCAAGTATCCGTGCTATCAGTCTTGCACGGAGTCGCCAAAGTCACCAAACTAGAAGAAGACTTCACCGAACTGCTACTGGACCCTTCGGCAAGCTCAGGGACCTTTGAGGAACCGCTCGACTTCGGTGTGACGCTGGACGAAGATTTCGTAGATCTGCTGCTGGACGAAGACTCATCATCGCAATCCTTGCACACGCTCGAAGACGAATCGTCCGAAGGACGAGTCACAAAATCGTTGTCGTCGTCACCGCAGGCGACAAGCATCGCCGCACAAGTAAGAATTCCAAGCCAAAGGGAGCGCATAATTTCTCCTAAAGTTAGTCCTTGACGCAACGGACGGGCAGCCAGCGGTTCTCAGAGCCGGGAAGCAAGTCTGCATCGCCGTGCCTGTTGCTAAAAACCATTGAATACGCATAAATGCTACTATTCTCTGTAGAACTCCAGTAGCTAGCTCCGATGCCCTTGTAGCTGTTATATCCATATCCATCGTCAAACCTGACGCCGGCAGGGAGCGCCGAGAATCCGAAATCATCCGTTCCGTTGCCACTTTCGCCATCATAGTCATCCCAACTGCTGGTGGACTTGAGAACTGCGCCGACTCCTGGCCATGAATAAGACGTGTTGTCGACATTTCCGCTCACAGCCACAAATAGTGTCTCGGCATCTGCTTTGCTAGGCAGGTGCCAGCCGTCGGGACAAACGCCACGCACAGGGTACGTCGGTGAACATTCCACTTTATAGCCACACCCTTTGCCATTCAAACTCCATGTACCTGCACTGTCCATCGCCCCAGCCCATGAATAAAGCCGACCATACTTGGTGCAGTTGCTGTCCGCTAGATTGTAGCAGAAGCTGGAGTCCGTTTCAAAATTCAAGCTCTCAGCCATCCACTCCTGGTCGCCAATCTTAACTGTCTTATAGGTCTGACCATCACGGTCATCCACCAATTCTCCGTATTCGCAGTTGTCTTCCTCCTCTATCTTGCACGGAATCGCCAAATTGATTATACCCGATGACTTCGCCGATTTGCTGTCGGGATTGTCCTTGACGCAACGAACCATGAACTCGTTGTCCTTACGATTCCTAGAGATGTACGTACCGTCGCTGTTGTTGTAAAAGGCAATGAAGTACGCGTAGGCGCTATTGCGCTCCGTAGAAATCCAGTAAAACACACGGACGCCCTCGTCTTCGTAAGTCCCATTGTAGAGCCACCCGTCACCAGCAGGGAGCACCGAGAACCCGAAATCATCCGTTCCGTTGCCACTTCTCCAACCTGATGTGGACTTGAGTATTTTTCCAACATTCGACGAATCACCGACAGCGTCGAGCAACTCTTCCCATTCAGCTTTGCTAGGCAGATGCCAACCGTCGGGGCAAACGCCACGCACTGGGAATGTGTATGTCGGTGCGCAAGCCTTGCCATATCCGCAGCCCTTGCCATTCGTATTCCACGTTCCAGCACTATCCATCGCAGCGGCCCATGTATAAAGCCGACCGTACTTGTCACAATATTCGACAGAATCGTTGTAGCAGAAACTTTTATCCGTTTCAAGGTTCAGGTTCTCCGCCATCCATACCTGGTCACCAATCTTCACGGTCCTGTAAGTCTGGCCGTCGCGCAGGTCCTTGAGCGTATTTGCAATTGCGTCGTATTCACTGCCGTTCGCCTTTGCGGAACTGCTGCTGGACTTGCCATTGCGAGAACTAGAAGAGTTCGAGGCAATCTCTTTCCCGCTGGACGAAGACTCCTTCCCGTCCGGGCGCGAGATAAAATCGCTGTCGTCGTCACCGCAGGCGACAAACATCGACAAGACAAGTAAAATGGACCCTATCGCGGCGCTCCGCTTGCTCCAGGGTGACAGTTTAGGCATATTTCCTCCTATTATCCGAGGTAAATATAAAAAAAGCCCCCGGCTTAACCGAAGGCAATTTCTTTAGCAGACGCGAATTATCTTACTTGTAAAGCGGATGCTTCTTGCAGAGAGCCACGATTTCTTCGCGGATCTTAGCGAGAGCGGCATCGTCGTCCTTGGCCTTGATGCAGCGGTCGATGATGCGGGTCACTTCGCGGGTATCTTCTTCGTCAAAGCCACGGGTCGTGATAGCAGCAGTACCGAGACGCACTCCGGACGGATCCATCGGCTTGCGCGGATCGAACGGGATTGTAGAACGGCTGCAGGAGATGCCGACCTTTTCCATCGCGACTTCGGCTTCCTTACCGGAAACGCCCTTGGAGGTCATGTCCACCACGATGAGGTGGTTGTCGGTACCGTCGCTGATGACCTTGTAGCCCAGCTTCATCATTTCGTCGGCCATGGCCTGAGCGTTCTTGATGACGTTCTTGGCGTAGGTCTGGAATTCCGGCTGCAGAGCTTCGAGGAAAGCAACGGCCTTACCGGCGTTGATGTGGTCATGCGGACCACCCTGCATGCCCGGGAACACGCCCTTGTCGATTTCCTTGGCGAGGGAAACTTCCTTGAGTTCGCCCTTCACCATCTTCTGGATGGTGCGGTCCTTGCACATGATGATAGCGGAACGCGGGCCACGGAGAGTCTTGTGGGTCGTGGTCGTCACGATGTCGAAATACGGCACCGGAGATTCGATAGCCTTACCGGCAATGAGACCGGCAATGTGAGAAATGTCAGCCATAGTGAGAGCGCCCACTTCGTCGGCAATTTCCTTGAAACGCTTCCAGTCGAGGTTGCGGCTGTAGGCAGAGAAACCGGCGAGGATCATCTTCGGCTTTTCGCGGAGAGCGATTTCGCGAACCTTGTCCATGTCGATGCGGCCCGTTTCCTTGTCGACTTCGTACTGCACGAAGTTGTAGAGCATGCCGGAGAAGTTCACCGGATGGCCGTGAGAAAGGTGTCCACCGTGGTCGAGCTTGAGGCCGAGGACCTTGTCGCCCGGTTTGAGGACGGCGAAGTACACGGCGGCGTTGGCCGGAGAACCGGACAGCGGCTGGATGTTCACGTGGTCGCAACCAAAGAGCTTCTTGCAACGTTCGATGGCGAGCGCTTCCATCTTGTCGATCACTTCGTTACCACCGTAGTAGCGCTTGCCCACGTAGCCTTCGCTGTACTTGTTGGTCAGCACGGAACCCATGGCTTCCATGACGGCCTTGGAGGTGTAGTTTTCAGAAGCGATGAGTTCGATGCCATATTCCTGGCGTTCGGCTTCTTCCTGGATGATGTTGTAGATTTCCGGATCGGTCTGTTGCAATGTAGATTTGAGCATTTCGCTACTCCTTGAATTGTACGGCGCAAATATAGAAAAAGACGGAGCCGGTTGCCCAGCCCCGTCCGATTTTATCAGGAGTATTTTGATAAAAAGAACAGAAGAACTACCTCAAAGCAGGAGTTTCCCAGTCAATCCATTCAGACTTGTTGAAGTTGATGGTCTGGGTATTCTTGCTGTAGTCGATCTTGCCCGTCTTGGCGTCCTTGCCGAGCAGGAACTTGTTCATGAAATCCTTGACCTCGTCGAACTGTCCATTCGGGAGCGAACAGTGGGCGTGGCCGCCTTCCTGGCTGTAGGTGTAGTTCTCCGTCACGCCGAGAGCCTTGTAGGTTTCGAGAGAAGCCTGGCCGCAGTAGTTCGACGGCACTTCGCCAAGCCATTCCTGACCAGCGTTATCGATGATGAGAAGCGGACGCGGGGCGACCATGCTCACGAGCATGTGCTGGTCGAACGGGAGGGTGTTTTCCCTGCCATCATAGCTCTTGAAGGAGGAAATCATCCACTTGCCTTCGGAACCAGCGCTGTTCAGGCCCTGCACGAACTGCTTGCCCTTCTGCCTGTTGACCTGGGCGCCCACACGCCAGAGGGAAGCGCCACCGGAACCGGATTCCTGCGGGATGGTAAGAGCGATACGTTCATCGAAAGCACCCACGGCAAGCGTACCCTTACCCCAGCGGGAGCAACCCGTCATGGCGAGGTGGTGCACGTCGATACCGGCTTCAGGAGTCTTTTCGAGAGCGTCGATGATTCGGCTTACGCCCCAGGCCCATGCGATGATGGTGCCGTACTTGTCCGTATTGCCGCCATAGATGTTGAAGAACATACCGCCACCGCTTTCAGGAGCGACGTTATCCGGATTGAACGTAATCATGGCGATATCGAGGCCGTTCGTTGCATTGCCGAGGCTTCCGCATCCACCCATCATGCCGCCGCCAAACCCGATGAGAGCCGGCTTCGGCTTGTCCTTGGTGCCCGCATTTGAAATGCTTACAGAGAAGCTGCCGGACTTGCCCTTGTCGGTCACCTTGATGGTGAGCTTTCCGCCGGAGTAGGAGCCTTCGACCTTTTCGGGATTGCGCGGTTTTTGGCCGAACATGAGCTTTTCAAGCATCGCGCCGATTTCTTCGCGGCGGCACTTCCATTCGTCCTTCGTAGAAATGCGCTTGCCATCGAGACCCATGAACGGGTCGGGCAGCTTCGCGTTGTTCACACTCGTCGGGATGTTGCCAATCTGGCATTCGCTGCGGTGGTCTTCCACGAAGGAAGGCGATTCCGGCTGTGCGGCCGAGCTGCTGCTCGACACCACAAGTTCTGCCGAAGAACTAAAGAAATGATGATGCGAAGAGCTGGAAGAAACCACGACAGCCGAAGACGGCGGCGGAAGCGCCGCGGACGACGAACTTTCGGTCGGCGGCAAAAGCCCCGCGCTCGAAAGCGGCGAGACCTCGACGGTATCCCCATCTTCGAAGGTTTCGTGGCTTATTTCAAGGACTGAACGCGAAGAAGAAGACCCCAAAAGGGAATCCCCCGCAGACGAGAGGCCTCCCTGATCCCCAAGACATTCCGGAGTTGTACATTCCACGGGCGAAGTGTCTTCCCCGCAGGCCCAAATTCCGAATGCGACGAGCGCAAACGGGAACATATATTTCCACTTTTTCATAACCATCCCCAAAGTTTAAAGTCGCCCATTCGACTTTATCCGGGCTCTAATAAAATAAATTCCCCTCGGGTAAAAAAGTTCCGTTTTTTTTCATAAAGCGTTGTTCGCATTTACAACAAAATCGTGACGCGGATCATAGTCACAACCATGTTTTTTTGGCAAGGGGTCGCACTTAAAAAAAATATTACAATGGAGAATATAGGCGAGCCGACAGCAATCGCCTTGCGCCCGTTCTCGGAAATGCAACGTTATTTTTGGCTTATTTTCCGCTAATTTCCGTTTTTGGGCCCCATTATATAATAAATTGTAAGCGATGAACAAGGCAAACTTTACTCCCAACGAGGAACACATCATCCAGGTGCTCCTCAAGAAGAACGGGAAGCTCGACGAGAGCATCCTGCGTAAAGCTATTGCCTTCATCGCCGACGCGCACGACGGGCAGTACCGCAAGAGCGGAATGCCCTACACCGAGCACCCGTTCGAGGTCGCGAAGATCCTCGCCGAACTGCAGCAGGACCAGCCGACGGTCCTTGCAGGCCTGTTGCACGACGTGGTGGAAGACACGCCGCACACGCTTGCAGAAATCGCGGCGGAATTCGGCGACGACACGGCGTTCATGGTGGACGCAGTCACCAAGATTACCGCGGCACAGGAAGAAAACAAGACCGCGCAGAAGGCGGAGACCTACCGCAAGCTTATCACCGCGATGGCGAAAGACCCGCGCGTCATCATGATCAAGATCGCAGACCGCATCCACAACATGCGGACGATGCGCTACATGAAGCCCGAGAAGCGCAGGGCCATCGCGCAAGAGACCTTGGACATCTACGTGCCCCTCACCCACAGGTTCGGTCTCTACAAGCTGAAAACCGAGCTCGAGGACCTGAGCTTCAAGTACGTAAATCCCGACGAATACCAGAAGATTGTCGACGCCCTTATCGAGAACAAGGCCAAGCGAGAAAAGTACGTGCAGTCCGTCATCGGGCCTCTGCAAATCAAGATGGCGCTCGAGGATTTCGACTGCACCATCCAGGGCCGCACCAAGAATATCTACAGCATCTACAACAAGATGATCAGTCGCGACTGCCAGTTCGAGGACATCTTCGACATCTTCGCGATCCGCATCATCGTGGAAACCATCCCCGAATGCTACCTCGCACTCGGCTACGTCCATAACCTGTGGACCCCGCTCCAGAGCCGCTTCAAGGACTACATCGCGACCCCGAAGCCGAACCTCTACCAGAGCATCCACACCACGGTCATCGGACCCGAGAACAAGATGGTTGAAGTCCAGATACGCACGAAGGACATGGACTTGACCGCCGAGAAAGGTTTCGCCGCGCACTGGGCCTACAAGCTCGAAACGCAACACGAGGGCGAAGAACTCGCCTGGCTCAACCACATGGTGAAGTTGCAGTCTGAAATTTCGGACTCCAAGGAATACCTCGACTTCCTTAAGGTCGACCTTAAGCCCGAGGGCATGACGGTGTTTACCCCGAAGGGCAACTCCATCGAGCTTCCCGAAGGCGCCATCGTCCTCGACTTCGCGTTCGCCGTCCACACGGAGCTCGGACTCCATTGCATCGGCGCCCGCATCAACGAAGAGGTGGTCAGCCTCGACCACGTGGTGACGCACGGGGCCACCATCCAGGTGCTCAAGAGCCCGAGCCAGGAACCAAGCCCCGAATGGCTCGACATCGTAAAGACCGTAAAGGCGAAGCAGGAACTGCGCCGCTGGATGAAGACCAGCATCACCAAGCAGGCTCGAAGCCTCGGCAAGGAAATTTGGACACGCGAACTGCGCCTTGCAAAAATCGAGAAGGACAAGCGACCTTCCGAGATGGACATCTGCAAGTACTTCGGCACTTTCAACCTCGACGACTTCTTCGAACGCATCGGCCAGGGCGAACTCCCACTCCAGGACATCCACCGGTTCATCACGGGCGGTTCGTCGCTTCCCAAGGAAATGGCGCTCCGGTTCTTCCCCACCTTCGGGAAAGACAAGAAAAACGACGTCCGCGACGAGATGCCGCTCCAGATTGGCCAGGAAACAAGCCTCGTCATCCACTTCGCCGACTGCTGCGCCCCTATCCCGGGCGACAAGATCGTGGGCGTCCTCAGGCCGCAGATGGGTATCGAAGTCCACAACATCACCTGCCCGTGCCTCAAGGACCTGCCGAGCGACCAGCAGATCGCGGTGGAATGGAGCGCCGACGTGACGCAGCCGTTCACCACGCACCTCACCATCGACACGGACAACCGCAAGAACATCACACTAGACATTTTGCAGGAACTGAAATATTCCGACCTCTCGCTCGACCGCATGAGCGTTGCAAGCGCGCAATCCTCCGGACGCATCCGCATGGAATTCAAGGCGTTCCGCAAGGAGCAGGTCGACGCCATCGTCACGAAGATTAAACAGATTTCGGGAGTCCGGGAGGTGTCCAAGACATGATTACCCCGCTGCACCATAGCGACTACACGCTCAAGAACCGCGCCTTCAGCTGCCGCATGCGCAACCGCTACTACGAGGAAGTCTACTATGCGTTCCGAGCAGTGATGCCGCTCGACTCGAAGGGAAACATCGACGGGTCGGCCATGAACGCCGAATGGTTCAAGAACCTCGCTCAGGAAATCAAGAGACTCGACCACGTGCTCATGACATGTCTCGAATATTCGCAGGCAGCCGTATTCTACGGCAAGGCGGACATCGCGACACTCTACTCCAAGGACAAGCGCTGGGGCATTCTGCAAGAAGAAATCTTCCTCGTGCACTTCTTGCAGGAACTGCTTTCCACCACGCGCTATATCATCGCGCGTCTCGAAACCGACCACATGTTGCAGCGCTGGAGCGGTTCCATGCAGGACATGAAGGCGAAGCCCATGAGCTCCGGATTCGTGAGTTCCATCCAGGAAAAGCTTACCGCCATGTCGGAGGCGACCATCGACGAGTTCAAGGACCTCTTCAAGCATATCATCGACCGTTTCCAGATCGGCAACCAGCTTTTCGGGACCGTGCAGGAACTGCAGAATTTCTATTAAGGACAACCCATGTCTGAATACATAATACTCTCCATTTTCCTTTTTCTTGGTGCGTTTATCGCGGCCGCGGCGACTGTCGTCGGTCTCCTGCTAGGCTACCGCACGAAGAATACGAAAAACAAGATGGCCCCCTACGAATGCGGCATGGAGACCATCGGAAACGCCCGCATCCAGTTCAAGGTGGGCTACTACCTCTTCGCGCTCCTCTTCCTGGTCTTTGACATCGAAGCCCTGTTTCTCTTCCCCGTGATGATGAACTTCAGGGAAATCATGGCTGGCCACACAGCGCTTTCACCGGTGATTGTCATCGCCGACCTCGCCATTTTCATGGCTATCCTCGTTTCGGGCCTCGCATACGCCTGGAAAAAAGGAATCCTCAAATGGGAATAATCAATTTCGCACCCAAGATACTCGACCCGATTCCCGGCGGCAAGTATGTCGTGAACGCTATCGACTACGTTGTCAACTGGGCACGGGCAAATTCTATTTGGCCCCTCACCTACGGCACGAGCTGCTGCGCCATCGAGATGATGTCGAGTTCCATGGCCCGCTACGACATCGCGCGTTTCGGTTCCGAAGTGTTCCGCGCATCGCCGCGCCAGGCAGACCTCTTCATTCTGGCAGGTACAATCACCCGCCGCATGGCCCCCGCCATCCAGATGCTCTGGGAACAGATTCCCGGCCCCAAGTACGCCATCGCGATGGGCGCATGCACTATCAGCGGCGGACCGTTCATCTATGACAACTACGCCGTCGTCCGCGGAGCGCAGAACCTGATTCCGGTCGACGTGTTCGTTCCCGGATGCCCGCCGCGTCCCGAAGCGCTTTTCCACGGGCTACTCACCCTACGCGAAAAGATTTTGAAGGAGACCTGCCGCCACCCGTGGCACGAAGGCCAGCCGAAAGACGTCTCCACCATGGACCGCTACCGCGAAGCCGCAAAAACCTGGGCCGCACTCGAAGAGATGAAGGACGAGGAGATGGCCGAGGCGCGAGCGAAGTTCAAGGAAGAGAACCCCGATTACAAGAGCACATTCAAGCCTGTCCGCGTGAAGAAGGAAGACTTCCCCGAAGTGGAACGCAAGCCGTTCCGCAGGGTGGGCCTCACGCAGCTCGAACTCTACCAGAAACTGCACGACAAGTTCCCCGGCATCACCTTCCACACCCACAGCGAAGATCCCATTGAGACGGTGCTTGCAAACGCGCCCGCCGACAGGCCGCTCGAAGTGATGGTGGAACCCGAGGACTATGTAGCCGTGACCGAATTCGTGAAAAACGATCCTGAATTCAAGATGGACTTCCTGATTGACGTGACAGCCATCGACTACGACGACCATTTCGACCTGGTGACACAGCTCCGGAGCCTACAAATCGGACACAAGATATTCCTCTGCGTGCAGCTGAAAAAGGACTTCAGCATTCCAGAAGAAAAGCGCGCGACATCGCTCCTGGCGAGCGTGCCTACAGTAAGCCATCTCTATCCCGCCGCAGAATTCAAGGAACGCGAAGTCTACGACATGTTCGGAATCAACTTCGAAGGCCACCCCGACCAGCGCCGCATATTCCTTGACAAGGATTTTGTCGGGTTCCCCCTGCGCAAGGACTTTACGCACCCGGAAATGATCAGGAGGCCCGTATGATCCAGCCACGTTTCTCGAACTTGCCTCCCGGATTCCGCATCCAGCGCGAAACCAATACCGAAGAATTCTTTATCAACATGGGGCCGCAGCACCCGAGTACGCACGGCGCACTCCGCCTTGCGCTACGCATGGACGGCGAAACCATCGTTGAACTTGTACCGCATTTCGGTTACATCCACCGCGGCATGGAAAAGCAGGCGGAATCGATGAGCTACCTACAGTACATCGCGCTTTCCGACCGCCAGGACTACCTCACCGCCATCCAGAACAACCTGGGTGTCGTCATCGCGCTCGAAAAGGGCATGAACGTAGGCGTCCCCGAAAAGGGAGAATACATCCGCGTGATGCTACAGGAACTGGGCCGCATCGCATCTCACCTCGTATTCTACGGCTGCTTCGGCGGCGACCTCGGCGGACAGACATGCCTCCTCTTCGGGTTCAAGGAACGCGAGATGATTCACGACATCCTGGAAGAAGTGACAGGATCGCGCCTCACTACAAACTTCTTCAGGCCGGGCGGAAGCCGTTACGACGTGCCCGACACGTTCATTCCGCGCGTAAAAGCCTTCCTCGACCATCTCGAAGACGCCATGCGCGACTACGAGCGCTTCCTCTCGAAAAACATCATCGTGCTCGAAAGAAGCATCGGCATCGGAGTCCTCTCCAAGGAAGACGCCATCGCCTACGGATGCTCGGGGCCGGTACTGCGTGCAAGCGGAGTCGAATTCGACGTCCGCCGCGCGAACCCCTACAGCATCTACGACCAGTTCGACTTCGACATTCCCGTGTTCCATAACGGGGACTGCTACGACCGCTACAAAATCCGCATTGCCGAAATCCACGAATCCATGAAGATCCTGAGGCAGTGCATCGACAAGTTCCCGAAAGACGGTCCGTGGAGATCCAAGGAAAAGCCGGTGCGACTCCCCGTGGGCCGCTACTACAGCGAAATCGAGACGGCAAAGGGACTCTATGCGACCTACGTGGTCGCAGCCACCACCGGCGAGAAGCCCTACCGCATCCACACGCGAGGGCCCAGTTTCCCGCATATCGCCGCGCTCAACAAGATGGTGCAAGGCCACAAGGTTTCGGACCTCGTTACCATCATGGCGACCCTCGACCCCGTGATTCCCGAAATTGACAGGTAGTTTATGTTCGTTCCCTCCATTACAAACCCCGTCGGCGACTTTGTCCGCGAAATGGTCCCCAGGCTCGCGGAATACCTGCCCGCTAGCATCCAGAGCGATACGCTCAACAGCATCGTCGCCTTCCTGGTGAATGCGCTCATCTGCGTCATCGCCGTCTGCGCGGTAAACATCGGTTCTGCCCCGATCCTCATCTACATGGAACGCAAGGTGTGCGCCCACGTGCAATGCCGCCTTGGCCCCATGCGTCTCGGCTGGCACGGAACCATCCAGACCATCGCCGACGTGCTCAAGATGCTCTTCAAGGAAGTGTATGCCCCGAGCGGTGCAGACAAATTGATGTTCTACCTCGCCCCGCTCATCGTCCTTATCGCCCCCTTCATCGTATGCGCGCTCATCCCCTTCGGTCGCGACCTCGTCGTTGCGGACGTCTCGATGGGAATCCCGCTCATCATCGCGGTGAACGGATTCGGCGTGTTGGGTATCTTGCTCGGCGGCTGGAGCAGCAACAACAAGTACTCCCTGCTCGGCGCCCTCCGCAGCGGCGCCCAGATGATCAGCTACGAAATTTCGTTCACGATGATCCTCCTGTTCGTCGTAATGATTTCGGGTTCCACGAACCTCATGAGCATCACGCTCGGCCAAGAAGGCACCATTTCCGACTGGTGGATCTTCAAGATTCCCGTCCTCGGCATCATCGCCTTCATCCTCTTCTTCATTTCTTCGACCGCCGAGATGAACCGCGCGCCCTTTGATATCGCCGAAGCGGAGCAGGAACTCACGGGCGGATACCACACGGAATACAACGGCACGCCGTTCGCCATGTTCTACCTCGCCGAATACATCGCGCTCGTCACGAACTCGGCTCTTGCCACCACGTGCTTCCTCGGCGGATTTTTACCGCCCTGCATCGGAGTCGCGTTCGTGGACAACTATCTCAACATGGTCCCCGGCGTCGTGTGGTTCTTCGCGAAAGTCTTCTTCATGATCTGGTGCTACATGATGGTCCGCTGGACGTTCGTGCGTCCGCGCGTCGACCAGCTCATGGATTTCGAATGGAAGTTTTTGTTGCCCGTGAACCTCGTGCTGCTCATTGCCGGCGCGGCATACATCGTGGTCTGTGGTTAGGCGGGAGTTTGCTATGCAAGAGAATATTACCTTACTACAATATTTCAAGCGCTACTTCAAGCGTTGCATCACGGGGCCGTGGAGCCTCATGTGCGGGCTTTCCGTTTCGCTCAAGTATTTCTTCGACCCGAGGCGCATCGTCACCGAACAGTACCCCGAGAACAGGAAGACTCTTCGGATGCATCCGCGCTACCGCGGACGCCTCGAAATGATCGAGGATGCAGACGGGAACAACCATTGTACCGCCTGCGGCATGTGCGAACGCGCCTGCCCGAACGCATCCATCAACGTGCTCTCGACCAAGAATATCGCGGGCAAGAAGGTGCTGGGCCGCTACGTGTACCACTTCGCGAGCTGCACCCAGTGCGGGCTCTGCGTCGAAGCCTGTCCGTTCGGCGCCATCCGAATGAACCAGGATTTCGAGGTTGCAACGACGGACCCGAATACTCTCGAAATGATCTTGAACAAGAAGGAGGGACAAGGCTAATGTTCCCGAACCTGAATTTGCCCGGCCTGCAGTTGCCGGACCTTCCGCTTGCCTTCCCCATGGGAGGCATGGACATCGCGTTCTACGTGGTCGCAGCCGTAATGCTCTTTACCGCCGTCTGCACCGTTGCCGTGAAGAATATTCTGCAGAGCGCCGTGTTCCTGATTTTCAGCTTTGTCGCGACAGCCATCCTCTACCTGCTCTTGCATGCGGAATTCATCGCACTTGCGCAGGTGATGGTCTACGTGGGTGGTGTCGTCATCTTCGTGGTGTTCACCATCCTGTTGACAAGCCACTTGGGCGAAGACGCCTTCGCCACAAAAATCCCGCGCGTATTTGCCGCATTCGCGCTTTCCATCGCTTTTGTACTCGTGATGGTCAAGTGCATCTTGCCGACGCCCGAACTTGCAAGCGGCGCCGTCAGTTCCCCGGAAAACTACTCCGGGCTTGAACCCATCGCGATGAGGCTTCTCGGTTACGGACCCGACGGATTCATCATCCCGTTCGAGGTGGTGAGCATCCTTCTTCTAATGACGCTCATCTGCGCCATCACTGTCGCACGCAAGAGCAAGGACGAAGTCGAAAAAGAAAAGGCGGTGCAACAATGAACTTGATGAACTGCCTGATTCTTGCCTTCCTGCTGTTCGGTATCGGAGTCTGGGGCCTCATGCGCAGGCGTCACCTCATCGGCATGCTCATTTCCATCGAGCTCATGCTGAACGCAGCAAACATCAACTTTATCAGTTTTGCCTACTTTACCGCGCACGATGCAACGGCAGGTGCGCTCTTCAGCATTTTCGTCATCGCCGTGACAGCCTGCGAAATGGCAATCGCGCTTGCCATCATCGTCACCATGTACCGTCGCCACAAGAGCCTTGACGCCGACCAGTTGAGGGACCTCCATGATTAACGACATCACCCTCTCCTACCTCATTTTCCTACTCCCGCTTCTGACATTTGTCGTAAACGGGCTTTTCCTCGGCAACCGAAACGCGAAGGCCGCGGCCGCATTCGCCATCGCATGCAACGGCATTGCCGCGGCATCGGCCATCACGGTCGCCATCCACTACTTCACCTCGACATACGCCCCGCAGAAGGCGACGCTCTTCGAGTTCAACTTCCTCCCGTTCGCAGGCGACCTCGTCGCAAAAATCGGGATGCTCGTGGATCCGCTCTCGGTGATGATGCTCGTGGTCGTCACGTTCATCAGCTTCATGGTGAACATCTACAGTCTGGGCTACATGCGAGAGGACCGCGCGATGGGCAGATTCTTCGCCCTGCTTTCGCTGTTCAGCTTCAGCATGCTCGGGCTCGTCGTTGCGACCAACCTCTTCCAGATGTTCATCTTCTGGGAGCTCGTGGGCGTTTCCAGCTACCTGCTCATCGGTTTCTGGTACCACAAGCCCTCCGCGGTAAGCGCCTCCAAGCAGGCGTTCATCCTCACGCGATTTGCCGACAGCTTCTTCCTGCTCGGCATCGTGCTCGTAAGCTACGTAATCGGGAGTTTCGATTTCTCGACCATCAACTCGCTTTCGCTCTCCGACTTCCGCTCGGGAACAATCAACCTCGGGCTCATCGAGATGTCGCAGGCAAGCGCGCTCATCCTCGGTTCAATCCTCATCTTTACCGGCGGCTGGGGCAAGTCGGCCATGTTCCCGATGCACATCTGGCTCCCGAACGCGATGGAAGGCCCGACTCCCGTCTCCTCCATCATCCACAGCGCAACGATGGTGGTCGCAGGCGTATACCTGGTCGCCCGACTCTTCCCGTTCTTCGCTGCATGCGGGGATTCACTCACGCTCATCATGTGGGTAGGCGCCTTCACGATGGTGTTTGCCGCCGTCATAGCCTGCACGCAAAAGGATATCAAGCGAATCCTCGCCTACTCCACGCTATCGCAGCTCGGCTACATGATGTTCGCTCTCGGAGCATGCAAGATCGGCCAGGCCGTGTTCACCACGGGCTGGACGGCATCGACCTTCCACATCTTCACGCACGCCTTCTTCAAGTGCAGCCTGTTCCTTATCGCGGGCAGCCTCATCCACCAGGTGCATACGAACGACCTCGATGCGATGGGTGGACTCCGCAAGAAGATGCCAGTCACCTACATCTGCACCCTCATTTCCGTGCTCGCGATTTCGGGAATTCCGCCGTTCTCCGGTTTCTTCTCGAAGGACGAAATCATCCTCACCGCCTTCCAGGGCCAACATTATGCGGTATTTGCGCTTGCCCTCCTCACGAGCGGGCTCACCACGTTCTACATGTTCCGCCTGTTCTTCCTCGCCTTCCACGGAGAACCGCGCCATGAGGGCGTTCGCGCAGGCCATGTGCACGAAGATTTTGCAATGACGCTCCCCATTGTCGTATTGGCCGTTCCCGCACTCCTGAGCGGTCTCCTCGGCAAGGGACTCTTCGAAAAGTACTTCACGCCGGGAAATCTGCACGTTCCCGTGATGCTCAAGCTCGCCCATGCGGAGTGGATACCGTTTGTCGCCGTAGCAGTCGCCATTATCGCACTCCTTATCGCCTGGTT
The DNA here is from genome assembly GCF_002374005.1 of Fibrobacter sp. UBA3629. Lineage (NCBI taxonomy): Bacteria > Pseudomonadati > Fibrobacterota > Fibrobacteria > Fibrobacterales > Fibrobacteraceae > Fibrobacter > Fibrobacter sp. UBA3629. The sequence continues at coordinate 6,895 of NZ_DFLC01000011.1, read as the reverse complement.
CCTCTATGCAAGTCCGAAGGCGAAAATAGAACGCGCGCTCGACGAGACGAACCGAAGCGGCATTTACAAGGTCATCTACCACAAGTTCTATTTCGACGAGATGTACTACACCGTCGTGCGCCAGTTCATTTTCGGCGGCATCGCATGGGTGGCACGCGCCTTCAACGATTACGTCATCGAAGGCCTGCTCGCATTTTCCGTCTGGTTCATCCACAAGCTGGGCGACCTTGTGCGCACGGCACAGGCGGGCTATCTCCCCTTCTACCTCGGCACACTGATTGTGGGCGTTCTCCTCTGGCGTTTCTTCGGCCAGCTTCCCCTGTAGGTGCAATATGGATACAATACTTTTTAACCTCATCTGGGTCATCCCGCTCGTCACGGTTCTCGCCTGCATTCCCATTCCGGCGGCTCGCGAAAGGTTGCTCCGCGGAATCCACACCGCCTCCGCGACCCTCGTTCTCGGCATCGTCTGCTACCTCACCTTCCGCGTCTACGCCATAGGAAGCGTTTCCGCAAACGAAGTCGCGGCACCGCTCCTGCTTCGGTTCTTTACTGACATTCCCTGGCTTTCGATGTTCAATGCCCACTATATAGTGGGGGCCGACGGCCTCAACATGCTGCTGCTCGCGCTCACCGCGTTCATCGTATGGGCAGGAGTCCTCGTAAGCTACAGGATCAAGGGCAACCAGAAGGTATTCTTCGCGCTCATCCAGATTCTTGCAACGAGTGTCTACGGCGTATACATGAGCTTCGACCTCGTGCTGTTCTTCGTATTCTACGAGATGGAAGCGCTCTGCATGTACCTGATGATCGCCTGCTACGGCAGCGGCAAGCGCGACTACGGTGGCAAGAAGCTCACCTTGACGCTCGCATTCGGATCTTCCATGATTCTCGCGACCCTCTTCGGACTCTACTTCGAAGGCGGCGTAAACAGCTGGAGTATCATGGAGCTTTCCAAGGTGACACTCCCGATGGAATTCCAGATGTGGGCCTTCCCGCTCATGTTCATGGGATTCGCCGTATCGAGTTCCCTGTTCCCATTCCACTTCTGGAGTCCGGACGGCCACTCCGCCGCCCCGACGGCCGTCTCCATGCTCGCCGCCGGCGTGATGATGAAGATGGGAGCCTACGGATGTCTCCGCGTCGCCATGTTCCTCATGCCCGAAGCGGCAAAGATTTGGCTCCCCTACGTGGTGGCGCTCCTCATCTTCAACGTGGTTCTCGGCCCCTTCATCGCGCTCCGCCACAAGGATCTCAAGTACATCACCGCCTACAGTTCCATCAGCCACCTGGGCCTCATCTTCTTGGGCCTTGCGGCACTTACGCCGGTCGGCCTGCGCGGCGCCAGCCTCCAGATGATTTCGCACGGATTCCTCACGGGCCTCTTCTTCGCGACCATCGGCATGATCTACGAACGCACGCACACCCGCGACATCACGCAGATGGGCGGCATCATGCGCAAGATGCCCTTCCTCGGCGTCGGTTTCGTACTCGCAGGCTTTGCGGGCCTCGGACTGCCGGGATTCAGCGGGTTTATCGCCGAAAGCACTATCTTCATCGGCGCCTTCCAACAGGATTCGACCCTCACGCGCATCGTCACGATTCTCGCTATCCTCTCCATTACGACGACCGCTGTCTACATCCTGCAGACGGCTAACCGCATGCTCCACGGCCCGCTCCCGCAAAAATACGAGAGTCTCACCGACGGATGCTTCCGCGAAAAGCTCGTCATCGTCGTGCTTGTCGCATGCCTCCTGTTCATCGGCATTTGCCCCGGCTGGATTTCCGACATGCTCGACTGGAGTATCGCCCCGATATTTGCAAAGATTTCTGCAGCCACCCAGCCCGTCATCGGCGGGATTGGAGGTTAAACCATGTTCGATTTTTCAACGTCACACTTTCTTATTCCCGACCTGCTGTTGCTGATTTTCCCGTTCATCGTCATCGGGAGCCGCCTCTTCTGCAACGCGCAATCCAAGATGCCCTGGCGTATCGCAAATTTCGGTTTCATCGCCATTTTCATCTTGCTGAACTTCATCCCGCTTGCTAGCGGCGAAGGCCGGTTCTTCATCAGCAACTGGCGTATCGACGACTTCGGCGTACTCATGCGCGAGGTGCTCCTCGTGAGCGCCATTCTCGGCATGTGGTTTGCAAAGGACTACTTCGAGCACGGAGCCGACGGCAAACCGCAGATGCACCAGATTGCAGAATTCATCGGAGCCATCGCATTCGCGACCTTCGGCGGCGTGACCGTCGTTTCGGCATGCGACATGCTCACCTTCTTCCTCGGCCTCGAAATCGCGACCATCCCGATGTATGCGCTCACCGCCTGGAACAAGAAGGACCAGCTCGGAAGCGAAGCGGCCACCAAGTATATCCTGATGGGTTCCGTCGCCACCGCTTTCGAACTGTTCGGATTCAGCTACCTCTACGGTTTCGCAGGCTCTCTCCACTTTAGCGAAATCCAGACCGCCGTGGCATCTGGCACAAGCCCGCTCCTTTGGGTTGCCGTACTCTTCCTCTTCTGCGGAATCGGATTCAAGCTCACGCTGTTCCCCTTCTACACCTGGGCCCCGGACGTCTACGAAGGCGCGCCGACTCCCGTCACAGCAGTCCTTTCCGTCACCTCGAAGGCAACCGCCATCGCATTCCTCGTGGTGCTCGTTTTCGGCCCCCTCGCCCCCATCCAGGAACAGATAGCACCGCTCATTGCGCTCCTAGCCGGCACCACGCTCTTCGTGGGTAACCTTGGCGCCCTGAAGCAGAGCAGACTCCGCAGGTTCATGGCCTACAGTTCCATTGCACAGGCGGGCTACATCATGGTCGCCCTCCTCGGCCCTGCCGCCACGGCAAAAACGGCCATCATCTACTACCTGTTCGTCTACGCGGTCTCGAACTACCTCGCATTCTTCGTGTTCGGCATCATCGGGCACCACCGCGAAGAGACTTTCGCTTCGTTGCGCGGTCTTTCGAAGCAGAACCCAAGCCTCGCCATCTCGCTTGCGATTTCGATGTTCAGCCTCGCCGGCATTCCGCCACTTGCGGGATTCTTCGGCAAATTTCACCTGTTCTACAGCGGAGCCTCTACCGGCCACTACATGCTGGTCGCCTTCGCCGTCTTGAACAACGTTCTCGCTCTGTTCTACTACATACAGCTTATCAAGAGCGCCTGGGTCGACGAGCCCGACGGACACCTTACACCGCTACGCCTCACGCGTCGTCAACGCGCAGTCATCGTGGCACTCAGCATCGCCGTCGTAGCGCTCGGATTCCTGCCGTTCCTGAGCAACAACATCGTCGCGGGATTCAGCTTCTAGAATTCCAGCAACAAATTACACCAGCCGCAGGACTATACCTTCTGCGGTTTGTTTTTTTCCGTAGCGGTTATTCGTCCGCGACACAGCGGACATTGAGCTCGTTTTCCTTGTATTCTTCATCGGGGTACATATACGAGGTGTCCCTATAGTATTCCCTAAGGACGTAGCTCCTTGCAGACCTGGCATTCAACTGCGAGGTGCTCCAGAATTTCGCAGTCACCCCGCGATCCAGGAAGTTTCCGCTCATGAACCTGAAACCCGACGGATATATATTAAAATGCGATTCGTTCGTCCCGTTTTCCCTTTTCCATCCGTAGGTCGATTTTAAGGCCCGGGTTGCAAGCGAGCCAGCCTTGCTTTTGACATAATAGAGCATTTCCTTCCATTCGGCATCGCTTGGGATATGCCAGCCTTCGGGACAGACACCACGAATATAGGGCTTGGCCAACAATTTGCATTCCGAAATGTTGCATTTCGATTCAACGCCCATCGCAGACGCCCATGTATAGAAGCGACCGCCTTCTTCCTTGCAGTTTAATTCTTCACCGTTGAAACATTCGCTATTGGAACTGCGGTACCTCAAGTTCTCCGCCATCCAGGCCTTCTTGTTGATAACGGCAATCTCGTATTTCCGGCCGTCGCGCTTATCCGTAAAATAACGTTCCCATTTGCTTGCTTTGGGTGCGGCGCTCTCCACGCTGTCCTTTTTCGGAACTTTCGCATCGCTAGCCTTTTGGAATGGGGATTTTTCCCACGGATTGTCATTGCTGTCAAATGACGCAGAAGCGCCAAAAGCCGACAGCATGACAAAAAAGGCTATAGCTTTCAAGCGGGACATGCTTCCCCGAAGAATTACCCAACAAAGATACGGCCGTTGCGGAACAACTGCATCCACGGGCCGTCTTCGCCCCATTCTGCCGGGTGCCAGGAGTACTGGCAGGTACGGAACACGCGTTCGGGGTGCGGCATCATCACGAGGGCGCGACCGTCTTCGGAGCAGAGGCCGTTGATGCCGAACGGAGAGCCATTGGGGTTCAGCGGGTAGCGTTCGGTGTATTCGTGCTTGCCGTCCACGTAACGCAGCGCCACGAGACCGGTCTTCAGGCAGGCTTCGGCGGCTTCGCGGCTAGCGAATTCCGCGCGGCCTTCGCCGTGTGCGACCGCAATCGGGAGCACGGAGCCTGCCATGCCCTTGAGGAGCACAGCCGGAGTGTCTTCGACCTTGAGCGTGCAGAAGCGGGCTTCGAAGCGTTCGGAGAGGTTCTGCACAAAGCGCGGCCAGTGCTTGGCACCCGGAATCAAGTCCTTGAGGTTAGAGACCATCTGGCAGCCGTTACAGACGCCCAGCGTGAAGGTATCCTTGCGGTTGAAGTAAGCCTCAAATTCGGCGCGGGCCTTCGGGTTGAAGAGGATGCTCTTGGCCCAGCCTTCGCCAGCACCGAGAACGTCACCGTAGCTGAAGCCACCGCAAGCCACGAGACCGTTGAAGTCCTTGAGGCTTACGCGACCTTCGAGAATGTCGGTCATGTGAACGTCGATAGATTCAAAGCCTGCCTTCTGGAAGGCGGCAGCCATTTCGAGTTCGCCGTTCACGCCCTGTTCACGGAGGATTGCCATCTTCGGGCGGCTTGCGTAGTCCTTCACAATCTTGGCGGACGCCGCCACGTCGAAGGTGACCTTCGGCGTGATACCCGGATTGTCCTGTTCCAACTTGAGCTTGTATTCGCTTTCGGCACAATCCGGGTTATCGCGGAGGGCCGCGATGCGGCGGGTCGTGTCGCTCCAGATGGCGCGCAGATCCGAGAGGCCTTCGGCGTAGTCGCCGATGACCAAGTTGTAAGAATCGTTGAGCGTTGCAATTTCAGAAACCGTATCGCCGAGACCAGCGGCAGCAAATGCGTCGCGCACAGCCGCAAGGTCGGCATTCTTCACCTGGAGCACGGCACCCAGTTCTTCGTTGAAGAGGGCGTCGATGAGGTTTCCCTTGAGGGCTTCGGCCTTCACCGTCACGCCCACGTGGCCGGCGAACGCCATTTCGGCAAGCGTCGTGTAGAGGCCGCCATCGCTCTTGTCGTGGTAGGCCATAATCTTGCCTGCCGCATTGAGCTTCTGGATGGTTTCGAAGAAGGCACGGAGTTCCTTAGCGCTATCGACATCCGGAGCCTTATCGCCGAGGTTGCAGTAAACTTGAGCGGCAATGGAAGCACCCATGCGGTTCTTACCGCGAGCGAGGTCCACGAGAACGAGCGTAGAATCTTTATCCTGCAACAGCTGCGGGGTAAGCGTCTTGCGCACGTCGGCGCACGGAGCAAAGGCACTGATAACGAGCGAAATCGGAGCGGTCACACGGTGGCTACCCTGAGCGTCAGACCACACGGTGCTCATGCTCATGGAGTCCTTACCCACCGGAATCGTAATGCCAAGTTCCGGGCAGAGTTCCATACCGATGGACTTTACGGCTTCGTACAAGTCGGCGCCGTCGCCTTCGTAGTTCGGCGTTGCCATCCAGTTTGCGGACAAGTTCACGCGACCCATATCAGGTACGCAAGCGGCAGCCATGTTCGTGAGGGATTCCGCCACCGTCATGCGGGCAGCGGCAGCCGGAGAAATCAAGGCAACCGGAGCGCGTTCGCCCATACTCATCACTTCACCTTCGTACGAGTCGAGCGTTGCGCTTGTCACGGCGCAGTCGGCGACAGGCACCTGCCACGGACCAACCATCTGGTCGCGGCAAATCATACCCGTCACGCTACGGTCACCGATAGAAATGAGGAACGTCTTGTCGGCGACGGTCGGGTTTGCAAGCACGCGGTGTGCCACATCCTTAATGGAAACGTCAGCCGGAACCACCGTGGAGTTCAGCGGACGCTTCTGGCTCTTTTCGTTACGGATCATGCGGGGCGGCTTACCGAGGAGCACGCCCAGCGGCATGTCAATCGGAGTCGTGCCGAAGTGTTTGTCGGTAAGCGTCAAGTGCTTTTCGGGGATGGCCTCGCCCACCACGGCATACGGGCAACGTTCACGCTTACAAATCGCGTCGAACACATCGAGTTTGTCGCCGGCGATTGCAATCACATAGCGTTCCTGGGATTCGTTACTCCAGATTTCGAACGGGCTCATACCCGGTTCATCGTTCGGCACGTTACGGAGTTCAAACTTACCGCCGAGGCCGCCATCGTTCACGAGTTCCGGGAAGGCGTTCGAAAGTCCACCTGCACCCACGTCGTGAATGAACGTAATCGGGTTTTCTTCGTCCATCGCCCAGCAGCGGTCGATGACTTCCTGGCAGCGGCGTTCCATTTCGGGGTTTTCGCGCTGCACGGAGGCAAAGTCGAGAGATTCGTTACCGGCACCGTTCTGCACGGAGCTGGCAGCACCGCCACCGAGGCCGATAAGCATTGCCGGACCGCCGAGCACAATCAGGTGGTCACCCGGGTCGATGTGGCCCTTCTCGATATGCTGGTGCTTGATGTTGCCGAGACCACCGGCCAACATAATCGGCTTGTGGTAACCGCGGACTTCCTTGCCGTTCTGGGCATCGACTTCCTGTTCGAAAGTACGGAAGTAACCGAGGATGT